>JADDQD010000083.1 GCA_016781555.1 Pseudomonadota bacterium | reverse complement strand
TCTGTGTCACGAGTTCATCTGGTTCCGGACCAACTTCGCCAAGCGCTTCTTCATGCTGAACCCCGAGACTGAAGAGAAGATCTACGTGCGCTCGCATGCGGCATGGTTCGACACCGTGAACCAGTTCCATGGCGCCGATGCCGCGCCTGGGCTCTCGTTCAGTATACGCGTGGACGGTGTCTTCACCGACGCGTTTCGAAGCCAGATACCATTCCCGGTGCGAGGTCGTTCGGCCGCACCCGCTTTGTGGGCGGCGCAGGAGCGCCAGGAGGCTCTGGCAACGGACCGCCCGGCTTGAACGGGAGCGGGCCAGCGCTACGAGCATGGGCTTAGCCCAACGACGAATTCCAGTTGCCTAGTGGATGAGCCTCCCGCAAACCCAAGGCGTCTTCGCAGAACAGCAGGGGAAGATCGCCATGCCGCGCCGGCTCGCCACCACTTTCGTCCTTGCCGCTTCGCTGGTCGCCAGTCCGGCTGCGGCTGGCGAAGGTAGCTTCGAGGCGGCGCTGAGCGAGTTTCGCAAGCTTCACCGGGCCGAAATGAGGCGTTCCGGGATCGTCGGCAGCAGCTTCTATTTCCTCCGCGACGGCAGCACCGTGGTCGCCGACCATTGGGGTGAGCAGGACGCGGATGCACACGTGCCCGTGGACGCCCGAACCATTTACCACTGGGCGTCGATCACCAAGACCATGACTGGCATCGCGATCATGCAATTGCGCGATCGGGGCCTGCTGGCGCTAGACGACCCAATCATCCGTTGCGTGCCCGAGCTTGCAGCGGTGCATAACCCGTTCGGTGAAATGAGCGCGATCACGCTGCGCCATTTGATGAGCCACAGCGCTGGCTTTGGAGGGGCGACTTGGCCGTGGCGTGAGCGCGACTGGCAGCCGTTCGAACCCAGGAGCTGGACGCAGCTGGCCGCGATGCTTGCCTACACCGAGGTCCGCTTCCGTCCAGGCACGCGCTTCAGTTATTCCAATCCCGGGATCGTCTATCTCGGCCAAGTGATTGAGCGGCTTTCGGGCGAGGATTTCGAAGTTTATATCGACAAGAACATCCTGAAGCCGCTGGACATGCACGCCAGCTATTTCGACCGCACGCCGCCACATCTCCTGCGCTACCGGTCGCGCAGCTACCACGTCCGCGAAGGCAAACGTGTCGCAGCCCCATTCGACGTCGATACCGGCGTCACGGTTTCCAACGGCGGGCTCAACGCGCCGCTGCCGGACATGGCGAAATACGCTGCCTTTTTGCTTGGCGATCCGAAGCGCCAGTCGGCCTACGACCTCGTCTTGAAGCGATCCTCGGTGGAGGAGATGTGGCGGCCGCAAATCGCGGCCGGCGACGACTTCACCCAAGGCCGAATGGCCGAGACGACGCAAAGCGGGTTGTCGTTCTTCATCGACCAGGGCCGGGCGGTGCGCTTCGTCGGTCACAACGGTGATCAGAACGGCTTTCGCGCCTATCTTAGCCTTTGTCCCGATCAGCGCGCCGGCAGCCTGCTGGCCTTCAACACGGAGACGCGTGGCGTTGAGAACAACGCTTCTAACCGCGCCACAGCAGAATCGCGTATCGCGCTGGCCACGGACGCCTTTTGCGAGGCGCTGGCCAAGCCACCGACCGTCAAAGCGAAGAGCTGATCGTCCCGCGAAGCTACGCGGATTTCAATCGGCGACCGTCATCGCGTCCGGCCGATCAGCGGAACAGCATCACCGGCAACGTCAGCCCCCTGATCACGGCGGTCGTTGTGCTCCCGACGATCAAGGTTCTTAGCGGGGAGTGGCCGTAGGCCCCCATCACCAACAGATCCGCGCCGCATTGCCTCGCATCCGCGATCAGCACGTCATTCGCGCCGCCCACTACGATCTCCGCTCGCTTCGCCCGTTCACCAAGGACTTCGCGGGCCCAGCGCAGCGCCTCCCGGTTCCGATCAGTCTCGCCGCCCGCGATGACGAGGTGCAGCTCGACATCCTTGAACAACGGGGACGTCGCCGCAAAGCCGACGGCCTTGCGAGCGCTCGGGCCGCCATCGAAGGCTATCAGAGCGCGTCCGATCGTGCGAAACGCGCGGGACGCGACGAGCACCGGCTTGTCGCTCTGTCTGACGACCCGCTCCACCTTGCTGCCCAGATGGCCTTTGGCAAAGTCGGCTGAAGCGCCTCGCTTGCCGATCACGACCAAGTCCGCATGCGCCTCCCGTTCGATCACCGTTTCGACAATTCCGCCGTGGCGATGACAGAGCTCCACGGGCACTCCGGCTGCCTTCAGCCGCTCTTCGGCGGCGTGGAGCAAGATCTTGCCCTGCTCACGCGCGAGACGGCCCTCGGCTTCACCGATCCGGGTGAGCTCCTCCAGGAGGCCGCTCTTGGCTCCTAGGCCGACCGCGCCGCTTAAATCGTGACGCGCGGCGACCGCGTCCTTGCGCTGGATGACATGCAGGACTTCCACGGTGACGCCGAGATGGGAAGCGGCCCAGGCGGCATGATCAACGACGCTGGTCGCATATTGCGAGGCGTCGATGCAGGCGATGATCTTCATGTCGCTCTCCTCAATGCGCGGCCAGCACGTCTTCGGCGCCCGCCTTGTCGTGAACCCCGAAGCGATCGATCATCGTTGCGCTGGCCTGGTTCAGGCCGACGATCTCCACGCTCGTTCCTTCGCGGCGGAACTTCAGCACCACCTTGTCGAGCGCGGCGACTGCCGAAATATCCCAGAAATGCGCGCGGCTGACGTCGATGGTCACAGCATCAATCACCTCCTTGAAGTCGAAGGCGGCGAGGAAACGCTCCACAGACGCGAAGAAGATCTGGCCGGTGAAGACATAGGCCCGCGTCGTCCCATCTGCAGAAAGATTGGACCGGACTGCGAACAGCCTGCGCACCTTGCTGGCGAAGAAGATGCCGCTCAGCAGCACGCCTACGAGTACGCCCTGCGCTAAATCGTGAGTCCAGACGACGACGACCACGGTCGCCACCATGACCACAGAGGAGTGCCACGGGTGCGACCTGAGGTTGCGAATGGAAGTCCAGCTGAACGTGCCGATCGACACCATGATCATGACCGCGACCAGCGCAGGCATCGGGATTTGAGCCACCCACCGTCCCAGCACCACGATCAGGAAAAGGAGGAACAGGCCGGCGACCATCGTCGAGAGTCGCGTGTGACCGCCTGACTTCACGTTGATGACCGACTGACCGATCATCGCGCACCCGCCCATCCCGCCGAAGAAGCCAGTGACGAAGTTGGCGATGCCCTGGCCCTTCACCTCGCGCTCCTTGTCGCTTGGCGTATCGGTAAGGTCATCGACGATTTGCGCCGTGAGCAGCGATTCCAGCAGCCCGACCGCCGCCATGGTCAACGAGTATGGCAGGATGATCTGCAGCGTCTCCAACGACAGTGGAACGTCGGGAAGGAGGAAATAGGGTAGCGACGAAGGCAACTCGCCCATGTCCCCGACCGTGTTGACCGGCAAGGTGAGCCAGATCGAAAGGGCGGACAAGACAATGATGGCGACCAGCGGCGACGGAACGGCCTTGGTGAGATGCGGGAACAAGTAGATGATGGCCAGACCGCCCGCGACCATCGCATAAGTTTCCCATCCGACGCCGGTCAGCTCCGGGAGCTGGGCCAGGAAGATCAGGATAGCCAAAGCGTTGACGAATCCGGTGATGACCGAGCGCGATACGAACTGCATCAGCAGGTCGAAGCGCAAGAACCCAGCAATGCCTTGGACGATGCCCATGAGGATGGTCGCTGCGAACAGATACTCGACCCCGTGGTCGCGGACGAGTGGAACAACAAGAACGGCGATGGCTGCCGTGGCGGCCGAGATCATCCCGGGCCGCCCGCCCACCAGGGCAATGATCACCGCGATCGAGAAAGAGGCATAGAGCCCGACACGAGGATCGACCCCGGCGATGATCGAGAAGCCGATAGCTTCAGGTATCAAGGCGAGCGCGACGACGATACCGGCGAGGATGTCCCCACGCGGATTGGAGAACCACTCACGCTGAAGCGCGGCGAATGAAAGCATTTTGGTACCCGGGAAGACGGAAGAGCGCTGCGGAGCGTCGCAGTGACGCTGTGCTCAACGATTGTCCGGGGGATAGGCGCCCGGCCGAGCCACCCGGCTGAGCCGGGTCCGACGAAACCAAGCCCGGCTAGAGGAACTTCGCATCGAGAGCAACTCAGTTGCGGCGGTTCACTGGGAGCGAACGCAACCAGGCCGCTCCACGAAGGGACTGCAACCAGCCACGTGTGTTGCTGCGCGTCACCGAAGCTTTAGCCACGCGCTTTCGGCTGTCGCGCCCTCAGGGTATCGAGGGCGAGCAGACGATCATGGTCCCGCAGCAAGAAGAGCGCCACGCATGCGGCCAACATCGGCCACGCTGCGAAAAAGAGCAGATTGTCGAAGGGCTCGAGATACTGCCTCCAAGACGAGAAAGTGGAGACGGTATGCATCAGCAAGACGGCGCCGTAGCTGATTGTTTTCCAAGCGCCGAGCGTGAACGCCACCACAAAGAGCGCTTGGACGATTCCGATAATCGTGAGGGTCGAGCTTCCGAGCCCACCAAGGCCGTAGAAGTTTTCGAAAACCCCGCCGGAGTGATCCGGGTTCACGATCTTGTCGGCAGTCCAGAACGCCATGACCACCGCCACCCCTAAGCGCAGGAGCAACAGGGAGATAGCAAGGTGCCCTTGTGCTGAGTCGTGCCGCATCGTCGTTTCCCCTTTTGCTTTTGACGTTCTTCCGTCCAGCACGCCGTTCGGTTACCGTGCGAGGCCCCGGGCCGTTCCGGCGTCGTGTGCTTCTTTCGAAGGAGGCATTCGATCCAGGAGAAAACCGCTCTCTCGCCATCCTCAGCGATGATGTCGGTGTGGAAATCGTTGAGCTCGCCCGCCTTGAAGTCGTCCTCCCAGGCCTCGACCGACGCGCTTGGCTCCATGTTCGACGAAAATCGGCGCGGCCTTGGCCGCCATGGCGCGATAGGCTTCGCGGTTGCGCTCCGGAACTGGAACAAGAAAGCCATCAACATAGCTCATGCTGCTGCTCCTTGCGGCTCGTGCTCGCGAAACACCGCCAGTTGATCTGAAAGCGCTTGCTGGAATGCCGGACGCTGCTCGCCACGCTCGAGATATGCGGCAAGATTGGCCTGCTCGGCGATGAGCCCGGTGTGCCGCACATTCCGGAGCACCGTGACCATCATGAGGTCGCCGATGGTGAAGCGGTCATCCAGCCACTCGCTCTCGCCCAGCCAGTCGGAAAGCCGCTTGAGCTTGAGCCTGGCGAGGGCCTCGGCGCCGGGCCGGCGCAGGCGGGACCATTTCTCGCTCGCGTAGAAGAGATCGATGAGCGCGAGGTTCCACAGTGCAGGCTCCACGCTGTTGAGTGCGGCATAGGACCACTGGATTGCGCGCATGCGAGCCGCCGTCTCGCGCGGAAGCAGCACTTCGCACTTCTCGCCGATGTGCTGCACGATGGCACCGCTCTCGAAGATGTGAATTTCGGAGTCACGATATGTAGGCACCTGATCGAACGGCTGTTCACGCAGATATTCAGGCGGCCTTTGCAGATCGAGGAGGCGTACGCGGTAGTGGAGACCAGCTTCCTCCAGCGCCCAGCGCACGCGCAGATCGCGGACCACGCCCTGGGCGAAGGGCGGAACCCAGCGGAACGCGGTGATCTCGATGCTCGGATCCGGTTTCAGGGGCATTGTCTGTCTCCCATTGCTCCAGCTGCGGCTTCCTTCGCCGCGGCCACTCGCAGCGGAGGTGGCGACTCGCCATACTTGTTTTTTGCGCAACGCATCCTAAATTACAACCGTGGAGTTAGAAAATAAAACCAGGGGCTGTAGTGTCGATGCGAAACGCAGTTATGACGACGCCTGCGGCGCAGCCCATGCGCTTGATCTGATCGGCGAGCGATGGGGCCTTCTCGTGCTGCGTGAGCTGATGCTTGGCCCACGCCGATTTTCCGACCTCAAGAAGGACCTTCCGGGCATCAGCGCCAACGTTTTGACCCAGCGTCTCGCGGAGCTCGAAGAGCGGGGGCTCGTTCGAAAGAGGCTGCTGCCTCCACCGGCATCGGTGCAGGTGTACGAAGCAACCGAGTGGGGCCTCGAGGCCGAGCCAATCATGCAGGCGCTTGGCCGGTGGGCAGCACGATCTCCCCGCCACGATCCAACTCTGCCGATCAGCGCGACTTCGATCCTGCTGTCACTGAGAACGATGATCGACCAGCAAGCGGCAAGCTCCATGGCAGGAAAAGTCGGTTTCCGCTTCGGAAAGGACACCTATGTCGGAGTGCTGGGCGGAGGAAATATTGTTATAAGCCGCGGAGATCCTTCCGGGGCCGATGTGGTGTTCACGGGAACGCCGGCTTCCCTGGGTGCCGTCGTCTACGGAGGTGCCCCGCTCAGCTCAATCGAAGTCGAAGGCGATCATGATATGGCCCGGCGATTTGTCGCGCTCTTTTCACTGCCCCCGAAAGTCGAGTTGGCGCCGCCCCGCAACTAGACCCGCAACATCGAAGGACGGCGGGTCATGATGCAACGCAAATGCGCTTGCACCTGCCGTTCCCGCACCGGATAAAAGCTTAAAGAGGAGCAGGCCATGCGAGACTATTTGAATTTCTATATCGACGGTACCTGGGTGGGCCCGGTGACGCCGCAGCCTTTCGAAGTTATCAATCCTGCGACGGAATCGGTTGCGGGGCGGATCAACCTGGGTTCGGCGGGCGACGTCGATAAAGCCGTGGCCGCAGCAAAGCGCGCCTTCGCTTCCTTCTCCAGCACCAGCCGCGCCGACCGGATCGAGCTGCTTCAGAACATCATCGCCGAGTACAAGCGGCGCTACGCCGACATTGCCGCCGCGATCACCGAGGAAATGGGGGCCCCCGCCTGGCTGGCGCAGCAAGCGCAAGCCGGGAGCGCGCTTGCGCATCTGAAGACTGGTGTTGAGGTGCTGAAGAACTACCCGTTCGACGAGGTGCGCGGGACGACCTTGATCACGCAGGAGCCGATTGGTGTCTGCGCCCTCATCACCCCATGGAACTGGCCGGTGAACCAGATCGCCTGCAAGGTCGTGCCCGCGCTCGCCGCGGGCTGTACGATGGTGCTGAAGCCATCGGAGATTGCTCCTTTTTCTGCCTATATCTGGACGGAAGTGCTTCACGCCGCCGGCGTTCCCGCGGGCGTGTTCAATCTGGTCAACGGCGACGGTCCGACCGTCGGGGTCGCGCTGTCGTCACATCCCGATGTCGACATGGTGAGCTTCACCGGCTCCACCCGCGCGGGGATCGAAGTCGCGAGAAACGCCGCGCCGACGGTCAAGCGCGTCGCGCAGGAGCTTGGCGGCAAATCTCCAAACATCATCCTCGAAGATGCGGATCTGGAAGCAGCGGTGACGAGCGGCGTGCTCCAGATGATGAACAATTCCGGCCAATCCTGCAACGCGCCGAGCCGGATGCTCGTACCCGCTGCGAGAATGGACGAGGCCAAGGCGATCGCGAGAAACGCGGCTGAAAGCGTGACCGTGGGTAGGCCGGACGGCAATGCGACGATCGGGCCGGTAATCAGCGAGACGCAGTGGAACAAGATCCAGGGACTGATTCAGAGCGGCATCGACGAAGGCGCTACTCTGGTCGTGGGAGGACCTGGCCGGCCTGAGGGGCTCGACCGGGGCTATTATGTGAAGCCGACAGTGTTCGCCGATGTCACGCCCGGAATGGCCATCGCGCGCGATGAGATCTTCGGACCTGTGCTGGCCATGATGTCCTATGACGGCGAGGAGCAGGCGATCGAACTCGCCAACGATACGATCTACGGTTTGGCTGCCTATGTGCAGGGGGAGGCGGACCATGCCCGCGCGGTCGCGCGCAAAATACGGGCAGGCCGGGTTCACCTCAATGGCTCGGGCGGCGACATGGCGGCCCCTTTCGGGGGCTACAAGCAATCCGGCAACGGGCGCGAGTGGGGCGATCACGGGTTCCGCGAGTTCCTCGAAACGAAGGCGGTGCTCGGCTGGGAGGCAGCGCAGCAGGCGGCGGAGTAAGATGATCTCGAGAAGGTCGGAACGGTCCGGCGCGGACCTGCTCTGACTGTGCTGGTCAAGGATCCGACAGCAATCCTGGCGATCCTCTTGGGCGCAGTGGCGCTGTCGGTCTGGCTTGGCCGGCGGCGTTACTTCAGCAGCCTGGGCGGCGCGTTGATCGCAATCCTGCTGGGCGCTCTTTTCGCCAACCTGGGGGTAATTCCGACGCCTGGAGAAATGCCGGCGCTTTACGATCCGATCTTCAGCGAAGTAACCCTCGGGGCCATTTTCCTCATTCTGCTGGAAGTGAACCTGCGCGCAGTGAAGCGCGCGGGAGCGCCGATGCTGGTCGCCTTCGCGCTTGGTGCGGTTGGGACGATGCTTGGGGTGCTCGCCGCATCGCTGCTGATGCCTGGCGCGCGCGATATGCTGGGCGGGCATTTCGCAGGTGCCGGGGCCATGCTGACCGGCACCTACATAGGGGGAAGCGCGAATTTCAATCTGCTCGCGCTCGAATATGGAGTTGTGAAGGAAGCCGGTCTGTTCACCGCAATGGTGGTGGTCGACAATGTGATGAGCGCCGCCTGGATCCTCGCGACGATCGCGATACCGCCGCTACTCGCCCGCAGTGCCCGTTTCCCCGCCAAGACTTTCGCTGCGGAGGCCGAAGAGTCACGGCCGCCGCCGCTGGAGGGGATGATGGCGATCGCGCTCCCGATCGCGTCCGCAGCGGCGGCACTGGTCCTCTCCCGCGCCGTTGCGGGGCTCTTTGGAGGCGTGGTCCCCGTGATCCTCATCCTCACCACGGTGGCGCTGCTCGCGGCGCAGCTTCGATCCGCGGCGCGGCTCTCGCTTTCAAGACCGATCGGGCTGTTCGGGCTCTATTTGTTTCTCGCCGCGGTTGGTGCAAGCGCGGACCTTGCGGCGCTGGTCACCTGGGGCGCTCTCGGCGCGGCTTTGTTCGGCTTCATCGCGATCATCTTTGCCGTCCACGCGGCCATCCTGTTCGGCGCTGGTGCTCTTCTCCGCCTCGATCCGGATCTGCTGGCAATCGCCTCCTCCGCAAATATCGGCGGCGCGACCTCCGCCGTGGCGTTGGCCGAGGTCCGCAAGCGCGAGGACCTGCTGCTGCCCGGCTTGCTCGCCGGTACGCTCGGCACCGCATCCGGCACCTATGCCGGCTTTGCGATCGGCGGCCTGCTCGGCGCGATGTTCAGCTGAGCGCGCTCCCGGCTGCGCCCGAACCGCCGGCGAGGCGGATGCAGCCTGATCCGATCAAGGTCTAGGCAGCCTGCTTGTTTCATAATGAAACAGCCGAATCGGAGTGCCCCTGACGGTCTTGAGGAAGAGGTAAAGAATCTCTTAATCAGCGGTCATGAACCGCTCCTACCCCTCAATGCGCACCTTCGGCAGGCGCGGGGCTGTTGCCGCCCTTGCATTGCACGTCGCAGACGAGGAGCGGGATAGGGGCCTCGCCGACGACTTGAAGCTGTTCGCGACCGGCTGGCTCGGCGGCCTCGTCTTTTTCGGGACCTTCCTCGCCTGATTCTTTCGATGTGACGGGTGGCGGGCCCGCTCAGTCGCAGGCAAGATGAAGGCGCCAGCCCAGCCAGGCGGCGCCGAGGCTTGCAACGGCGACCATCAGCAACGTCTCGGCAACCGAAACGCCGACCTGAACCAGCCCCGTCAGGATCAGCGCTGAGAGCACCATTGCACCGGAATTGACGATATTATTCGCCGCCACCGTTCGGGCCGTTTCGGATTTTGGTACGGTGGTGGTGAGGAAGGCATAAAGCGGGACCACGAACATGCCGCCGGCAATCGCGACGCCGAGCAGGTCGATCATCACCCATTCTGCCCGCGGCATGCGCACGAAGGTGCTGAGGTCCATCAATTCGCCCGTCAAGGCCGGCCAGTGGATCGCGTTCCAATAGAGATGGCAGACGAACAGTCCCATGGCGATCGCGGAAGCCGGCGAATATTTGGCGAGCACCCGCCCCGCCAACAGGCGGTTGATGAGGACGGACCCGATCGCTACGCCGACCGAGAAGATGGCGAGGAAGAGCGTTGCCACTTGTTCGTTGGCATGAAGGACGTTCTTGACCAGCGGCGGGAACTGCGCCGCGAGGATTGCGCCCATCGCCCAGAAGAAGCTGATCGACACGATCGCCAGGAACAGCCGCGGAATGTGAAGGGTCGCATTCACGAGGTTGATCGATGCTCGAATGATGTGCCAGTCGAGCTTGAGCGGCGGGGCCTCGGGCTCGGGCGGGGCAGGGGGCACGGCGGCTCCGGCGATGCGACCCACCAGCGCCGTCAGCAGCACCCCCGCGGCTGCTGTTTCCGGCGGGATGATTCCGCCGACGATCGTTCCAAGCAGGATCGCTCCGTAAGTGCCGGCCTCGACGAGCCCGGTTCCGCCGAGCACTTCGTCGGACCGGAGATGCTGGGGAAGGATCGCATATTTGATGGGGCCAAAGAAACTCGAATGGACGCCCATTGCGAACAAGGCGGCGAGCATCAGCGAGATATTGGCCAGGAGAAGGCCGGCTGCACCGGCAGT
>JADDQD010000147.1 GCA_016781555.1 Pseudomonadota bacterium | reverse complement strand
TCAGCGAGTCGAACGGAGTCACGAGGATCAAGCCGGCGAGGCTGCGCCAGGCGGCGAGACGTGCCGCGACGCCGCTGCCGATGCTGAACCCAACTGCAACCACGCGTTCAGGTTTGATCCGCTTCACGGCTTCGTCGTGAACGCGGAGCGCGTCTGCCAGAAGCGCCGTGGCGGTCGGCTTGCCGGTGCTTGGCGAATAACCGCGATAGTGGAAGGTCACCACATCGGCCCCTGGGTAGACGCCGGCCAGATAGTCGGCAGCGGCTTCGGCGTTCCAGGCATTGCCGCCGAAGCCGATCACGAGCAGCCGGCCGCTGAAAGCAGCCTGGCGCGGTGGAATATGAACCCCGTGGAGGCGCTCACCATCCGTCGTGCCGACGGTGAAGCGGTCCGCACCCGCAAGCGGAAGCGCACCCTGAGCGAGCCTAGTCGGGAACAGGAGCGCGGTCTGGCCGAAATAGATCGCTCCAAGAAACGCCAGGTAGAAGAGGATCGGGATGAGGAGGAGCTTCAAGGCCCACATACGAACGCATTGCCAAGTTCGACGCTGCATGGACAGAAGAATGTCGGCACGACCTTTTTTCCGCGCCGTGCGCGGGTAAAACTCAGGCCTTCCCGTTGCAGGCGGCTTGCAAAGCCGGTTCGATGGCGTCGATCGTATATGGCTTTGCGAGCACCGGCGCCTCCGCATGCGCCGCTGGCGGCGGCGTAGTGTGGCCACCGGTAGCGAGGATGAAAGGGATGCCTTGTTCGCGCAGCCGATCGGCAACGGGCCAGACATGCTCTCCCTTCAGGTGAACGTCGACGATGGCGACGTCGAAGCCGCCCTCTTCCACCTTGGCGAGTGCGTCCTGAACGGTTTCGACCGTCCCGGCGACGTTGTAGCCAAGGGATTCGAGGAAATCCTCGAGCATCATTGAGATGAGCGGCTCGTCTTCGACGATCAGAATGGAATGGGGCGCAGACACTTCCCCGCGCTTAGGGCGCACCTCGTGGCAAATCAAAGAATTATTTCTCTCGGGAACTTTTTTGGCGCAGCGCGTCGCGTGCCGCTTCCGCGAGCTTCTGTACGGAGAAGGGCTTGGCAAGGAATTGAACGCGCTCGAGATCGATCGATTTGCGGAGCTGCTCCTCGGCGTAACCGGAGATGAAAAGGATCGGCAGGTCAGGATGGGTCTTGCGCGCCTCCCGGACAGTGGTTGGTCCGTCCATGGTGGGCATCACGACGTCCGAGATGATGAGGTCAACCGTTGGCTCGCGCCCGAGGATTTCAAGCGCTGCTTCACCGTTCTCGGCGGTAAGAACAGTGTAGCCATGGCGTGTGAGCGCCCGTTCGGCGACTGCGCGAACCATGGCTTCGTCCTCGACGAGGAGAATGGTGCCGCTGCCCCAGAGCTCGCCGGCAGGCTCCTTGGGCTTTGCTGCCGCCGCGCTGGGCTTGCCCTCTGCGCGGTGCACCGGAAGATAGATTGTAAAGCTCGTGCCCTTCCCCTCCTCCGATTCAGCGAAAATGAATCCGCCCGACTGTTTGACGATGCCGTACACCGTCGAAAGACCAAGGCCGGTCCCCTTGCCCACTTCCTTCGTCGTGAAAAAAGGCTCGAAGATCTTGCCAAGGATCGGCGTCGGGATCCCGGTGCCGGTGTCTGTAACGCGAAGCGCGGTATATTCACCGACCGGAAGGACGTCGCTGCCGATCGTCCGCACATCATCGGGCGATACCGAATAGGTCTGAAGCGTGAGGGTACCGCCCTGGGGCATCGCATCCCGGCCGTTCACCGCAAGGTTGACGATGACCTGCTCGAGCTGGCCCGGGTCGGCGCGGACTGCGCCGAGATTTCGCCCGTGCTTCACCTGAAGCTTAACAGTTTCCCCGAGGAGGCGCTTCAGCAGCGTCGAGACCTCGGCGATAACGTCAGGCAGCTGAAGAACTTGCGGACGGAGCGTCTGCTGACGCGAGAAGGCAAGAAGCTGGCGGGTGAGGCTGGCTGCTCGGTTGGAATTCGAGCGGATCTGCTGAATATCGTCATAGTCGCTGTCGCCGGGGCTGTGCCGCATCAGCATGAGGTCGCAATAACCAAGAATGGCCGTCAGGATGTTGTTGAAGTCGTGGGCGACGCCGCCGGCAAGCTGGCCCACCGCCTGCATCTTCGTGGCCTGCGCAATCTGCCGCTTCAGTCGGTCGGCTTCCTGATTGTCCTTCAAGGAAAGTATCACGGCCGCGTCCCCGAGACCCCGCGCTCCTGCGATCCCGAGCGCTACCGGCTCATCCACATTGTTGCGAAGACGCACTGCCATGTCGGACGAGGAAGATGGTCCTCGGGCGAACCGGCGGACAGAATCCGAAACCGCGGCCTTGTCCTCGTCCACCACCAGATCACCCGGATAAACCGGTCGAGCGTCCGGCGGCAGCCCCGCGGCCTTGCGAAAGGCCTTGTTCAAGTAAACGAAACGGCCATCGACGTTGCAAAGCGCAAGGCCGAGAGGCACGAAATCTAGTAAAGCGTGAAGGTTCGCACTCTCACTTCTGCCGACGCTGCTGCGCGAGCCCGTCGGGTCGTCGAGAAGCAGGAAGAGAGTGAGCGGGTCGGGCCCGTCCGTCACCGGCACCTGCACGATGCGAAGCGGAGCGGCTGGATCGCACCCGAAATGAAACTCACCTTCTTCAGTCACGGCGATGAGGTCCACCAGCGGCGTGCCCGTGATTGCGGCGCCGGCTTGCAGGGACGCACGCGCAACGAAGGCGCGGTTCGCCGACAGAATGTTGCCGTGACTGTCGGCAATCGCTGCCATCACTCCCGCTTCCCCAAGCCTGCGCCCCGGATCACCCGCGATAAGGCGTTGCGCCTCGTGAAGGACATCGACTTCATCGGAGCGGGTGAATTTCCAAACGAAATGAGTCCCCACCGCTTCAACCGAGAGGCCAAGGGAGAGGCCATTGACGCGGATGCCCTCGAGAGATGCATTGCCGTTGCGCCGCGCTTCTACCGCCGCAGCAGGCGCGAGCGCAGCAGGCCCCTCATGGCCGCCGAGCCTGTCGACATAAGCATCATTGGCGGCGATCATCACACCCTCGCCGTCCGTGATGGCGACGGCGGCAACCGAGCTGTCGAGCGCGGCACGCAGGAGCGCGACGTCCACAGCGGGCTGCGCTTGCTCGGCAACCTTGCGCGATCCCTTCCGCGAGCCGAGGAAAAGGACGGCGCCGAGGCCGATCAGGCCTGCCAGGAAAGATGCGGAAAAGACAAGGTCGCCAATCGCCCACAAGAGCAGGCCCGCTGAGAGTGCCGCCGCCGCGAGGACAGAGACCACCAGCCAGCCGCTTGGACTTTGGTCAGACGTATGAAGCGAGGCGCTGTGGACCATGAGGAACCCTCATGTCCCGCCGCTCTCTCCCGCGTCAAGCCGGGCCGTCGTTAAGGCTGCGACGCTTCCACTTGTGGCCTGTCCACCAGCGCCAGGCGAACCATGAGACGATGTAGCCGACAGCCGCCGACCCTATGGCAATGATGAAAAGGCCGGAGACCAGCGCCGGAGCCGCGTCGGACGCAAGCCACCTGGCCCATTCGCCGACACCGGCGTGACGGCCGTAGAGATCGGAAAAAGCGCTCGAATCCGCCCGAAAGCCGAGCCGGTTGCCGATCATGATGGACATGAACAGAATGAAGGGGGTTGTGGCAGGATTGCTGAGAAAGGTCATCGCAGCCGCGATGGGGATGTTCCCGCGAAGCAGGACGCACAGCAATGCAGCGCCGATGATTTGCAACCCGGGAACCATCAGGAAGATACCCACCAGAAGGCCGATTGCGACACCCCGTGGCACCGAACGCCGGGTAAAGCGCCACAGCTCCGCACGTTTCGCAAATGGGCGGAGCCAGCGATTGTGGAGCATGTCTTCGCGCTTGGGCGCATTTCTCGCGACCCAGCGCCGGATCGGTTCAACCATTGGCCAGCTCAACCATGTTGGCGCAGCAGCCGGCCCTGCTCTTTCTTCCAGTCTTTTTCGCGCTCGTGCTCGCGCTTGTCATGCGCCTTCCTGCCGCGCGCGATCGCGAGCTCGACCTTGGCGCGGCCGCGGCTGTTGAAATAAACTGAGAGCGGAACAAGCGTCATCCCCTGTCGCGCCACCGCACCGAACATTTTGTTGATCTCGCGTTCCCGCAAAAGGAGCTTTCGCGGACGCTTTGGCTCATGATTGAACCGATTGCCGTGGCTGAATTCGGGGATGTTCGAGTTGATCAGCCAGATTTCTCCGTCCTTCACCTCGGCGTAGCTTTCGGCGATAGAACCTTCCCCAAAGCGAAGCGACTTCACTTCGGTGCCAGTCAGCGCAATGCCAGCTTCGAAAATATCCTCGACGGCGTAATCATAGCGGGCCCGCCGGTTCTCGGCGACCACCTTCTTCTTGTCGAACGAGGCGTGCTGCGGGCGGGACATCAGCCGACCTCGGCTCGCATCGGATTTTGAGCGAGCAAGTTCATCATGCAAGCCCCGCATGTTGCAAGGCGGCGTCGACCGCCCTGCGGCTTGCCTCCGACGGCTCCACCATTGGCAGGCGGACCGCCGTCCGGAAACCGGGCCGCACACGCGACAGGGCGTATTTGGCCGGCCCGGGCGAAGCGTCCGAGAACATTGCGGCGTGCAGCGGATAGAGCCGATCCTGCAGCTTGAGCGCCGTCTGCCAGTCGCCCGAAAGGCAGGCATTCTGGAAGTCGGCGCAGAGCCGGGGCGCAACGTTGGCCGTGACAGAAATCGCGCCGACGCCGCCCATCGCCATAAAGCCAAGCGTCATGTCATCATTGCCGGAAAGCTGAACAAAGTCTGCGCCGCAGGCGAGCCGCTGGGCGGTAACTCGTGCAAGCTGCCCGCTCGCATCCTTGATACCGACCACGTTCGGGAGCTTCGAAATACGTGCAAGCGTCTCCACGCTAAGGTCAGTGACCGTTCGCGAAGGTACATTGTAGACGATGATGGGCAGCGACGAGGCTTCGGCAAGTTCCACCCAATGGGCATAAAGCCCCTCCTGGCTGGGCTTATTATAGTAGGGCAGCACGATCAAAGCCGCGTCCGCGCCCCTTTCTTCGGCGGCCTTGATGTTCTGCTTGGCAACCGCCGTGCTGTTGGAGCCGCAGCCGGCGATCACCGGGACCCTCCCCGCAGTTTGCTCGACGCAAAGCTCCACGAGGCGATAATGCTCCGCCGCGTCGAGGGTTGCGGATTCCCCGGTGGTGCCGACAGGTACCAGGCCATGGCTCCCCTCCGCAATTTGCCACTCGACTAGATCGCGAAAAGCAGCCTCGTCGATCAGATCGTCGCAAAACGGTGTCACCAGGGCGGGGAGTGACCCGCGAAACATCCTTATCTCCTTCACTTGAGACGAAAAACCCACCATAGGAGCTAAGATTGGCGCTCTGTCATTCAGCGCCTGATAAGGAGGGGGCCTGCATCATGTCCAGCATGCATAAGAAAGCTGTGACACTTGCTCTGCTTCTCGCGTCTGCCGCAGCCGTCGGCGCGACCGTCTCTTCGCAGCCGGTGGTGGACACCACTGGTGGAGCGCAGATCCCGCAATATCCCCAGCCGCAGAGCGGCCAGTATCCGCAGCCTCAGAGCTACACGCCATCGGTGCCGGTGGCCTCATCTCGAATCAGCTCGGTCATCGAGCGCTGGCGCAGCCTCAGGCAGTCCGACGGGCTGCCTTTCTCTTCCTACGCGTCCTTTCTCGCCAGCCACCGCGGCTGGCCGGGTGAGGCGGCGATGCGCCGCACCGCCGAGCGAGCCATCAACCCCGACACCAGCCGCCCTAGTGAAGTGGTGGCTTACTTCCGCAGTCTTCCGCCGCTCACCAATTTAGGGCACGCGCGCTACGCCTTCGCTCTCGTTGGCGAAGCAAAGACGGCTGAGGCCCGGGAGGCCGCTCGCCGCGCCTGGCACGGCGGCGTGTTGCCACGAACGGACGAAGAACGTCTGCTGAGCCTTTTCGGCGGGTCTCTGATGCAGCAGGATCACGACCGCCGCATGGAGGCGTTGCTTGACAATCGGGACACGCAAAGCGCGCTGCGAATGCTGCCGCTTGCATCCTCTGCGCGCCGCCCAGTTTACGAGGCCAGGCTCGCGCTTCAGACCAACGCGCCTGACGCGGCAATCCGGCTGGGCTCGATCGGAGGCTCCGCAAGCAGCGAAGCCGGCGTGCTTATGGACCGGGCCAACTGGCTTCGCAGTGGCCAGCAGAGCGCGGCGGCGCGATCCCTCCTTGCGCAGCCACGCACCCTCACCGGGCGGCCGCACAATGCCGAAAGGTGGTTCGAAACGCTGCTGGCGATGGCGCGCGGGGCGGCCAACGACCGCAATTGGCTTACTGCCTATCAAATCTCCAGTCAGATCGACGATGCTTATCCTGCCGGCACCAGGCTGATCGACCGGTCGGCAGACGAGCGCGACCATTATACGAGCCTCGCCTGGCTTGCGGGCACCGCCGCCCTGCAACGGCTCGGCCGCCCTTCCGACGCGGCCCAAATGTTCCTCCGCTACGCTCGCGGCGGACGCTCTTCGCAAGTGGCGAGCAAGGGCTATTATTGGGCCGGACGCGCTGCTGAGGCAGCGGGGCAGAGCACGGAGGCGGAGCAATATTTCGCACAGGCAGCCGCCTATCCCGAGCTTTTCTACGGCCAGCTGGCGCTTGAGCGTCTCGGCCGACCTGTGCCGGCGCCCGCACCCGCATCGCTGATCCTGACGGAGGCGGAACGCAGCGCATTCGAGCGGCGGGATGTCGTTGAAGCGACGCGGACGCTTGGCCTTCTCGGCCGCCGGGAGGACCAGTCGCTGTTCATCCGGACACTGGCGGAGCGTGCTGAGGACGATCGCGAGCGAACGCTTTTGTCGGACTTCGCGGGTCGGATCGGCCGCCAAGATCTAAGCGTCTGGGTGGCGCGAAGCGCACGCAACTCGGGCGACCCCTTCTACACGCGCGCCGGCTACCCTGAAGTATCCATTCCGCCTTCCCAGAACCGCTATTGGTCGCTGGCGCATGGCATAATCCGGCAGGAAAGCTCATTCGACAGGGCCGCGGTGAGCCCGGTTGGCGCCCGTGGCATGATGCAGTTGATGCCAGCTACCGCGCGGGAAGTTTCGGGCAAGCTCGGCTTGTCCTACGACCTCAGTCGGTTGACGCAGGATCCAAGCTACAACGTGATGCTCGGCAGCCAATATTTCGAGACGCTCGTCAATTATTGGGGCGGCAACGCGCCGCTTGCCGTGGCCAGTTATAACGCCGGTATGGGGAACGTCCGCCGGTGGGTCGCAGAGAATGGCGATCCCCGCTTGCCCGGGGTCGACGTGATCCGCTGGATCGAGGAAATTCCGTTTTCGGAGACCCGGGGATACGTCCAACGCGTGCTGGAAAACGCGGTGGTCTATGACAGCATGAATCCGGCGCGGGCCAGGACGCCCGAGCGGACGCGGCTTTCATACTATCTGGGTAAGCCTGGTCGGCCGGGCTGAGGCATCGCATCGACCCCTGCTAGCCTCGCGGCCATGAGCGACAAGCCGAACTATATCACGCCCGCAGGCTATCGGCGGCTGCGCGAGGAATATGAGGCCTTGTTCTCGCTGGAAAGGCCGAAGGTTGTCGAGACGATCAGCTGGGCAGCAGGCAATGGCGACCGTTCGGAGAACGGCGATTATATCTACGGACGCAAGCGGCTTCGGGAGATCGATCGGCGCATCAACTGGCTGTCGAAGCGAATGGCCGCCGCCAACGTGCTCGATCCCGCAAAGCAGCCCGATCAGAGCCGCGTCTATTTCGGCGCCACCGTAAGCCTCATCGACGAGGACGATAACGAGCGCTCTGTCACCCTGGTGGGTGAAGACGAGGCCGATGCAGGCAAGGGCGCCATCAGCTGGAACTCGCCCATCGCGCGCGCAATTCGCGGTGCCGCCATCGGCGACCTTCGCAGGGTGGCGCTTCCATCCGGCGAGCGGGATTTCGAAATAGTGGCGATACTTTATCCGGCGCCTGAAGCTCAGGGGTAGCCGGCGGCAGCACCTTGCCGAGCTGCCTGCACCAGGCCAATGCGGATTTCCTCGTCGGTAAGCCGCATGTCGCGGTCCGTGTCGGCATAACCGCGGAACCAGACGTTCGCGCGATGAGCGGTCTCTTCGCTGACCCGACCATTGTCGTTGTCGTCGAATCCGAGCGTCACGACCTGCTGACCTTCCGGGGTCGAAGCGAGCCACGGATCAAGGACGTGCGCGCCCCTGCCGCCGAATCCGGCGGCGCCGCCAGCCCAACGACTGCGGCCATAGTCGCGCCCGTCATATTGGTAATCGCCAAATCCGGCGCCGGAATAGCTGCCCTGGCCGTAGTCGTCATAATAAGCGCAGGCAGAAACCCCCAGCGCCAAGGTCAGCAAGGCCGTGATCGTGCGCCGCCGCATAACCAGTCTCCCCAAGGATGGTAGCTGCTCTTGTAACCTTGAACGGCGCAAAAGGTTGCTCGTTACGGCTCGTTAACCATCTTTCTGGAACGCGGCGCGGGCAATTTCCTCCAATTCGGGGGAAGCCGCCGGGGGCTTCAGTGGCACCGCTCGTTCGAGAGCATCTGCAATGGTGGTGAGCGCCGCGATTCGAGCAGCCTTTTTGTTGTTACCGTCGATCACCTGCCAAGGCGCCCAGCGGGTGCTGGTGTGCGCGAGCATGTCGCTGATGGCGCGCAGATAGTCCGATCTTCGGCTTCGGTTGCGAAAATCCTCCCCTGTCACTTTCCAGCGCTTCCAGGGATGTTCGAGCCGAGCCTTTAGCCGCTCGTCCTGAGTCTCCTGCGTTATGTGGAAGAAGAGCTTGACCATAGCCGTGCCGTCGTCGGCTTGCTGGGCCTCAAACTCGTTGATCTCGTCATAACTCCGGCGCCATTGCGCCTCACTCGCAAATCCCTCCACCCGCTCTACAAGCACGCGACCATACCAACTGCGATCGAACACCGCGATCTGGCCCGCGCCGGGCAGCTTGGTCCAAAAGCGCCAGAGAAAGTGGCGCTCCTTCTCCTCCCTCGTGGGGGCGGCGATCGGCCATACGGAGAAATTGCGTGGATCCCAACCGCATGTCAGCCGCTGGATTGCGCCCCCCTTTCCTGCCGCATCCCAGCCCTCGAACAGGATAACGCTCCGCTTCCGGTGAACGATATGCGCGACCAGGATCCGGGACAGGCGGTCCTGCAGATCTTCGAGTGCTTGATTGTAATTGCCCTTGAAGGGGGCACCCGCTTCGTACTGGCTGAGGTCGATCGTCATGACCCCCTTATCCCCAGCGAGAGCTTCTCCCGCAAGGGAGTGTCTTATTCCGGTGCCACCACCTTCGCCGGCTCCTTCTTGGCTGCACCGGTGGGCTCCACTAGGCGGATGTAGAGCTCGCGGAGCTGTTTGGCGCTGACTTCACTCGGCGCGCCCATCATCAGATCCTCCGCCTTCTGGTTCATCGGAAACAGGACCACTTCGCGAATGTTCGGCTCGCCGGCAAGCAGCATCACGATACGGTCGATGCCAGGGGCGGATCCGCCATGGGGCGGAGCGCCGTACTTGAACGCGTTGATCATTCCGGAGAAATTGAGGTCCACGTCTTCCCGGCTGTAGCCGGCGATCTCGAACGCCTTGTACATGATGTCCGGCCGGTGATTCCGGATCGCACCGGACGAAAGCTCCACACCGTTGCAAACGATGTCATACTGGTACGCCAGGATATCGAGGGGATCTTTCCTCTCCAGCGCCTCCAGTTCGCCCTGCGGCATCGAAAAGGGATTGTGACTGAAATCGACCTTCTTGGCTTCTTCGTCATACTCGAACATCGGGAAGTCGACGATCCAGCAAAAGGCGAACTGGCCATCTTCGACCAACCCGAGCTCTTCCGCGATGCGCGTCCGGGCAGCGCCCGCCAGCTTCGTCGCCTGCGCTTCCTTGCCGGCGGCGAAGAACACGCCATCGTCGCCGCCGAGGCCGAGTGCTTGGACCAGCCGCACCGTGGCTTCATCGCCAAGATTTTTGGCGATCGGGCCGCCCGCCTCGCCCCCTTTCAAGTTGATATAGCCGAGGCCGGCATGGCCCTCCGAGCGCGCCCACTCGTTCATGCCGTCGAAGAAGCTCCTCGGGCGGGTACCGGCGCCGGTTGCCGGAATGGCGCGAACGATTCCCCCGCCCTCGATGATTTTCGCAAACAGGCCGAAGCCGCCGCCCCGGAAATGCTCGGTGACATCGCTGATGATCAGCGGGTTTCTTAGGTCAGGTTTGTCGTTGCCGAATTTAAGCATCGCCTCGCGGTACGGGATCCGGGGAAACGCGCCCGCCGGGGTCACTCGCTTGCCGTTCGCAAACTCCTCGAACACGCCTGCAAGCACCGGCTCGATCGCGTTGAACACATCCTCTTGCGTGACAAAGCTCATCTCGAAGTCGAGCTGGTAGAATTCGCCGGGGGAACGGTCGGCCCGGGCATCCTCGTCGCGAAAGCAAGGCGCGATCTGAAAATAGCGATCGAAACCTGCGACCATCAGCAACTGCTTGAACATCTGCGGCGCCTGGGGAAGCGCGTAGAACTTGCCCGGGTGAACGCGGGAGGGAACCAGGTAATCACGCGCGCCCTCCGGGCTGGAGGCCGTCAGGATCGGAGTTTGGAATTCGGTGAAACCCTGCTCGATCATCCGGCGGCGGATGGA
>JADDQD010000240.1 GCA_016781555.1 Pseudomonadota bacterium | reverse complement strand
TCGAAAAATTGCGGATTCTGGAAAGGTCGGTCACTTCGATTTGCCAATGTGAGACTGGGCCACTGGCGGAGGCCAATGTCGGGGAATTGTGCCGCCGATAGCAGTGGATTTCCCGCGCGTCGATGGATCGAAGCGCCGCCGAGGCAGCTGGAACGGTAGACTCGGAAATTCAGGCGCCCGTCACGCACGGGGACGTTTCGCCCCTGCCGTTGCTGCCCCACTTGCGAAAGCCCTTGGAGTCCACGTGAAAGCGAAGCCCCGTATAAAAGCCGAGTCCGATGCCATAACCGCCGCCGCGCCCTTGGTGGATGCTGCACAGGCTGCGGATCATCGCGCTCCGGCCGATATCGCGGACCGGCGTCAGATCAAGCGCGAAGAAGTGCCGGTGCGCGCTCGCCTTGGCACCGCCCGAGCATTGGTTGAGATCCCCGTTGCGATAGCCGGAGAGCGCCTCCACCTCGCCGATCACCGGCTCGACATGATTTTCGACGAAGCGGAGCGTCTCGGCGATGTGGGTCCATTCCGTGAACGGCGCGACCTCGAAGCGAGGTCCGTTGCATTCGCGCCACATGCTGGCCGTCCGGACGAGCTGCCAGGTCGGTATCACTCCGTCCACATTCTTCATGTCCAAGAATGATTTGAAGCCGAGCACCTTCGCGCGCGCCGCAGGGCTCTTGGCGAGCCACGCCAGATAATCGGCTTTTGACTGCCCTTCGGCGGGCGAGGAAGCAAGGGAGGGAGACGCCAACAAAGCGGCCAGCGCGAGCGCTGCGATCCGGATTAATTGTTGCATGTCAAAGATATAGGACATCTTCGAGTGATTTTCAAATCCGCTGCTACGTTACCCAGCTTATATTACGCTGACGATCGGCCAGCGTTCCACTACGATTAGCGGACCCAGAGGAGGAGCGGCATGGTGAAACGCACGATCGCAACGGTGGCGGCAATGCTGGTCTGGGCCTGCGCACCCGTTACCCAAACGGGCGAACGCCGAGCAGCAACGGCGGAAACCTTGCTGGTCGGCAACAAGGGTGAGGACACCATAAGCTTCATCGATCTTGCATCGGGCCGGGAGCTGACCCGGGCTGCGGGAGGCCGCATGCCCCACGAGATCGCCATCTCCCCCGATGGACGGGAGGCTGCGGTGGTCGCTTACGGCGAAGCGGCGATCGACATTTTCGACATCGCTACTCGCACACGGACGCGCCGCATCGACTTGTCGTCCTACCAGGCCCCGCACGGGCTCGTGTGGCTTGCCGATGGCCGGCTGGTCGCCACCACCGAGCGCAGCCGGAGCCTGACGATTGTCGACACACGCCGGAATGACGCGGTGAGCGCGGTCGCAACCGAGCAGGAAGGGACCCACATGGTGGTGGTGTCCCCCGACCGGAGCCGCGCCTACACGGCCAACATCGCGGCGGGCAGTGTAACGGTGATCGACCTCAACCGCGGTACCAAGCTACGGGACATTGCCGTCGGCGGGCGCCCGGAAGGGATTGCGCTCGCCCGCGGCGGGCGAGAGCTGTGGGTCGGCGACCTCGAAGGTGGGCGCGTCCAGGCGTTCGATACCGCGAGCTTCGCGCGCCTGGCGGAGGTCAAGACCGGCGCTGTCCCGATCCGGGTTTTGACCAGTCCCGACGAGCGCTGGGTGGTAACATCCAATTTCGGCGCCGGCACCCTGACGGTGATCGACGCAGCGACGCGCCAGGTGGTTCGCGAGTTACGAGTCAGTGGCCAAAGGGAGGCAGCGCAGGTGACCATCCTCTTCTCGCCCGACGGCCGGCGGCTCTATGCGGCGGAAACGGGCCGTGATCAGGTCGCCGAAGTGGATTTCGCAACGGGCCGTGTGCTGCGGCGGCTCGCTGCCGGCAAGAATGGCGACGGCCTTGCCATCGCGCCTGCCCCCCGACGGTGAGCACGCTTCTCGGCCGCGCGAAGGCTCGCGCCAACAGCGAACCTTGCCTGACCCAGCAATTCAACTCCGGTCGTAAGCTAGCGCTGCACGTGGAAGTTGCTCTTTTCCCGCCAGCTCAGAATTGTAGCGACATCCGGCCGTAAACGAAGCGCCCGTTGAAGCCGAAGGGGGAGAAGCTCGAATAGGGGAAGAACGCGTTTGTAACTCCAAACGCGCCCTCCGACGGAAGCCGGTCGGGATAGACGTCGAACACGTTGTTCGCGCCGATCGCGAACTGGAACAGATCCGTGGCTTTCATCCGGAATTCGACATCGGTGATCCACTTGGGCTCGAGTTCGATGTCGGTTGCCGCGGTCGCGCCGGTGGCGATTACTTCGCCGTAGCGGTTGGTGCGTATCGTGGCGCCGAACGCGTCGTAATCCCAATCGAGGCCGAGGTTGATCTTGTCGCGCGGCTGCCCGCGCTCGATCCTCAGCGACTCGACCCGGCCGAAAAGGGTAAGGTTTGGAAGAGTCGGGAGTGCCGCCCGGTCGGTGATCTTGGTCTTGTTGCGATTGTAGCCGCCGGTGAGGGTAAAATTACCGAAGCCGGTAGCGAGAATGCTGTAAGTCCCAACGACGTCGAACCCGCGGGTGCGGGTATCGATGCCGTTGATGAAGAAACGTGCCGAGGTGATGTTGTTGAAGCCAGCGCCCCGCAGCAGCCCCACCACCGCTGCGCCCTGCAGGTTCTCGGTCACCACAATCCGATCGTCGATATCGACCTGATAATAATCGACCGTGAGATTGAACCGTCCCGGGGTTAGCGTGGCCCCGATCCCGTAGTTGACGGACTCCTCAGGCTCCAGATCCTGCGCGCCGAGGGCGCGCGCCACCGGGCTCGACACCGGAAAGGTGCCGATTTCGACCAGGCCGACTCCCGCGATGTTGTTCGTTGAGCTGGTGGCGTAGAATTGCTGCTGAAGCGACGGTGCCCGGAAGCCGGTCGATACTGAGCCGCGAAGGGAAGCCCAGCTCACGGGAGCGACGCGGGCGGCGAACTTGCCGGTCAGCGTGTCGCCGAAGTCCGAAAAATTCTCGTAGCGACCGGCAAGCTGTACCGTCACGTTCTCGATGATGTCGGCGTCAAGCTCGGCGTAGCCCGCGAAGCTGTCGCGCTTCGCATTGACCTCGTTTGCCGGGCGGAAGCCCGGGAAGACCTGCGCACCGGCGGGCGCGCCCAACCTGGCGAACGGCCCAGCGGCAAAGCTCTGCTCTTCGCCGGCGACGATGTCGAAATTCTCGTGCCGATATTCGGCCCCCGCCGCGAGCGAGAGTTCCCTCAGGAAAGAGACCGCGATCGGGCGCTGGACATCGAGATTGGTGACGTGCTGGCCAAAGCGGAGGCCGCCGGCGTCGAACCGGGTCTTGCTGGCCGCGCCGAACGAAGTGTTGAAGCTGTTCGCTACTCCGAAGTCGAAGGCGTTGTGGCCGTAGACGTGGCTGAGATCCCAGTTCAACTCACCGAGCTGCCCGCGAACCCCGGCTGCGATCGAATAATCCTCGATGTCGCTGGTGATCAGCGGCAGGAAGCCTGCCGGATAGAAAGGCACGGACGTTGTCGTCGAGGCTGAGAAGTTGCGGTTCCGGGCATCGTTGGCGCGGCGATAAAAGCCGGCGCTTTCGCCTTGGCGGCTGCCGTAGCTTCCGAACGTGTAGAATTCGATGTCGGCGGTAAGGTCGGTGCCCGCATTGACGAAGAGGTTGACGTCGCGGGTTTCGGCATCGCCGTAGCGGTGGTTGAGGCGGTTGAACGTGAATTCGCCAGGGTCGGAACGACCGCCCACGAGCGGGAACTGGCGCCGCGGGTCATAGCCCGCGCGGTTGGTGGCCTCTCGATTGCGATATTCGCCGGTGATGTTCAAAAAGCCGGTCGCTCCGATCTGGAACCCGTATGTGGCCGCCGATGTCACCGTGTCGCCGTCGCGCGCGCGGCGGTCCCGGCCGGTGGTGATCAGGGCGAAGTTACCGTCGCGGTCGAGCACCGGCTCGCCATTCCCCTGACGCTGAACTCCCGTCACTTCAGGAACATCCGCCAGCGACGTGATATACCTGCCGTAAGTGACTTGGGCGCGCCCGCCCGGGCGACGACGGAGCTGGATGTTGATCACGCCCGCAATCGCGTCGGACCCATATTGGGAGGAGGCGCCGTCGCGGAGCACCTCGATCCGATCGATCGCCAGCGGCGGGATCGTGTTGAGGTCCACAGCCGCCGAGCCGCGCCCGACCGACCCGTTGAGATTGAGGAGCGACGAGGGATGGCGGCGCTTTCCGTTCACCAGCACCAGGGTCTGATCGGGCGAAAGCCCGCGCAGCGTTGCCGGACGCAGCACGTCCGTGCCGTCGGTCACCGACGGCTGCGGGAAGTTAAAAGACGGGACCACCTGATTGAGGATCCGGTTGACCTCCGTATAGCCGGTCTCGGTCAGCGCCTCGCTGGAGATGACGTCGATTGGGACGGGGCTTTCGGCCAGTGTTCGGTCGGTGCGCCGCGTCCCCGTGACGACGATCGTGTCGCCGGCGGCGATCTGCTCGTCCGTCGTCTCGAGGGGCTCACCGGGCGGATCCTGATTCTGCGCCCAGGCGGGCGCTGCGGCGAGCGCGAGCGAAGACAGCGTCGTTAAAAGTGCGGCGCGCGAAAAACGGATCATGATTTGCTTCCCCCACGTCAGCAGCAGCCCCCGCTGCCAACCGCTTCAGACTAAGCTGCTTTACGAAAGTTGAAATAGGTTAATCACCGGTTTCGCACATTCCCGGCGACTGTGCTGCGGGCGCAACGGCAGCGAAATCGCTTGTGGTCGCGCTTTCCCGGGCTAAGTTTCCCCGATGACGAAGCCGATTGTGATCGATCTTCCCCACAAGCTTGGTGCAGCCGAAGCGAAACGACGCATCGGAAGCGGCATCGGGCGGCTCAAGGACCACATCCCCAGCGGTTCGGCGCACGTCGAATCCGGCTGGGACGGCGACCGGATGAACCTCCGCGTGCAGGCGATGGGGCAGGAGGTGACCGGCCATCTCGATGTCCGCGAGACGGTGGTTCATGTCGAGCTGACGCTGCCTGCTATTCTGTCGCTGTTCGCGGGCCAGGTGGAGGGGCTGCTCCGCAGCAGGGGCACCGAGTTGCTCGAGGACAGAAGACGCGGCTGAACCCCGCTAGACACGACTTGATCGTCGAAGGAGAAGGCTGGCGATGCGGCACGTGGCGATAATCGGGTCTGGCCCCGCCGGCTATTACACCGCCGAAGCGCTTCAGAAGAGTTTCGGCGAGGAGGTGCGGATCGACATGGTCGACCGCCTGCCGGTCCCCTACGGCCTCATCCGCAGCGGCGTCGCCCCCGATCACCAGTCCATCAAGGCGGTCTCCCGCCGCTACGAGAAAGTGCACCTCTCGCCTCACGTCCGCTTCGTCGGCAACGTGCTGGTCGGCCGCGACGTTTCGATCGCCGAGCTCCAGGGCCTTTACGACGCGGTTGTGCTTGCAACCGGGGCGCCGCAGGATAGACCCCTCGACATTCCGGGCAGCGATCTTCCGGGCGTGTTCGGCTCGGCGGCCTTTGTCGGCTGGTATAACGGACACCCCGATTTTGCCGATCTCGGTCCGCCGCTGGACGTGGAGGCGGCGGCGATCATCGGCAACGGCAATGTCGCGCTCGACGTCGCGCGGATCCTTTCCAAGACTTCGGAGGAATTTGGAGGTTCCGACATCGTCGGCCACGCTTTCGAAGCGCTCGCCGCCTCCGCCATTCGAACCATCCACATCCTCGGCCGCCGCGGACCGCATCAGATCGCGATGACGCCCAAGGAGCTGGGCGAGCTCGGCCACCTGGCCGAGGCCGCGCCTCACGTGGACGCCGCCGATCTCCCGCCCGAGAGCGAGGATGCCGCGCTCGATCCCGGCCTCCGCAAATCCGTTGCCCATCTTCGGGGTTTCGCCGCCGCCCCCACCGACAAACCCAAGAAGATCGCGTTTGACTTTTATGCCAGTCCGGTGGCGATCGAGGGCGACAACAGAGCCGAGCGATTGATTGTCGAGCGGACCCGCCTCGACAAGGACCTGCGCGCGGTCGGGACCGGCGAGACCTACACCATCCCGTGCGGGCTCATCGTCAGCTGCATCGGCTACAGGACGCCGCCAGTCGAGGGCGTGCCCTACGACGAGAGCGGAGGCCGCTTCGCCAATCGCGACGGTGTTATCGGGGACGGGCTTTACTGCGTCGGCTGGGCGCGAAGAGGCCCAAGCGGCACGATCGGGACCAACCGCCCGGACGGGTTCGAAGTCGCCGACAAGATCGCAGCTGCGCTCGGGCAGGACAGCAGCGCCAAAGCAGGCGCGACGGGCCTCGACGCGCTGCTGCAGAGCCGCGGGGTCGACGCAGTGGCCTTTTGCGACTGGCAAAGGATCGAAGCCGCAGAAGCGGCCCGCGCCCGGCAAGGAAGCCCGCGCGAAAAGTTCATCCGGCTGGACGAGATGCTGGGCGTCTGCCGGGCTTAGGCTGCCAACCGAAGCGCGCGGCGGGAACCAAGCGCTTGCGCTGCCCCATGCGCCTCCTTATAGGCCGCCACCATGAGCAGGGTCGCCATGTCCCCCGGACATGGCTGAACAGTGCGGGGCACTGTTCACTTGCTCATCCCGCGTCGGCTCTTAGGAGCCGGACGCACCGGTCGGGGAGTAGCTCAGCCTGGTAGAGCACTGTCTTCGGGAGGCAGGGGCCGGAGGTTCGAATCCTCTCTCCCCGACCATCACCATGGGAAGACAGTCCGGGGGACTGTCTTCCCATGGTGATCCGCCGGATGGCGACCCGGGCAACGCTCTGCCATCTTCCGTCAGCGACAAGCGCGATGATACGCGCCTCCGTAGTTTCCGCAGTTGCCCGCTCACCCCGCGATTACGGCCGCGGCCCTATGGAGCGAAGCGGGCTGGAGCGGGGCGCGCCGGGGGGACGCGGCTTCCGTTCCGCTCCGAAAGGAAGCGGAAGTGGAGAAGACCGACCTTGGCGAGACACGTTCAGCATGTCCCGAGCAGCCGGACGAGCGGCGCAGCGGCGCGCGTTATACGACCTTGCTCCGCGTCGGCGTGCTCCAAACCGCGGCCGGCAAGGAATTTTGCCTCATCCGCAACATTTCCACCGGCGGTCTCACCGCGCGGGTTTATTCCCACACGCGGTGGGGAGTCGCGCGGGCATCGAGCTCAGACCAGGGCAGCAAGTCACCGGCACGGTCGCTTGGGCGCGCGGTGCCGATTTCGGCCTCGAATTCGATGATCCGATCGATATTGCGGAAATGCTGACGCCCTGCATCGAGGGTGCCGGAAGCACGCTTTGCCATCGGCCGCGGATGCCCGCCATCGAGATAGACTGCTTCGCCGGCCTCCGACTCGGCGCGCGCACTTACCGCACCCGCACCTCGCAGATATCGCAAGGGGGCGTGAAGTTGAGGGTGGACGCGCCGCTGGCGGAAGGAGAAGTGGTGGTCAGGCTGTGCGGGCTGCCGCCGCTTTCCGGCGCGCTTCGCTGGTGCGACGGCGCCGTGGCGGAGATCGCTTTCAACCAGGCGATCCCCTTGGGCGAACTCGTGCCCTGGTTGAAAGAGCAGCAACGGCGCAGCGCCAGCGCCTCCCGCCCTGAGGCGGGCGCGCCGGCTGAAGCTCGGGTGCAGCACCGCTCCTGACGGGTGTGAAGAGCACCGCGCGCGCACCTTCTAGGCGCCGCCTCAACCCGGCAAGTTCGAGCGCCCGACAATTCGATTTCCGCCGCTTTAACGATCCATCAAAACTCTCCTTGTAGTTACTGGGCATCGCACCAGACGCACTGGAACATCATGTATCACGCGCCCGTCTCAGCCGATCCGCCGCCGGAAGAGGTTTCGCCGGTAGAAATACCGGAACAAGACGTCGGTCACGACGGCGCGAGCGCACGGCTCCGCGAAGCCGACGTGCAGAACGGCCAAGCCGAAGTGTCGGCCCTGTTCGCTCCCTTCTTCGCCTTGGCCGGCGCGGGCTCCGCTCTGCTTGCCGGTTGGGCCATGTTCGAATCCGTCAATCCGATCTTCATCGTCGGCTGGCTCGCCGCGGTGGCGGGTGGCCACTGGTTCACCTACCGCCGGGCGATTAACGTCGCCGAAGCTTCGGGCAGCCGCTCCGCGCCGATGCGTGCGGCCTGGATTCCGGTCGCGGAAGCCATGGGCCTTGCGGTCATCTGGTGCGCGCTTCCCGCTTACGGCTTTGGCAGCGCTCTGGCGGCCTCGCAGGTCGTGATCGGCGGCGCCATGGGCGCGATGATCATTGCTGCAGTTACGCTGGCCGCAGTGCCGGCTGCGGCGATCGCGTGGATCGGCGCCATGACGCTCGCACTGTCGATCGCTTATTTTCTCGGCACCCCGACGATCGACCCGAAGATCCCCGCGACGATCGCAGCGATTGCGGCCATCGCCGCCTTCGGAGTGACCCGCCTTTCCGGCTGGACCCATTCGCAGCTTCGCGCCCTTGCCAAGGTCCGCAGCCAGGCTGAAGCGGTCCGCCTGCTGCTGCGTGAATATGAACATCGCGGCGTCGGCTGGCTGTGGCAGGTCGATTCCGAAAACCGCGTGGTTTACATCTCCTCGCGGATGACCGCCCTGCTCGGCCGCTCGACGAGCCAGCTGATCGGCCATTCGCTTCCGGCATCGCTCGGCGGCAACAGTGCGCTCGGTCGCACGCTGCTCGCCCGCCAGCCCTTCACCAATCTGGAAATGGAGCTGAAGACGCGGCGGGGGCCGCGCTGGATCAGCCTTGCCGGCGACCCGATCATCGACATGGGCGGCCATTTTCAGGGATTCCGTGGCGTCGGTTCCGACATCACCGAAGTCAGGAAGACGCAGGAGCGCCTCACCAACCTAGCCAATATGGACGTGCTTTCGGGCCTTCCCAATCGCGGCCGCGTCCGGCAGCTGCTCGGCGAAGCGCTTTCAACGGCGCAGGCGACCAATGTCCCCTGCGCAATCATGTTCCTCGACCTCGATGGCTTCAAGCCGGTCAATGACACGTTCGGCCATCCCAAAGGCGATGCGGTGCTGAAAAGCGTAGCACAGCGCCTCGTCAAGGAAGTGGGCGATGCGGGCCATGTCGGCCGCATGGGCGGCGACGAATTCGCGATCGTCATCAAGGACGGCCAAGGGCGCAAGGGCGTCGAGGATCTGGCCGCCCGCCTGATCAGCGCAGTCGCAGCGCCCTATCATATCGACAAGGTCGAAATCCGGATCGGCGTCTCGATCGGCTGCGCCTTCGGACCCATCGATGGCCAGACCGTCGACGACCTCATCCAGAAGGCGGACCTTGCCCTTTACCAAGCCAAGAATCAGGGCCGCGGCACCTGCTGCTACTTCAACGACGACATGCGCAGCGTCGCCGAGCACAAGCTCCGGCTCGAACAGGACTTGTCGAACGCGATCGGCGCCGGCCAGCTTCGCCTCATGTACCAGCCGCTGATCAGGGCGAGCGACCAGACCCTGGTCGGCTTCGAGGCCTTGATCCGCTGGCACCACCCCACCCGCGGCATGGTTTCGCCCGCCGAATTCATCCCGCTCGCCGAAGAAACCGGCCTCATCATGAACCTTGGCGACTGGGTGATCGAGGAAGCCTGCCGCGCCGCTTCGACCTGGCCCGATAACATCACGGTGGCCGTCAACCTTTCGGCTCGTCAGCTCGTCCTTCCGGCGCTTCCCGCGACCGTCAACGCCGCTCTGTCCCGCTACAAGGTGCAGGCGAACCGGATCGAGCTCGAAGTGACCGAAACTGTCTTCCTTGAAGACACGGCCGGCTCGCTCGACGTTCTGAAGCGGCTCCGCGCCCTTGGCGTCGGCATCGCGCTCGACGATTTCGGCACCGGCTATTCCTCGCTCGGCTATCTGAACAAGGCGGTGTTCCACAAGCTGAAGATCGACGGTTCGTTCGTTCGCGAAGCCGCCCGCAGCAAGGAAACGGTTGCGATCATCCAGTCGATCGTCCAGCTCGCCAACAGCTTCCGCATGACCATCACTGCCGAAGGCGTCGAGACCGCCGACGATTTCACGCGGATGCGGGATCTCGGCTGCCACCAGATCCAAGGCTATCTGTTCGGCCGCCCGATGAGCTACGAACGCGCCAGCGAACTGGTCCACGGCACCGTCCGCAAAAGCGCCTAAATCACCTTCCTCTCCTCCCCGGCATTGGCCGGGGAGGGGGACCGCACGAAGTGCGGTGGTGGGGGCTCTTCATTGCCGCGAAGGCGCTCTCGACCGGCACTCCGCCGTGATGAGCCGGACCACAGCATCCAAATCCAGAACGTCCGCTGCCAGGATGCGAAGGGTCATGATCCCCCGCTCCGCCAGCCACTTGTCCCGTCGCGCATCGCCAGCCGGATTGCTGCCCATATCATGCACGATGCCATCGACCTCGACCGCTAAAGCAGCCTCACGGCAGTAGAAATCCAGCACGTAGGGCCCGACCGGATGCTGGCGCCGGAACTTGAACCCTGCCGGCCGGGCGCGCAACGCGCTCCAGAGCCGCAGCTCGGGCGGCGTCATCGAGCGACGAAGCTCCCGTGCCCGATGGACTTGGCTGCGTGTCGGCTTC
>JADDQD010000043.1 GCA_016781555.1 Pseudomonadota bacterium | reverse complement strand
GGGTTCTTGTTCTAAAGGTTTACGTCACGCTCATGAGCTGCGACGGGAACGACTTACCGAGCAAGCTCCTCGAGCGCGCCTGGCCTGAAGTCTGGCGCTGCGTACGTGCTGCGCCTGTCTCAGTCCACGCAGATCGGCTGCAACATGCGACCACCACGAACCTCAGCATAGCAGCCGAAAAGGGCATCATCTCGCTGACACTGCCCCACCACCGTGTCTCCTGGCGAGTGCCTGCTCAAGCCACGATCCAGAATACACCTCCCGGTGCAGTCCGCTTTATCGGAGCATTGATTGCCGGCATCTGCATAGGGCGTCACGCAGATCAACTGTTGGAGAATACCGCGACGCTCAAAAAAGCCACCCTTCGCAGTGCAGATTTGCGGCTCTGGCGGGTTGTTCCGACCAGCTACAGGCTCCGGGCGGGCGCAACCCGCAACCACCAAGGCCAGCAGGGCCGCTTGGCTGAAGGGGAACGCCAACCGTCCAATCAAGCTGACCGACCCTCCCGAACATCTTCGGAAATAAGAGAAAAATGAGTCTCAATCTATGAAGACAATCCCCAAAATGGGGTGTTCAAAATCCTCGTACGGCGATACCATTTTTCCCGAGCCTATCAAAGTTCGTCGCCGGGGGACGAACTAGAAAGCCTGCATCGCGGCCTTTGCCGCGCAGGGGGCGGGGGAGAAGGCAATGGCCATTGTTAGCGACTTCACGGCAATCCTGAGCGGCGGCTCTCTCCACGCCCGTGGCGTGACAGGGACGCCTGCTTTCGTCAGCTATTCGTTCAGTGAGCAGGTGCCCGACTACGTTCGCACCTATTTCGGAGCGGGTCATCCAGGGCTCGCCACCTTCCGACCAATGACAGAACAGGAAAAGGCGGTGGCGCGTGCCTCCTTGAAAGCGTGGGCCGATGCCTGCGGTATCACCCTTTTCGAAGTCGAGTCGGGTAAAGGAGAACTGAACTTCGGCGTTTACGATACAGCCTTGCTAAGAGGCCGCCCGAATTCCGGCTTTGCATTTTTGGCCAATGGCCCGAATTTACCTGCAATTGCCAGCGACATCTTCTTGAACAGGAAGTTTCTTGAGAGCCTCGCGGACGTCGGGGATGCTGCACACCTCATGCTGCACGAGATTGGCCATGCGCTTGGGTTCAAGCACCCCCATGACGGCGAAACAACGCTGTCCAAGGATTTGGACACGATTGTAAATACGCAATTGTCCTACAACTCCCCGAGCTCCGACAAGCTCGGTTCCCTCGATGTGCTTGCGGCTGTGCACCTTTATGGCGCGGCCGACACGGACGGGAAGCAGATTGCGAGCTGGTCTTTCGATCAGGCCACTTTCACGCTTACACAGGCTGGCAGTGCAGCGGCGGAAACGATCCGGGGGATAGGTGGTAAGGACATCATCCGCGCCGGTGACGGTGACGATACAATCTATGGCGTAACCGGCGATGACACCGTTCACGGTGAGGGCGGCAATGACACGATCCACCTCCGGGATGGCACAGTGGTCGCAGACGGGGGTGACGGAAATGACCGGATTTTCTTCTCCGGAGGAAACGGGACGTTGCTCGGTGGCGCCGGTGACGATCTTATCGGCTTTATATCCATCGGTGAGGATCTGCGGGCGGTAAAGCTGCACGCGGACGGCGGGAGCGGTTCTGGCGACACCATTTGGCTCAACTTCAGGCCACCGGCTGACGAAAGCAAGGGTATCACCTTCTCCTTCGATGAGAGCATTGCGGCGGCTGGCTGGACGATCGTCAACTTCGAGCGGACGCAGCTGGACGGCAGCGACCGGGCCGACGAGATAAGCGGTGGCGCCCTCGATGACGGGATCTTTGGCAGGAGTGGAAACGACAATCTGAAAGGGCTCGGCGGCCGTGATTTCATCTTTGGGCACGCCGGGAACGATGAGCTTGACGGAGGGGATGGCGACGATTGGCTCGAGGGAGGAGACGGCGACGATCTTCTAATCGGCGGTGCTGGAAGAGACATGATGATCGGCGGCCTCGGCAGCGACCGTTATGTTGTGGACATGGCTGACGAGACCGTCACCGAAAAGGCAGGCGAAGGTGATGCAGACGTCATTTTCACCGCTCTCTCGCAATACAGTCTTCCTGCCAACGTCGAGTTGCTCGTTGGCCTTGGATCCACGGGGCAACAACTGCGCGGAAATGGCTCTGCCAATGGGATCAGTGGAGGCAGCGGAAACGATCTCATTGATTTGCGTGATGGCGGAAATGATGTTGTTCTTGCAGGAGCGGGGAACGATATCCTCTTCTACGGCGGTGCCTTCACGGCCGAGGACGACAACGATGGCGGCAATGGAACCGACACGATCGTCCTTCAGGGCAACTATGCTGACCTGACGCTGGGAACGAAGAGCCTCACTGGGGTGGAGGGTGTCTCTATTCAAAGCGGCACGATCACGCGCTGGGGGCAGAGCGGGACCAACTCCTACGACTACCACTTGAAGACGATCGAGGCGAACGTTGCCGCGGGGCAGCAGTTGCGAGTGAACGCGCAGTCTCTGGTCGCCGGGGAGGATTTCACCTTCAACGGCTCGGCGGAGACGGACGGTGGTCGGTTCCTGGTTTACGCAGGCTATGGCGTCGATGTCCTCACCGGCGGCACAGGCAACGACGTCTTCTTCTTCGAGGCTGGACGCATCGGCGCGGGAGACAAGGTCAATGGCGGCGGCGGCACCGACGCGGTGGTGATCAGCGGGAAAGAGCCCTCCGTCACCGGTGCGGCCACCTTCGAGATCGCGTCCGGCACCTTCACCAGCATCGAAGCGCTCTCCTTCAACGGACGCTTTGCGAGCGACCCGAATGCATTGCCTTCGTACAAAGTGGTGCTGAAGGACGGCAACATCGCTGCCGACGGGCGGCTGGTTGTGAACGGCAGCTCGCTCGGCGCAAGCCAGTCGCTCTCCTTCGACGCCAGCGCCGTCACGTCGGGAAAGCTCATCATCTTTGGCGGTGCCGGAGCCGACACGCTCACCGGCGGTGCCAGCGATGACGTTCTTTTCGCGGGAGCCGGCGCGGATACTTTGACGGGGGGCGCAGGCTCCGACATCTTCCAGTTTCGAAGCCTCCTCGACTCCACCGTGTCGGCTTCTGACCGGATCATCGATTTCGCTCCCCGCTCCGACAAGATCGACCTATCAATGATCGACGCGAGCAGCGGCCTGGATGGCGATCAGGCCTTTGCCTCGATCGGGAACCGCGCCTTCAGCAAAACCGCGGGCGAGCTGCGCTACGAGTTCGACGCCGCAGCAGGGCTCTGGCGCGTCGAAGGTGACGTGAACGGCGACGGCACGGCCGACTTCCTGATCAACTTGACAGTCACCGGACCTAGCCCGCTCTCGGATACGAGCTTCATCTTCTGATCGTGCCCCGCCGGGTCTGTGCCAGCGCCGGGCGTGAGGCTTGAGGTGCTCCGAGGGAAGGTCCCTCGGAGCACTGCATCGTTAGGATAAATCTACACCGTCGTCGCGTGTGCCGACCGTGAGTTCGGCTGAACCAGCGTTCATCTTGTTCATTGTGGGCGTCATCCACTCGCGACCCGCATCCAAGTCCGGGGAAGCTAGCTCGCAACCCGTCACCTGCTGGTCGTCGCCATTTGTTTTGTTTTCTGAAGCCACTACTGATCTCCCTTTCGGCTCGGTCTTCCCTGGCACCGTGTCGAGGGAAGGATTGGCTGTCAATGCGGTCTGGCGAAGGAAACCAATGGAGCTGGCAGACGATCCATGCTCCAGAAAAGCTGTTTACAGGCTGGCATCCACAGAGGGGGAGCGTTAGCCGCATGACCCGAGAGGTGAGGTCGCGACCCAGGGCTCACATTAATTAAAAATATGATGCGTATCAGATGACTGCACTCGCTGGTTGGTGGGACTTGGGAGGCGGCAGGGATCCTGCCGACCAGTGCCGGGCCATGCTCGCTGCCCAGCAGATGTACGGGAACGAGGATGCGGCTCTGGCTTCGAGCGGCCGCATCACGATGGGCTGTAAGCTGTTCAAGCTTCTACCCGAGGACCGCTATGGCGCTCCGCTCGCGATGGACAGCCTCGGCGAGCGCGTCCTTTGTGCAGACGTCAGACTGGACAACCGAAGCGAGATTGGGAGGAGGCTGGGCTTGCCCCCCCCGGAGATCGGGGCGCTATCTGACACCGCCATTCTGTTTCGTGCATTGATGCGCTGGGAAGAGGAAGCTGTCGACCGCCTGCGAGGAGACTTCTCCTTCGCCTACTGGAACGGGCAGAAGCGGCGGCTTCTGCTTGCCCGGGACTTTCTTGGGCAAAGGCCACTCCACTACCACCACCGTGAGAACGGCTTTTTCAGTTTCGCCTCCATGCCCAAGGGGCTTCACGCCGTTCCCGAGATCGACCGCGCCCCGGACATGAGGGGAGTGGCTGATTTCGTGGCCTTGATGCCGGAAGATGGCGAAAATACCTTCTTCGAGGGCATCAAGAAAGTCGCTCCCGGCCAATTCCTCGTCGTGACTGCAACCGGTTTGCAGAGGCATCGATACTGGCAGCCCCCAAGCCAGCCGGTGCTTTTCAAAAAAACGGGCGACTATGTCGAAGGCGTTCGTTCGAAGCTTGACTTGGCAGTTGCGGCGCGGCTCCGGGGAACCAGAGACAAAGTCGCCACCCATTTGAGCGGCGGACTGGACAGCGGCGCCGTGACAGCAACAGCCGCAACGCTCGCCGCGATGCGCGAACACAAGATCGTGGCCTTCACATCGGCTCCGCGTGAGCATTTCGAGTCGCAGCCGGGCGCCAGCATATTGGATGAAACGACGCTCGCTGCCGCAACGGCCGCCAGGTACCCTAATGTTGAGCATGTGGTCATTCGGGCCGGCTCCACCTCACCGCTCGAAGTCCTCGCCGGAGGCTTCGATCGTTACGAGCGACCTGTTCTCAACCCCGTAAACCTCGTCTGGCTGGAAGCCATCTACGCCGCTGCGCAGACCTCCGGAACCAACATCCTCCTGACGGGGGCACGTGGCAACGCTGGCTTCAGCTATTCGGGCATGCCACTCCTATCAAAGCTCTTGCGGAGCGGCCAGATCGCGCGGCTGGCGCAGGAAAGTCGTTCGCTTCACCGCGACGGCATGCGCCTCGGAACGCTTGCCGCTCAGGCGCTTGGCCCGTTTTTGCCCGGCCCAATTTGGAAACTGCTGCAACGGCTTCGAGGGCGGTATGGCGAGATCACCGGATATACCGCGCTTCGAGCCGAGGCGGTGCATGAGCTGAAGATTGCCGAAATGGCCAGGGCTGCAGGCATGGACCTGAGCTTTCGCCCAGTCTCGGACAGCATGGCCGCTCGTCTTTGGCTGCTGAAAGGCGTCGATTATGGTAATTACAACAAGGGAGCGCTGGGAGGATGGGGTGTCGATACGCGCGATCCGACTGCGGATCGGGACCTCATCGAGTTCTGCCTGGCCATCCCTGACGAACACAATCTTGTGAATGGCGTCACGCGCTTCATTGCTCGACGCGCAATGGCCGACAGGATGGCCGATGCTGCTCTTCGGGAAACGCGCAAAGGGTACCAAGCCGCCGACTGGTATGAGGGCCTCGCGGCTGTGCGCGACACCCTTCAACAGGAGGTTGCGTCGATCTTGGCGTCCCAGCTAGCGAGCAGCATCCTGGATACCGAGAGGTTGCAGAAGCTGATGGCGGACTGGCCGAGCGCGGGCTGGACGAGCCCGCGCGTGACCCAGGATTATCGGCTTGTTCTTCTAAGAGCGGTGGCGGCCGGATCGTTTATCCGCCGAGCCGCTTCCGCAGCCGCGAAGTAGAAGGGTTGGTTTTCTGGTTCTGCCCTTTTGACGTGCATAGCGCTGACGTCAGCGCTGATCGAACAGCAGACTTCGCGATCCATTCGGTGTAACCGGATTGAATGCGATCACGAACACCAGCTTCATCAGCCCATATCGGGCCGTGGATGTGACGAGATGAAAGTTGCAGGTATCACTCTCCCGCCGCAGCTGGCTCAGGCATTCCGGTCCTGTCGGCCGCACTTTATCACGGCTGTATGGTTCAGTTTCCTCCTTAACCTGCTGTTCCTGGCACCTGCCATTTACATGCTTCAAGTTTATGACCGGGTGCTCGCCACCGGCGGCAAGATGACTTTGTTCTACGTCACGATAGCGCTCGCTGTGGCGCTGCTTACTCTATCGGCGTTGGACGCCATTCGGCAGCGATTGCTCGCCAGGGCAGGGATCCGTCTCGACCGGATCCTAGCGCCGCAGATCCTCCGACGAGTCATGTCCAGCAACCAGCCGTCACTGAGCGTACAGGCCATGCGCGACTTCGACACAGTGCGGCAAACAATCAGCACACCCACCGCCGCGGCTCTCCTGGATGCACCGTGGGCACCCATATTCATCCTGGTGTGCTTTCTTTTGCATTTCTGGCTGGGCGTGCTCGCGATCTTTTCCACGATCGTGCTCATCTTCCTCGCCTTTCGGAACGAAAAGGTCACTCGTGCGCGTGTGGAGCATGCCAACCGCTCGCTCGCCGTCGCATACGCGGCCCAGCAGACTGCCGCATTCCACGGTGGAACGATCCGCGCGCTTGGCATGACCGACGCCATGGTGAAGCGTCAGCTGGGGCAACGCTCGCTTGGCCTTAAGGAGATGCTGAGCGCCCAGTTCATCGGCGGCCAGTATTCGGCAACGATCCGCTTCTTCCGCTTGTTCGTACAATCGGCGGCGTTGGGGCTGGGTGCGCTTCTTGCCATCAATGGCGACATCTCGGCGGGCGCCATCATAGCAGCCTCCATCCTCCTTGGTCGCGCTCTCCAGCCGGTCGAGGCTCTGGTCGGCGGCTGGGCAAACCTCAGCAGCGCCCGCTCGGCTCTCGCCAATGTGGCTGAACTGTTCAGCACGCCCGACGAGAGCGAGCAGCCCCGAACCCTGCTGCCGGATCCCAAAGGTCATCTCGAGCTCGAGCAAGTCGCCGTTCGGGTGTCGAACTCGCCCCGCCCGATCCTTGCGGGGATAACGTTCCGCGCGACACCGGGTGAGATCCTGGGGGTCGTCGGTCCAAGTGGCTCCGGCAAAACCACGCTCGGCAAGGTCATCGCAGGTGTCATCCGGCCCGAACTCGGGTCGGTTCGCATCGACGGGGCGCGCTTTGCCGATTGGGACAGCGACGCGCTTGCGCGCCACATCGGCTACATGCCGCAGGAACCAAGCCTGTTCGAAGGCACGGTGAAGGACAACATCTCGCGATTTGCAAGCTGGCGCGGTGAGGCAGCCGAAGCTGTCGACCGAAAAACCGTCGCAGCCGCCCAGTTGGTAGGTGCGCACGAGCTGATCCTGCGCTTGCCTTCAGGCTATGACACGATGCTGAGTGGGCCGAGCGGCTCGTTTTCGGCCGGCCAGGCGCAGCGTATCGCGCTAGCGCGGGCGCTTTACGGCGATCCCGCATTGATCGTGCTCGACGAACCGAACGCGTTTCTTGATGCCGAAGGCGAAGCGGCTCTAACCGGCGCGATCGAGGCGTGCCGCGCGCGCGGAGCCTGCGTGATCGTGATCGCGCATCGCCAGGCGATCCTCCGCTCCGCAGACCGCCTGCTGGTGCTGAGTGAAGGGAAGCCTCAGCTGCTTGGCCCCAAGCAGGACGTGCTGGCGCGGCTCGCAGCGCCGGCGAGAAAGGATAGCGCAGCATGAACATGATGATGCAGCCGTCGAGTGCACCGCTCACGGTTCCCGAAGGGAAGGAAGACGACCCCCGACGGGAGATGAAAATCGGCGGCGCAATCGCTTTCTTGTTCTTTGTGGTTCTTCTCGGCTGGGCTGCGTTCGCACCTCTTGATTCTGGCGTTTATGCCACCGGTGCAATCGCTGTGTCCGGCAACAGACAGGCGGTGCAGCACCGCGAAGGCGGCGTCGTGACGGCGATCCACGTCAAGGAAGGCGACCGCGTCCGTCAGGGACAGGTGCTTGTCGAAATGGCCGCGCCCGACCTTCGCGCCACCGAGCGGGCTTTGACCAGTGATTATCTGACGCTTCTTGCGCAGCGGGCCAGGCTGAACGCAGAGCGAGCGGGCGCCCGGCTTGCGCCGCCTAGCGAATTTTCAGACCTTTCAGCGGAGGATCGCCGGCTGGCGGAGGATGCCATGAAGTTGCAGGTCGCGCAGCTCCAGGCGCGTTCGGCCGCTTTGTCGGCCCAGGAGTCGGTGCTCGGGCAGCGCTCACGTCAGCTCGCGGAACAACAAAGCGGTTACAATCAGCAGCGCGAAACCACGCGCGAACAGAACCGCATCCTCAGCGAAGAACTGAAGGGCATTCGCGAACTTCAGCAAAAGGGCTTCGCCCCAATGACGCGCGTTCGAGCGCTCGAGCGCGCGCAGGCAGAGCTCAGAGGCAATGAGGCTGCGATGTCAGCCGAAAGCGCCCGTGCCGCCGAAGGCATGGGCGAGTCACGCATGCAGGCTTTGTCCTTGAGACGCACCATGATGGAGTCGGTCGCAGCCGAATTGCGCGAAACCCAGGGTCGGCTGGCTGAGGTTCTTCCCAAGCTCATCGCCGCGAGGGAAGAGCTGCGCCGAGCCAAAGTGCGTGCACCCGCGTCCGGACAGGTGGTTGGCCTCAGCGCTTTCACGGTCGGCGGTGTCATCGCGCCTGGTCAGACGATCATGGAGATCGTTCCTGAAAACCGCTCGCTCGTGTTGCAGGCCCAGGTTTCTCCGAACGATGCGGACGATCTCTTTCCCGGCCAGGTGGCTCAGGTGCGCTTCCTCAGCGTCCAGGACAAGACGCTTCCCTTGCTGAAGGGGAGGGTAAGAAACGTGTCGGCCGACAGCTTCAAGGATGAGCGAACGGGGCAGTCATTCTTCCGAACGGAGATCGAAGTCGCGCCCGAAGAGCTGGACCGCGTCCGGCGCTCGCTCGGCAGCGGGCAATTGCGGTCTGGTCTACCAGTCGAGATCGTCGTGCCTGTCCGGAAGCGAACGGCGCTGCAGTACCTCCTGGAACCGCTTACCGGAAGTTTGTGGCGCTCGTTCCGCGAACAATAGTTCTCGCTGCAAGCGCAACGGAGCTCCGTTCACGAGGATGCTTTGAAGCGTCCCGTTTCCATCCAGCGCAGCAGCGGTTTCATCGGCAGGATCCAAGCGATGCCAGCCGCAGCATAAAAGAGCGCCTGCAGCGGCCACGGCATTCGGGCAATAAGGCCAGCCGCGCTTGCGACCAGAACCGCCCAAATCAAGATGATGAGGAGCATGAGGCCGATGCCGGCCGGCTTTCGCCACGTTGGTTTGTTCATCGGCAGACGATCCATTCGCGCGGCGTGGCGATGGCGTCGAGCGGAACGTCCCACGGGTCGGCGGGGAGCGGGGCAGCACTGATCTGGTTTTCCCAGCCGATGCCGATCGTGAAGGCAGAACCAGCTTCTCGAAGGTGGGAGAGAGCCCGGTCATAATGGCCCTTGCCGTGGCCGATGCGCGTGCCGTGCCGGTCGGCAAGCACAAGCGGGACCAGCACCACATCGGGCGCCAGCGCCTGAGCATCCGCGGGAGGCTGAAGGACGCCCCAGGGGCCGGCTTCCGTGGCCGGCGCTTCGCGGAACATCATTCGGCCATCCCGGCCCAGGAACCATGGCAGAGCAGCGACCTGCGAGTCTCCCAGCGCATCGAGGATGGAGTAGGGGCTGATCTCATCCTTCATCGGATGATAACCCGCCACGACGCGCGCAGTTACAAGGTGGGGAAGAACGATGCGGGCGAGCTTGGCTTCAAGATCGGTACGCAGCTCCGGAAGGAGCGCGCGAGCGTGTGTGCGCCGTAGCTGTAGCGCCTCGGCGCGAAGCTGCGCCTTATTGGAGGGTGACGGGACCGCCATGGCCGTTGCTGGAATATCCTCTGACGCCTGAACGTCAGGTGGGGACCATGTGATCCGGGCCAGGACCCGGGCAGGGACAGCCCCCAAGGATGTATTTATCGCCTCAGGGATGTTCTCAAAAGCTCGTACCGGGCAGTTCCCGTCATTATGATATATAGGGCTGTCCGCCCTCATTCTCAAGCCTCTCCGCGAGTAATTCAACACGCGCGGCAAGGCGTTCCAGCGCATCGAGCAAAGCAGGCTCCGGCTCCGACGCCGCGCTTGCCGTTCGTGCCTCATTGAGTTCGTCGGCAAGCAGCAAGGAGGCGAATAGCAATTGCCGCGCTTCTCCCATATTGCCCAGCGCTGACGCCGCTTCCTTGGCCTTGCGATCCACGACAGCTGCCAACTGCCGGAGGTGCGGCTCGTCCCCGTCGCGGCACGTCACCGCGTAGCTGCGCGCCGCTATTTCGACATCCACGGTCGCCATGGCTACACCCTTTCCCGCGCCGCAAGCATGCGGTCTATCTCGGAAATCGCACCTTCAACTTTGCCGCGGAGTGCCTGATGGACCTCACGGAGTTGCCGTAGCTCTTCACCATCCTTGGCCGGCTCAAGCGCCCTCGAAGCGGCCGCCTCGATGCGGGCGAGCGCCCGTTCAATCCGGCTGATTGCCTGCATCGCACGATCGTCTGACATGCTGGTCTGAATAAGCATGCTCGGTGGTGGCGGCAAGCCTCGCCGGTGGCTGGTGTTGACGCCCGCTCCCCCGACCTTAAAGAACCCCGGCAGCGGGGGCAGTTGAGTCACCGTGGCGCCCGTCCTGGGTCC
>JADDQD010000162.1:8955-10536 GCA_016781555.1 Pseudomonadota bacterium | reverse complement strand
GCGCAGACGAAGTCGCCGGGCCACCCCTTCAGGCTGTCGAAGACGAGCCGGTCCTCGCGATCGCGCTGCTGCACGCCCGATCGCTTCAGATTGTCGAGTGCCATCGCGGCGAAGTCGCTGCTTTCCGCGCCGTCGCCTCCCTTTTTCTGGCGGTGCCCCTCGGCCGCTTCCAGCTCGTCAAACAGGCTGTCGTCGACGTCCATGGCGGGGACGCGATGCGGCGATAGACTCTCGACGGTGAACGGCCCCGCGACCCGCCACTTGTCACCCGGCTCCTGCGTCTTGGAGAGCCTGTCGCGATCCTTCCACTCATAGGGCTGATCGTAGAGGTATTCAGTGTCCGCCTTAGCCGCAATCGACGCGTCGATCTCCTTCTGGCGAGCGATGCGAAGGTCCCAATACTCCTTGAGGATGATGCGATTGAAATGACGCATGTCCTGCGTCATCCCCATCCAGAGCGTGGTCCACGAGTGCGGCTTCGGCTTCCTCTGCTCGGCATTGAAGGCTTCGTCGAGGTCGCGTGCCACTTCCCATTCGCCCCAGTCAGTCCCCAGGCAGTTGTTGATTTGCTCGAGTACCGGGGCGAGCTTCTCCTGGTACGCCTCCCAGATCGTATCGATCTCAGCATTGTTGGCGATCGACTTCAGCGTGATATGCGGTACGCGGCGATAGACGAAGCCTTGGCGGATGCGGCCGTAGGTGGGCGTGTCCTTGGGCGGCGTCCGCGTGATCTCCGCTTCCTTGCGCTGCCCCTCTGGGCTGTCGGCGAGCAGGTACCAGGGATAGCGCGCGCCCATGATCCGCGCCCGAGCGAGCGCCAGTGCCACCCGGCTCGTGTCCATCGTGATCCACCGCCGCCCCCATTGCTCGGCGACAAAGGCCGTTGTGCCCGAGCCGCAGGTCGGATCGAGCACAAGGTCGCCGGGATCGGTGGTCATGAGGATGCAGCGCTGGACGGCCTTCGGTGACGTCTGAACTACGTATAGGCGTTCTCGTGAAAGCTCCCGACGAGAGTGTCTGTCCAAGCATTGTGGGTTTCGGTGACGGGAAAATCTCTGTCGTACCGGCGGTATCGAAGACTGTTGGTCGTGGCGAAGAGTCGGCCAGCACGCCCGGCCCTTTCCAGCCCAAGGCGCTGTACCTTCCAGTGTCGAGTTCGACCCGGATGAAAGCTCCTACCTTGGAACTCGAACTCGAACGTTGACGCGCCGGCGCCGGCAGACGCCATGTCACGCGAGGCGAAAGCATCATCTCCTTCCGTGGGTCGCTCCTGGTATGCACGACGAAACTTCAGCTCGTTCTTATTGCGAGCGTACCAGACGATCTGATCGAAAACGTTTGGAAGCTGGTCGCTCGTGGCGTGGCTGGTCTTTTGATAGTTGACCGTCGAAACGTAATTCTCGTCACCCAGCACCTCATCCATCAGCGCCCGCACGCGGTGGACGTTCTCGTCGCCGATCTGGACGAAGATCGAGCCGCTCTAGTGAGCAGGTCGCGCGCCACGGTTATCCGGTCGCGCAGGTAGGTGAGGTAGGAGTGGATGCCGTCGGCCCAGGTGTCGCGGAAGGCCTTCACCTGCTC
>JADDQD010000162.1:0-8938 GCA_016781555.1 Pseudomonadota bacterium | reverse complement strand
GGTCGGCCTTGCCGTCCTTCACGTCGCGGCTGGTGGTCGACCATTGGAAATTGGAGTTGAATTTGATCCCGTAGGGCGGGTCAATGTAGATGCACTGGACCTGCCCCTTCAGTCCCTCGCGCTCAGCGAGGCTCGCCATCACCTGCAGCGCGTCGCCGAGGATCATGCGGTTCGACCAATGCTGGTCGTGCTGGTAGAATTCGGTGCGCTGCTCGGGCTCGAGGCCGTTGAAGTCGGCGAACAGGTCCGGCGCAGCCTCCGGCTCGGCGCGCCGCGCGCTGGCGCGCTTCAGGTCTTCGATGATCGCCTTCGGGTGAATCTTCTCCTGTATATAGAGCGGCGGCGCGTTGACGACGAGATCGGACCAGTCCGCCATGTCCTTGCCGCGCCAGACGAGCTGCGGATCGAGATCGGGATTGCGCCGCTCGTAGGCGGCGCGGATCGGCGTCTTCACGTCCGGCGGCACGAACGCCTCCAGCTCCGCCGTCGGCGCATTCTTGCGGGTGGCCTCGCCATGCGTGAGGATGTCGATTTTAGTCGTGCGCTGGGCCATCAGGCGGGGTCCTCGAGGTGGCGGGTCACGTGGATCACGGCATGGCGCCTAGCCAGGGCCTTCAGACGGTCACTCAAGTCGCATTCGGTGAGCAGAATGGTACGTACCTCCCAATCTTCGCCGCTGTTCTTCCTCAATGCTTCGGTGACGGCGCGATATTTGACGCACTGATAGATGCCGCGCTCCAGATCCTGCTCACCAGACCTGCGCGATTTCGCCTCGATCAGCCAATGAGTTTCCGGCGATCGATGGAAGGCATCGACCCGGTCTCCCGACGGGAGCGGATGTTCAGTGCGGCTGAATGAGACGCCAGCGTCACCCGTCATGTCGAAGGGGTTGTTGCATGCCCAGAGACGCAGCGCCTCATGCTCGGGGCTCTCGGCGACAGGACTGCGGCCGTAGGGCGTTCCGCCGTCGTCAGTCTCGATGCCATCCGTTGAGGCCGTCGTCCTCCTCGAATCGCCCAGCAACTTACGCCCGTCCTTCTGCGCGGCCACCGCTCCGGGCATCGCCACCTTCCGAGCCGTAGCGACAGCTCGCTCGATTCTGTCCGCCACTGCCTCCCAGCTGTTCTTGCTCTGCCACAACCGGTTGCCGCGCAGCCAGAAGATGCCGGAGCTGCCGAACCTGCGATCATGATCTATGGCCGGCCGATCGATCGGCAGCACCTCGAAAGCGCGAGGTGCCTCAATGCAGTAGATCGAGCGATCTACCCCGTCCGCACTGTGCCGCTTGCGGTAAGAACCGATGAAGGTCGCGTCCTCATACCAGCCGATCACCTTCATCCTGCCCTCGGCGGGATCGCGGGCGACGTGAACGATCGTCCACTGGTCCGCAGGCTCCGGCAGTGGCGGAGTGTCTTCTCCCTTCGGAAGGGCGTAGACCTCGAAGCCGCGCGCGGTCGGACGCATATTGAAGCGTTCTGCGCCGTCGCCGCCTTCGATTAGATGCCCGAAATTGCCGTGGGCATCTTGGTTGTCATAGCTGTCGCACCAGCCCGTCTTGATAACGGCGAGCCTCTTATGCACTTGCGGCTGCTCCAGCAGCCTGAGACGCGCACAAAGTCGGATAACGCTCCGCCAGCGCGCCGAACCACTCGGCCTCGCCAGCGAGCAGCGCAAACGCCTCCTCGATCGAGCGCTCGAGGAAGGCGTCCGGATCAGCAAGGGTGGCGCGGTAGGCGGCGAAGGCATCCGTATGCGCGTGGCCGGCTACCGAGCGGAGTGCGGGCGCGGTCACCTCGTGAAGGGCGCGGTTCCCGCTCGGCGAGAGGTGGAGGACACGGACTCGGTCGAAGGCCCCTGCCCGCTCGATCTGCCAGGCGAGCATCTGCTGGCGCAGGAGCTGGTAGAAGGGCTCGTGGAAGAAATCGGTGAGCGTCAGCCCGAGATCGCTGCGGATCGGCCCGTTCGGAGCGAATGCCTTGTCGCCGTAGCGCCTGATCCGCTTGCCTTTCTTGTCCTCCGACAGACGATGGCTGCGATACTCCTCGGAATATTTCCACTCGATGAGCAGCAGCTGTTGCCGCCCCTCCTCGTCTATGAATGCGACCGCCGCGTCCGAGGCGGTGGCATGCGCCCCGCGCTGCGGTACGCCACCTTCGGCCTCCCCCAGCCAGTCGCGATCGTCTGGCCCGGTATATTCGAACGCAACATAACGATGCGGCGCGGCCGCCTCCTTCTCGATCGGCAGCATCTCAGGCGCCGGAATGTCGAGCAGCCCGCCCACCCAGCGCCCAAGCAACTCGGGCTTGTCCGCCAACGGCATGAGGAAGTTGATGCAGCAGGCCTGCGACGAACGGCCGTGGCCGATATACGGGTGGAACTGGATGCGGAGCTTGTCGAACAGCGCTCCGGCCGCATCTCTCACGTGGGGCAGAAGACCATGGAGACGAAAGTCTTTCTTGAGCTGGAACGGGCGGTTGAGATGGCCCGCCAGGTTGCCCAAGTGCTTCTCGAAGTAGGCGAGCTGAATCCTTTGCTCGTCGGCGATGAACGTGCAACGCTGCCGCATCAGGCTGCCTCCTCCAGAGTCTCTTCCTCATCGACGCTGAGCTCGACGTCCTCAGCCGCTCCGTCGTCAGCCAGCTCACCGCCGACCACGGCCTTGCCCATGGCGTCGGCGGCGAGGCGGGCAAGCTTCTGCTCACGATCCGCGAAGAAAGCCTCGAAGTCGTCAGCGCGCAGATGCGCCGGCTCGATCAGGTGCGTGCGCAGGATGTCGTCTAGCTGCTCCGAGCTGAGCCCCGTCCTCTTCTCGATCCGAGTCAGATAGATGGAAGGGGCGTTGCCGCCGATCGCGCGGTTGCTCTCGGCCGAGAGCGCGGTCTTGTTGATGATCGAGTTGTAGACCCGGGGCGGGATACTTCGCGCTTCACACCACGCTTTCGGGAAGATGTGGTGGATGTCGAGCGGGTTGGAGTAGACCGTCATCAGCTCGACCGCCTTACCGCTGATGAAGTCGCGGCAGCCGCTGCGCATCAGGAGCGCGTGAAAGCCCTTGTAGGCGGCCGAACCGCGCGAGCGCAGGCTGTGCAGCCGCGAGACCTGGAAGAGCGCTTCCTCGAGGGTGCGCGGTTCCGGCCCGCCCTGCAGCCAATCGATCAGCTGCGGTACGTCGCGGGCGATCTTGCTCTCCGTCGCGCTACCATAATATTCGCCGAGCACGACCGACCAGAACCAGCGCGCCAGCTTCTCTCGGTAGAGCGCGTTCTTGGCGGCCGGCCCGAGGCTTGCGAACAGGGCAGCCAGCGCAACCACCTGCGGGGGATAGGGTACATCGCGGCCCCACAGAATCTTCTGCTCGTTGAGGAAGCCGCCGGCCTCGACGAAGCCCTGCTCCACCGCGTCGGCATGCTTGAGGAACGACGCGAGCGGCAGCGTCAGGACCGTCTCACGCTTGCAACTGACCTGCGGCAGATCGAGACCCTCCTTGCCGGCTGCTGCGGCGGCGGCTCTTACCTCGCGCGTGTGCAGCACGGTGCAAGCCTGCAGGAATTCCAGGCTTTTTAGGTCCGAATGCACGCCATGTTCCGGCGTCGATTTTCGAATGCGGCCGAGACGGCCATGTTGGTCCGGCGTGCCAGACCAGTCGCGCCGCAGGTCAAACTCATCACCTGCGTAGATCGCCGTAACCAGCTCGAACGCATCCAGCTTCACGCCGCCAACGTTCACTTTTTCGAAGATGGTGCAGACAGCCTCGCGGCCGTTTTCCTTCGTCAGCCTGATGATCGGCATCTCGTATTTCTGGATGCGCTTGAGGATCACCTGCTTGAACTGACGCTCCAGATCATAGGTATCGACGTCACGCCCCCGCCAAAAATCCCGCCATCCCCAGAGCCACTCGTCCTCGTCGAAGACGCGATCGAGTGGAAACATGTTCGCCGCGTACTGGAGTTCGGGCGTAGAAAGATCCAAATCGATCTCCCGGCCGAATGGCTTCATTCGCCGTTTATCGCCAGGCATGATCTCCACCGCATCCTCGAATGGCACGGCGGCGCCGACTGCCTTGCGGATGTCAACGAAAAGGTGGCGCTCCACCTTCTGGTTCTTGGTGTTCTTCAGATAGGCCGGCCGTTCGGTCCACAGCACCTGATAGAGGGAGGTCATGCGCTGCTGTCCGTCGAGCAGCAGCAGGTCGGGCTGAGTGCGCTTCGGAACTTCCACACCCTCGATTGGGCGCGGCTGGAAATCGACCTCGCCGCCCCGCTCGAGCAGGAGGAGAGCGCCGACCGGATAGCCCTTGGCGATGCTGGCGAGGAGGCCCACGACCGCTTCCTCCGTCCACACATAGTCACGCTGGAATTCCGGGAGCTGGAGGCTCCCTTCGTCAACCTGCTCCAGCAGCTTCTCGAGCGTATTCTTCGTGCTGTCGAAACTCATCTGCCCCCTCCTCAACCGACCGTTCGATGAGGGCATCAACCCAGCTCTCGATCTGGTCCTCAAATTCTTTTTTGATTGTCCAAACGTTGCGAAATTCTGCAAACGCCCACCGGCCATGCGTGCCGAGGTTGTTCACGCCTGGCACCCAGTATGTTTCCATTGCGGCCGCTTTGTCCTTGGCGTCTTCGCCACGATAGCCTTTGGTCTCAACGACCAAGTTGATCGGATCCTCGGGTCCGCGTCCATCGTCCACCCGAACGATGAAGTCGGGCCGGTATCGTTTCACCTCCGGCCCACCACGATAGGGCACCTCAAAGCCAAGATTGTGATTCTTGACGTAGCCGAGCACACGCGGGTGCTTCTCGACGATGCGACAGAACTCAGCCTCCCAGTCACTGTCGAGCACCGCATAGTTCACATGGCTCTTGTTGGGATCGGTTTCCCAGCGCGCTCGGGACGTCGTGAATAGCACGTGCCGCGTGGAACCGTCGCGGTTGTACGGGTCGAGGATCGCCCTGACTGCGCCTCCGCCGCTGTTTGCGCGAGTGATGGCATCGTGGATGCGGCTCGCCACCTTATCGGTGATCACCTGGTAGAGAAGTTGCGCCTCTTTCGTGCCGCCGGTGCACGTGAGATAATTGTCCATCCAGGTGCGAACGATAGCCTTGATTTGCGGGAAGAGGTGGAGCTTCGGCCGCCCATCCTCGTCCGTGAAGTAGCGCTCTATAATGTAGTTCGACAGCTTGAAGATGATGGTCGAGCGCCGCTCGCCCTCGAGATGCTTCAATGTGAAGTCGGCGGTCTCGCCGATTATACCTGAGTTGACCGTCTCGGTGGCGCTGACCTCCAGCGGATTGAGTTCATACTCCGAATTAGCGTCGAAGCTGGCGGTCACCCGTTCCTGAGGCAAGTCGACGCGATAGCCGTCGACCCGAGGAAAGCGGATTTCAAGATGGTCGCGGTCGGGGCTGACCGCGCGCACCGTGACGAGATTGTCGGGTTTCGCGGGCGGCGCTTTCACGGCTTGAGCGGTGAAGTCGAAGGGTATGCCGAACACATCAGCATATTCGACCTTGAACTTGCCGTCGGGCTGAACGGCGTACGATTGGCGCCTCAGCGCCCGGCCAATCACCTGTTCGCAGAGAAGCTGTGTGCCGAACGCACGAATGCCCAAAACATGGGTGACTGTGTTCGCGTCCCAGCCCTCCGTCAGCATTGAGACCGAGACGACGCAGCGTATGTGTTCGCCGAGTTGCCCCTTGCGGCCGACAGTGTTCATCACCTCGCGCAGGATCGCCTCGTCCGTGACGCCTTCGGCCGCGCGACGATCGCCGGTCCGCTGTACCAACTCCTCCTTGAACCTCTCGATCTCGGCAGCAGCCGCCTTCTTGAATTCGTCGCTGATAGCCTCGCCGGATTCGAGTTGGCTGCTGTCTATGAGCAGCGTCCGCATTGGCGTCACGTCTGGCCGGTCTGGGTCAGCGTTGCGGAACAAAGGATACTTGCCCGCGACGAGCCGACTGGAACCGTCGCTCATCACCTGCTCGTATCCTGCGATGTAATCGTGAACGAGCTTTGACGTGGCCGTGTTGTTGCACACCACGATGAAGACCGGATCGACGCCGATCTCATGTTCGCGCCAGAGCTTCTGCGTTTCCTCATAGTGGCCGTACAGCGCATCGAGCGCCGAGCACAAGATCGGGGGCAGCAGCTGCGGATTGAGCGCTCCCGCGCCTGCCCTGCCCTTCTTCGGCAGCTGCACATGCCCTTTCTTGATCTCCTCCCAAAGGTCGCGAAACTTGGGGCTGTCGCCTCCCGGGACGTTGTCGATGATCGGCACGCGCGGCAGCTTGACGATGCCGCACTCAATCGCGTCCATCAGGCTGAAATCGCTCATCACCCAGCCGAACAGCGATCCCTCCCGGTAGCCCGACCCTTTCAGGAAGAAAGGGGTGGCGGAGAGGTCGTAGACTTGGCGGATGCCGAGGACGCGCTTCACCGCCTCCAACCCCGAAATCCAAAGTCGCGCAGCCTCATTATTGCTCTTGGCTTCGTCGAGATCGTCGCCCTTCAGAGCCTTCCGCTCCTCCTCCGTCAGCGGCCGCTCCCTGTAGCAATGGTGCGCCTCGTCGTTGAGAACGACGATGTTCTTCATGCCCATCAGTGAGCCCGCCACGCGGCGGACGAGCGCGCCATCAGTTTCCGGCTTCGCCTTCGTGGCCAGCGCAGCCTCCTGGACCTTGTTGAGCGGGACCTCGTCCTTGCGTTTGAAGACGTGATAGTTGGTAATGACTATCTTCGCCTGGCCGAGCTCGGCGAGCATGTCCTCCGGCACGATCTCCCGCGCCCGGTAATAGCTCTCGGGATCGTTGGGCTGCAAGACGCGCAGCCGATCCTTGATGGTGATGCCTGGTGCGACGACTAGGAACCCCTTGGTGAAGCGCTTGGAATCGGGGTGCCGGATGGCGTTAACAGTTTGCCAGGCAATCAGCATGGCCATCACGGTCGTCTTGCCGGCGCCTGTGGCGAGCTTGAGCGCGAGGCGCGTCAGTTCGGGGTTGGATGCCTGATTGGCAGCCTCGAGATGAGCCCAGAAGCGACGTCCTTTCGCCGAGGTGCGCGGCGCCACCTCCGTAAGCCAGATAACCGTCTCGACCGCCTCGACCTGGCAGAAGAAGGGGCGCTGATTGGCGAACTCATGCGTCCGCCAATGCCGCAGCAGGCGCGCGGTCGAGGGAGTCACGTTCCACTGGCTCTCAGGAAGCGCCCGCCAGCTCTCCACGGCCGAGCGGATGCCGTTGATGACCTCCGTTGGATTATACTCCTGCTCGGCCCCCTCTGCGTCACCGACGGCGTATAGTTCCGCCTGCCCCTTTGGCTTGATCTTTTTAGGCTTAGGAATGGGTGAAACGAGGGCGCTCTTGCGCCGGTTCGCCAGGATACGGTTCGTGGGCTGACCCGCCTCGTCCAACTCCCAATTCCGGTCAGGAGCGGCATAGGGCGAGTTAAGAATGGGCGACTCGAAGAAATGCTGGGTCACGAGCAGACCCGCCCCACCGCCCGGCACCACATCTCGGATTCCCAGATCATACCACCCCCATGCGACGGCTCCTCCTGGACCATCATTGCACCACGTTCGAAGCTCGGGCGCGCCCGGTCAAGAATAAAGTAGGCTAGTCAGACCCTTGGAATCAGGTGGGGGCGTGTCGGCGACGAGACGACCGTCCGCTTCGTGGAATCTGAAGCGGCAGAATGGACGGCCGCTTAGAGCGTCAGCATGGTTCCGACAATCGAGCTGGCTGGGTGCGGTCGAGCCGCTTCCGAACGGCAAGCTCGAGAGGAACAATCTTTGAGCTTGGTGCGGAGCAGTGCAGATGTCCACGTAGGAATCCGTCGTCGGCCGGCACCAAACCCCCGCCAGCCTCCGCTCGTGCTGAATCAATCCTCGCGGGGAGCCCACCGTGCTCTGGTATAGACGAACTGACGATGCATCGATGGGCCGCTGTCCGGAGTCTCCATTTTCAGGCGAAGGAGGTAAGCGCGACCTTCGCTCAGATCGTCAGCCAGCGAGGCGATCACGTCATCCGCCAGCTTGTCTAAATGGTCGTGGGGCTCGCCGGCGAACCAATCGGAGCCTTCGAGGAACAGCGTCTCCCCTGTATCAGCGTACCATGCCCGATCGAGCGAGTAGTGGCTGCTATGGTCAGATGAGACGAAGGAGTACTCGACAACTACGTCGAGAATGGTTCGAGCAGTCGATGTTCCCTTCATGCGGCTGTATTAGCAAAACGCTCGCGGCAGGAGCAATGCAGCCCCTCGACCGAACGTGATCGGGCACAAGGAAGATGCGAGACGCGAGTCTTCCGGAGTGTACCAAAGTACCAGCCCTTGATAGAGTGTGTATCCGAGCCTCTCTTCAGCGGGTCCCGTTACTGATCGGAGTCAGACCGGACTCTATCCCTGCGGGAGCAGACAGATGAAGGGCGAACTCTCCTCCTGCCGTGCAAGCTCGATCCAGTCGCGTCCTCGTATCCCGCGCGCCTCCAGCTCCCCGAGAGTAAGCCTGGTAGTGGCCGCCGTGACCTGCCGGTCGCGAAGCGCGGCAACAGCTGGCTGGACAGCTTCCGCGGCAACAGACAGCGCCTCGCCCCATTCTCGAGATCCCGGGTCAACCTTTCGTGCACGCACCCGCACCAGAGCGGCTTCGGTGGTGTCAACAGCACCTACCAGCTCCGCCAGCTTGCGCGCCGTTTCGTCGGCTGCGCGCCTGGCCGCTGCATCGTCGCCGGTTGCAAGCCGGGCCGCCACCCTCGTGGCACCGGCCATCCCGACGGCCTCGATGAATGGCTCCGCGGCCAGCGGATCTGTCATCGGCGCGGCTAGGAGTTCGGCGGCGCGCCTTTCGAACGTGTTCGCAAGCACATGCGCGTCACTTGCAACCTGACGCCACTGCGACTGCCCGTCCGCGAGCGACCACCCCTCGTCCATCTGCTCCGAAATGGTT
>JADDQD010000278.1 GCA_016781555.1 Pseudomonadota bacterium | reverse complement strand
AGGGCGCGATCCGCCGCTTCGGCCAAGCGATGACGCGCCCCCGCTGGGCGTGGGACGTCGGCCTTCGCGGACGGCCGCACGCGCTCGGCAACGTCGCGCCCGTCCTCGGGCCGAATACCGGCCTTGAAGATTTTTTCGCCTGGATGCGCAACAACTTCGAGCCGGCGGTGGGTTGGGGCGACATTGAGTGGATCCGCTCCCACTGGCGCGGCTCGATCGTGATAAAAGGCATTCTGGATGCCGACGACGCCCGTGCGGCAGCGGATGCAGGTGCCGATGGGATCGTAGTCTCGAACCACGGAGGCCGACAGCTGGACGGAACGCTTTCGAGCGCGCGTGCCCTGCCGCCGATCGTCGACGCCGTGGAGGGCCGCCTCAAGATCCTGGCCGATGGCGGGATACGTTCCGGCCTGGATGTCGTCCGGATGCTCGCGCTAGGGGCCGACGGGGTGCTGCTCGGCCGCGCCTGGGCATTTGCCTTGGCGGCTGCAGGCCAGAAGGGGATTTCGCACATGCTGGAGCTGATGCGCGCCGAGATGCACGTCGCCATGGCACTGACCGGCGCCACCCGGATCAGCGCGCTGGACCGCAGCATCATCCACGATCTCGGGCCCACTCCATGATGTTCCTTGCATCTGCTCTCATGATCGCTGCCGCTCCCGCACCCTCCGGGCAGTTCCCCCGGCAGTACGCGTTCGGCGGCACGGCACGGGGCCATATGGCCGTCTCCGCGGAGACGGAGTACGATCCTCAGCGGGGTTATGGCTGGGAAGCGGGGCAGAGCCGCTTTTCCGTAAAGGTGCCGGAGGGAAACTACCGCGTCACCCTGACCTTGGGAGGGGGCCGGACTGGCTCCCGAACGTCGGTCAAGGCCGAGGGTCGGCGCCTCATGCTTCAGGATGTCGCCACGCGCGCCGGCCGAACCGGAACTCGAAGCTTCATCGTCAACGTTCGAACGGCAGCACTCGCCTCCCCTCCCGAAAACGCGCCCGGCGGCGTTGCGGTGCGCCTGAAGCCGCGGGAAATCGGCAGCCCGACCTGGGATGATAAGCTGACGCTCGAGTTTCTGGGGTCCCCGAACGCCATCAGCGCAGTCGCCATCGAGCCGGCAGACGTTCCGACCGTATACCTCGCCGGCGATTCAACCGTCACGGATCAGACGGCGGAGCCGGCGGCGAGCTGGGGACAGATGCTGACGCGCTTCTTTCGTCCGGATCTCGCGGTGGCCAACCACGCCGAATCCGGGGAGACGCTGAAATCCTTCATTGCCGAGCTTCGGCTCGACAAGGCGCTGTCCAGGATGAAGAAGGGCGACTGGCTCCTGATCCAGTTCGGCCACAACGATCAAAAAAGGCAGTGGCCGCAAACCTACGCCGATGCGGAGACCACCTACCCTGCCTATTTGCGCGCCTATATCGCCGAAGCGCGGCTTCGCGGCGCAACGCCTATCCTGGTGACATCGCCCGAACGGCGGAATTTCGACGCTGCCGGGAGAATTGTTCCAAGCCATGGCGCTTACCCGGACGCGGTCCGTGCCCTTGCCCGCGAGGAGAAGGTGGCGCTCATCGACCTCACTCCCATGACCGTGGCCTTCTATGAAGCGCTCGGGTCCGACCGGGCGCCCCTCGCTTTTAACGACGGTGGCAAGGATAAGACGCACCACAACAATTACGGCGCCTTTGAGATCGGCCGGATGGTCGCTGCGGGCATTGCCAAGGCGGACGCACGACTGGCGCAGCATCTCCTCCCCGAGGCGGTCCAATATGATCCCGCGCGGCCTTCGCCGCCGGAAACATTCGCGCTGCCGGCAAGTATCGCCTGGAGCGGCATACGTCCGGATGGGAGTTGAAGATGGTCAACCGCCGCACCTTGCTGATCGGAGGACTTGCCGCAGGCGTCGCTGCGCCGGGGCTCGCCCAGACTGCGGCAGCAAGGCGGCCGGTCGAGGTGGTGCCCTTATGGCCCGGCCGTCCGCCGGGTGGCGAGCGTGTGAAGGTTGTTCAACGCTCGGTGCTCCGCTCGCCGACCTCGCCGCCGGGCGATGTAGCCATTTACGGCATCACCCGTCCCACGCTCACCATCGTGCGACCGGAAAGGCCGAACGGAACGTCGCTCCTCATGGCCCCCGGCGGGGGCTACGAACGGATCGCCATGGCAGCCGACGGCGGCGCAATCGCGCATTTCCTCGCCGACCGGGGCTTCACGGTCGGGGCGCTTCTCTATCGGCTGCCCTATGACGGCTGGTCGGCTGGCCCGGACGCACCGCTCCAGGACGCGCAACGGGCCTTGCGGATGCTGCGCCAGCGGGCCGGCGGCGGCTGGACCGGTGTTGTCGGCTTTTCGGCTGGCGGGCATCTGGCGGGGAGCCTCGCCACCCGCTTTGCCGAGCGGACGTACCCGAACATGGCGGGCGAGGACGACGTAGCGGCCCGACCCGACTTCGCTGGTCTCTTCTACCCGGTTATCACAATGACCGATCCGTTCGCCCACGGACCGTCGCGCCGGAACTTGATTGGGCGCGATCCTGGCCCCGAGCGCATCCGCCGCTGGTCGGTCGAGCAGAACGTGCCTGCGGACACGCCCCCGATCTTCATCTCCGCCGCGGCCGACGATGCCGTCGTGCCGGTCGACAACAGCTTGGCCATGTTCTCGGCCCTCCGGGCGGCGAAGGTGCCCTCGGCAATGCATATCTTCGATGTCGGCGGCCACGGCTTCGGCTCGCTCAGCGACCTCGGCGGGCCCGGCCGCTACTGGCCGCAGCTGTTCCAGGATTGGCTTAGCCGGCAGAAGCTCGGCTAAAATCCCACATTGCGGGATGCGCTTCCAAATTATGGCTATGACTCTATTCATGGCTGCGGCATAAGCAGGTTCAACAAGAGAGAGGGGCGAGAGCGCGAGCGATGACGAGCCATGCCTTCCGAATGCAGCTGAAGCCGGGCATGGCCGAAGAATATCGCCGGCGCCACGATGAGATCTGGCCGGAGCTCGCGGACCTCCTGCGCGAGGCGGGCATCTACGATTACTCCATCTTCCTCGATCCCGAAACCGGCGCGCTGTTCGCGACGTTGAAGCTCCGCGACGACCATAAGCGGGAAGATCTTCCCAGCCGCCCAGTCATGCGCCGCTGGTGGGACCATATGGCCGACATCATGGAGGTCCAGCCGGATAACAAGCCCCGCGAATGGCCGCTCGTGCCGATGTTCTACCTCGCCTAGGAGAGACGCCTAAGTGGCCGCCACCAATCACAACATCCCACGCGCGACCGTTGCCGACGCGATCAGCAGGCTGATGAGCAACCTCGTCAACATCAAGGACGAAACCGGCGAATTCCTGCTCCATCTCGAGGACGGGCGCATCATCGACACCAAGGGCTGGGCCGGCTGGGAATGGACCCATGGGGTCGGTCTGTTCGGTATGTGGCGCTATTATGAGCAGACTGGCGACAAGACCGCGCTCTCGATCATCAAGCAGTGGTTTGAGGACCGCTTTGCCGAAGGCACGCCGACTAAGAATATCAACACGGTGGCGCCGTTCATCACGCTCGCTTACCTGTTCGAGCATGAGCCGGATCCGCGCTACATTCCCTATCTCGACACCTGGGCCGAATGGCTGATGGCGCCTGACGGGCTGCCCAAGACGGAGGAGGGCGGCTTCCAGCACATCGTCTACAATGACGAAAATCCGGGCGAGATGTGGGACGACACGCTGATGATGTCGGTCTTGCCACTTGCCAAGATCGGGCTGCTGCTCGACCGCCCTCACTATCTGGAAGAAGCCAAGCGCCAGTTCCTCGTCCACATCAAATATCTGGTCGATCGCAAGACTGGCCTCTGGTTCCACGGATGGGACTTTGGCGGCCGGCACAATTTCGCTGAGGCGCTGTGGGCGCGCGGCAATTGCTGGGTGACCATCGCGATCCCCGAAATCATCGAGATCCTCGATCTAAAACCCGGCGATGCTTTCCGCACCTTCCTGATCGACACGCTCGCAGCACAGGTGAAAACGCTGGCCGAGACCCAGGACGAGACCGGCCTCTGGCACACGCTCGTCATGGACCCGACCTCCTACCTCGAAGCGTCGGCTACGGCCGGCTTTGCCTACGGGATCCTGAAGTCAGTGCGGAAGGGCTATATCGACCGCAGCTACGAGGGGGTCGGCATTCGGGCCGTCGAGGGCGTGCTCGCCAACATCAGCAAGGACGGCGAGCTGCAACAGGTCTCGTTCGGGACCGCGATGGGCGACACGCTTCAATTCTACAAGGACATCAAGCTGACCTCGATGCCCTACGGCCAATCACTGGCCGTGCTCGCGCTCGCCGAGTTCATGCGCACCTACATCTGATCCAGCCCCACCGTCGAGCGCCCAGAAGAGGCGCCGCGCGACCAGTAGAGGAACCTGAATATGGCCATCACCGGCGCCTTCGCTCCCACGGGGACACGGCCCGTCCGCTGGTACAATTATGGCGCCTACGGATCGGTCGACATCCTCGGCGCCGGGTCGATGGCGGTGATCAGCGGCTGGGTGCTGATCTTCTACACGACCTTCTGCGGCCTCGAGGCGTGGCAAGCCGGGCTGATCTTCACCGTGGCGCGGGTGCTCGACGCGATCGCGTCTCCGATCATCGGCCACATCTCCGACAATATGGGCTACACCGCGCTCGGGCGGCGCTTCGGCCGGCGGCGGTTCTTCCTGCTCGCCGCCATCCCCCTCCTCCCCTCGTTCGCGATCATGTGGGTCGATGGCCAGTCCTTCTGGTACTATCTCGTCACCTACGTGACGTTCGAGCTCGTCTACGCGTCGGTGATCATCCCCTACGAGACCCTCGCCGCGGAGATGGGCAAGGACTACAAGACCAAGGCGAAGTTCGCCGGCATCCGCATCCTCTTCGCCCAGGCCTCAGCAATCCTCGCGGGCTTCCTCCCCGCGATGCTGATCGAGACGCTGGGCAGGGAAAGCGCCGACACCTTCCTCTACATGGGCATCCTCTTCTCGATCCTTTTCATGATCACGGCAGGGTTGCTGTTCCTATTCAGCTGGGAGCGGCCGCCCTCGGAGATCGTGGCGCTGCGGCCGGAGGGCTCGGCCAAGCCGAGCGTCGGCGCCGCGATCAAGGCGCTCTACCGGAACCTCTTCTCCACCTTCCGCATTCGCGCCTTCCGGCTCCACCTCGGCATGTATCTGGGCGGCTATATCAGTCAGGACGTGTTCAACGCCGCCTTCACATTTTTCGTCGTGTTCGCACTGGCGGGATCGATCACAATGGCCTCGACGCTGCTCGGGACCATGTACATCGTTCAGTTCGTTGCCGTGATGATCGCCATCAACCTAGCGCTTCGGGTGTCGCCCGCCTTCGCCTATCGGCTGGCCGCGGCGAGCTTCGCGATCGGGGTCATCACGCTCCTCCTGATGTGGAATGCCGGCGTGCGCTCGGGCGACCTCCTGCTGTGGGTGCCGATCGTCATGGCCGGCCTCGGCCGCGGCGCGCTCAACTACATTCCCTGGGCCACCTACAATTACATGGCCGACGTCGACGAGATCGTGACCGGCCGCCGGCGCGAAGGCGCGTTCGCGGGCGTCATGACCTTCGTCCGCAAGATGACGCAGTCGGCGGCGGTTGCGGGCGTCACCGCAATCATGAGCTGGGGCGGCTTCGTGTCGGGGGCCCAAGTGCAGAGCCCGCAGGCAATCAACACGCTGGCCATCGTGCTCGGCGTCGGCACGATCGCAATGCTCATCTTCGGCGTGCTGGTCTCGCTCCGCTTCAAGCTCGATCCGAAGACCCACGGCGTGCTGATGGACGAAATCGACCGGTTCAAGAGTGATCCGGACAAACCGACCTCCGACGAGACCCGAGCGGTGGTCGAGGATTTGACCGGCTGGCGGCACGACCAGCTCTGGGGTCGCAATCCTGTGGTGGGTGTGGGCATGATGCAGCCGCACTGAGGCGGAAGCGCGCGCGCGGGCACAGTTGGGGCACAGACACGCGTTCGCGCTGGGCCTGTCGAAGCCCTCCCCTTTCTCTGGTGCTGAGAAGAAGTAATGCCCTTCGACAAGCTCAGGGCGAACGCTAGAGCACTTCCCGGAAAAGTGGGAACCATTGAGTAGGTCGCCATGCCCCCCGGGCATGGCTGCGCAGCCCGGGGGACTGCGCACCTACTCAATTTTCGGCCGGGAATGACCAGGTACGGATTGCCCCCGGCACGTAGCCATGCCGGGGCATGGCGACCTGATCATCTCAAGACATTGATCTGGAGCCTTTCTGATCCGCCAAGGCGATTCCGCCTTGGCGGGAAAGGCTCTAGGTGCGGCTGGCCGAGGTGGAGGGAAAAGGCGCGGGAGTCTCCCGGGCCTTCCGCTTACTGCAGGTTCACGAAGGCGCCGCCGTCTACGAGAAGGGCCGCGCCCGTCACATATTTCGCCAGATCCGAGGCCAGGAACACAACAGGTCCTTCCATGTCGTCGGGCTGCCCCAGCCGTCCGAGAGGAATGCGCCCCTCCATATATTTGCGCTTCTCCTCGTTCGCCAAATCCTCCTTGTTGATGTCGGTGAGGATCGTGCCCGGAAGCAGCGAGTTGCAGCGTATCCCGTAACGGCCGAGTGCGATTGCCGCGGATTGCATGAGCGAGTGGAGGCCAGCTTTGGTTGGGGTATAATGCGTCTGATATTCGCCCCCTACCAAGGCGGAGATCGAGCTCATGGCAATGATCGAGCCGCCATGGCCTTGACGGACCATCTGGTTGGCGGCGGCTTGCACCATGAAATAAGCGCCGTGGAGATTGACCCGCATGGTCCGCTCGAATGTCTCGATCGGCATATCCAGGAAGGAATGGAAGGGGCAGATGCCGGCATTGTTTACGAAAACGTCGACCTTGCCAAACGCCTCGACCGCACGCGCGATGTAATCTTTGGCCGTATCCGGATCGGCGACATCACCTTTGATTGCAAGTCCGCGCCTCCCAAGCGCCTCGATTTCGGCCACGGCAGATTGCGCGCCAGCCACGTCGCGCGAGAAGTTGATCGCGACATCAGCTCCGTGACGGGCTGCGCCGACCGCAGCGGCGCGGCCGATCCCGGCGGACGCGCCCGTCACGAGCACCGTCTTACCCTGAAGCAAATTCGTCACCGGTAGTTCCGTCACGTGCCCACCCTCTTTTATGATGCTATCGAGGCGTGCGGGCGCGATCCCCGGCCGTGGCCCCGGGATTCCAGCCGAGATCCCGGCTGATGGCGTGCGCCGTATCGACGACTTCGGACGTGAGGCTCTCCATCCGGCCGTCGTCCATATATTGTGCCGCGCTCGAGACGCTGATGGCGCCGACGATGCCGCCGCTCGCGTCCCGGACCGGCGCAGCAACGCAGCGTATCTGATCCTCGTTTTCCTCGAGGTCGTAGGCTCGCCCGCATTCGACATAGCCGCGCATCCGGCTGAGCCAGAGCTCGTAATCGGGCCTCAGCTTCGAGCCGTTCTGCTCCTCGTCGAAAAAATCCTTCCAACGCTCCGCGCGTTCATCGAGCAGCAGCGCCTTGCCGAGCCCGGTCGAGGTCAGCGGATGGCGATCGCCGACGCGGCTGCTGATCACGATCCTTCGGCGCCCTGGGATCTTATCGAGATAAAGCGCGCGATCCCCGTCGAGAACGCCCAGATGGACCGTGTCTTCCGAGCTTTGTGCGAGGGCTTCGAGACGAGGCCGTGCGAGTTGGACCAGATCCGCCTGCTGCTGTGCCTGAAAACCGAGCTCCAGGAGCTTCGGCCCAAGCTGGTATCCCCGCTGCGGGACAAGGATCAGGTAGCGGCGCTCAATGAGAGCGTTGGCCAGCCTGTGTGTGGTGCTGCGGGTGAGCCCAAGCCGCGCCGCGAGATCCGCGAGCGAGATGGGTCCATCGGCAACCCCTTCCAGCACGTCGAGGCCACGCAGCAAAGTCTGACTGCCGGACGGCGTCCGCGGACCTTCTTCCATTGGCTCCTCAGCCGAGCCGCCGGCCTCACTTAGGGGATTGTGTCTCATTTCCTAATACTCTATTCCATATTGTGGAAAAACCAAGCGGGAAGTTAGGGCTCGGGAAAAGCTTCAGGCAAGCGACACCAGGTAGCGGCAGGCGCGACCCGCTCCGCGACAACGGATGTTTTGCCGGAGCGTTTCGTGCGGTTGGAACTTTTCAGCCGGGGTCCAAGGGGAGCGATGCGCCACGATGACTTTGCCGAAGATCAAACACGTGCGGGCATTCGTCGTCCGGGGCGGCGGGGCGGACTATCATGATCAGCGCGAAAGGCACTGGATCGACGATCACATCGCGACACCCATGGCACGCTACCCCGAGTACCGCCAGAGCCGCCAAAGCTTCGGGATCAATGTCCTCGGAACCTTGGTTGTAGAACTCGAGGCGGAGGACGGGACGATCGGTTTTGCGGTGACCACCGGCGGCGAGCCGGCGGCCTATATCGTCGAGCACCATCTCGCCCGCTTCCTCGAAGGCCGCAACCCCACCGAATTCGAGAAGATCTGGGATCAGATGTACTTCTCGTCCCAATATTATGGCCGCAAGGGTTTGGTCGTGAACGCCATTTCGGGCGTCGACCTTGCCTTGTGGGATCTACTTGGCAAGCTGCGCAAGGAGCCCGTCTACCACATGTTGGGTGGTGCGGTGCGCGACGAACTCGTCTTTTACGCTACCGGCTCTCGGCCCGATCTCGCACAGCAACTGGGTTTTATCGGCGGCAAGATGCCGCTGCATCACGGGCCGGCGGAGGGCGAAGAGGGGCTCCACAAAAACATCGCAGAGCTTGCCGAAATGCGCTCCCGTGTCGGCCCCGACTTCTGGCTCATGCTCGACTGCTGGATGTCGCTCGATCTGAACTATGCGACGAGGCTCGCTCATCGGGCTCACGAGCACGGTCTCAAATGGATCGAAGAGGCGCTCAGCCCCGACGATTATTGGGGTTACGCGGATCTGAAGCGCAATGCGCCCGCGGGCATGCTCGTGACGACCGGTGAGCATGAAGCCACGCGTTGGGGCTTCCGCATGCTGCTGGAGATGGATTGCTGCGATATCATCCAGCCTGACGTCGGGTGGTGCGGCGGCGTCACCGAGCTTCTCAAGATTTCGGCGCTTGCGGATGCGCGCGGGAAGCTGGTCGTGCCGCACGGATCCTCGGTCTACAGCTACCACTTCGTCATCACGCGCCATAACAGCCCCTTCGCCGAGTTCCTGATGATGGCGCCCGGGGCCGACCAGGTCGTGCCGATGTTCCATCCGCAGCTGATTGGGGAGCCGATCCCTGAAAATGGCCGGATGCGTGCCTCGGCGCTAGACCAGCCCGGCTTCGGCGTTGAGCTCAATCGCGACGTCAATCTTCACCGTCCCTACAGCCGCTAAGGAAAAGATATGAAGCTGCTGCGCTATGGACCTGGCGGCCAGGAAAAGCCGGGTCTTCTCGATCAAGAAGGCAACATCCGTGACTTATCGGGCCACATCGCCGACATCACCCCGGCCGAAGTTACGCTGCAAGGGCTCGAGCGTCTGAAAGCCATCGATCCCGCTTCGCTCCCAAAGGTGGAGGCAGGCCAGCGCTATGGGGTGCCAGTGAACGGCATCGGCAAGTTCATCGCCATCGGCCTCAACTATGCCGACCACGCCCGCGAAGCCGGCTTGGAGCCGCCGCCCGAGCCGATCTTCTTCACCAAGGCCATTTCGTGCCTGACCGGACCGGACGACGAGGTCATGATCCCCAAAGGCAGCCAGAAGACCGACTGGGAAGTCGAGCTTGGCGTGATCATCAGCAAGACCTGCCGCTATGTCGAACAGGCCGAGGCGCTCGATCACGTCGCCGGCTATGTCCTCGTCAACGACGTCTCGGAGCGGGCCTTTCAGAAAGAGCTCGGCTCACAGTGGGACAAGGGAAAGGGCTGCGACACATTCGGTCCAACCGGGCCGTGGCTGGTCACTGCCGACGAGGTCGGCGACCCGCAGGCGCTCGACATGTTTCTCGACGTGAACGGCAGGCGAATGCAGACCGGCAACACCTCGACGATGATTTTCCCGGTCGCCGAATGCATTGCCTATGTCAGCCGCTTCATCACGCTTTATCCGGGCGATCTTCTCATCACCGGCACGCCCCCGGGCGTCGGCGAGGGCCAGAAACCGGAAAAAATCTTCCTTAAGCCCGGAGATGAGATGCATCTCGGCGTCGACAAGCTGGGGCGGCAACGGCAGAAGGTCGTCGCTTGGCGTAACCTCAACGATGAGCTCGCCTGAGATGCGCACCTATCAAGACCGCTTCCAGGGTCGCACCGCAATCGTAACCGGCGGCGCCTCCGGCCTTGGCCTCCAAACTGCACGCCGGATCGTCGCCGAAGGCGGACGCGTCGTTCTGTGGGATTTGAACGAAGACAGCCTGCGAGCGGCCAAGCAGGAAGTGCGCGCGGAGCATGTCGTCGCGCTCGACGTGTCCGACGTCGCTGCCGTTGCCCGCGCAGCCGAAGAAAGCAACCGGATCCTCGGCCGGATCGACATTCTGGTTGCCAGCGCCGGCATCACCGGAGCCACCGGGCCAGTGCATGAATATCCGCCTGAAAGCTTTCAGCGCGTCGTCGAGGTCAATCTCTACGGCGTCTTCTACTGCTGCCGCGAGGTGGTGCCGTTCATGCTGGCCAACGGCTACGGCCGGATCGTCAACGTCGCCTCGGTCGCGGGCAAGGAGGGCAATCCCAACGCCTGCGCTTACTCGGCGTCCAAGGCCGGCGTGATTGGCTTGACCAAATCCCTGGGGAAGGAACTCGCCACCAAAG
>JADDQD010000155.1:5478-10826 GCA_016781555.1 Pseudomonadota bacterium | reverse complement strand
TGATGGCGTTCAGTGCGGCCCTTGTGCGGGTCTTCCCGCTTTCGACGACCATCAGCGTAGCTTGGCAAGCCGCGCCGAGCAGGGGAGCGTCAGCCAGCCCAAGCACCGGCGGCCCGTCGACGAGGACGATGTCGAACCGCTCCATGGCCTCAGTCAGAATCGACTTCAGGCGTGGCGAGGCAAGCAGCTCCCCCGGGTTCGGCGGAACCGCAGCGGCCGTCAGCAGGGATAGATTTTCGATCTTCGTCCGCGAGATGTGTTGTGACAAGTTCCCGTCGCTGGTCAGCAGGATCGAAAGCCCTCGCTGCGAGGAGCCCTTGAACATCGGCTTCCTCATATCGCCGTCGATGAGCAGCACGGAGTTACCCAGACGTGCGAAATTGGTCGCCAGCGCGAGGGTCGTGCTGGATTTGCCTTCCCCGGCTCGTGTGCTCGTCACCAGCAGAGTCCGCGGCGCGCCGCGGTCGGTGGCGAAGCGGAGCGAGGTCAGAAGCGAGAAATACGCTTCCGCCAGCGGCGAGCTTCGATCCTCGAGCTGAGCCGTGAGCTGATTGGGATTCGCGAGCTTCGGCGTGGTTCCGAGCGGAGCAATGTGGAGCTTGTCCCGCAGATCCTCCGGACCTTTGATGGTGTCGTTGATGAATTCCAGCGCGAGTGCGCCGCCGAGGCCACCCACCAGTCCCAAGCCCAAGCCGATCGCGAGGTTCAGGGGCAGGTTGGGCGCATATGGTCCGCCAGGAGCTTCTGCGCTGTCGACGACGGAGACAGCGTTCGTGCCAATGCCTCCGGCGACGCCGATCTCTTTGTAGCGCTGCAACAACGCGTCGTAGAGAGAGCGGTTCGTGTCCACCTCGCGCTGGAGGATGGTGTACTGAATGCTTTTTCCGCGCAGGTTCTGAACTGCGCCGCGAAGCTGCGCAACCCTTTGCCGGAGCGAATTTTCTTGAGCAGCAGCGGCTCGGTACTCGGCCAGCATCGTGTTCGACTGACCTCCAGCCGCCCGGCCCGCCTCTGCGCCGATCAGCCTGTTGAGAGACTCGATGCGCGAGCGAAGCGCAACCAGCTCCGGATGCATCGGCTTCAGCGTCGTGCGCTTTTCCTCAAACTCGGCTTCGAGCGTGCCGACCTGCTGCCGGAGCCCTGACGTACGCTGTTCGATCTCGGCTGTGGTGCCGACGGATCGGGATTGGCGATAGCGCTGTTCGGCGGCAATGCGCCTCGTCTGAGCCTCGGCCAGCGCTGCGTTCAGCGCAACCAGTGAAGTTCCTTCGAGGGAGCCCGAGCCTCCCCCAGCTTGCCCGTCCTCATCTCCGCCGCCGCCGCCACCACCGCCGCCCGTCTCGACGATCCCGGCGGCCTGCGCATAAGCAACGACCTGGCGCTCCGTTCTCTCCAGATCCGCTTTCACTTTGGCGATTTGGCGAGACAGGAAATCGCGCGCGTAGGACGAGGCGTCGTAGCGGCGCTCGAGGTTTGAGTTGATGAAGTTTTCCGAGAAACTGTTGACGACTTGAGCCGCAAGAACAGGCGATTCCGCCGAGTAGGAGATCCGGGTCAGCCTGCTGTTGGGAAGTGGATCGACATCGAGATTGGCTTGGAGCTTCGCGGCGGCGATCTTCTCCCGGGTGCCCCTATCCCCCTCTTGGCCGACGAACTCCTCGTTCGAGGCGAGATTCAGGTCCTGGGCGACGCGGACGGCGAGGCTCTTGCTTCGCAGCAGGCCGTATTGCGTTTCGAGGAACCTGGCATCTTCCTCCTGCTGCCCTTGCTTTTCATTCTCACCTTCCATGACCTGGACGGAGGGAGGATTGAATTCCAATGTCGCCTGCGCGCGATAGAGCGGCTTGGTCAGGAGGGTGACCACGACGGCCGCGGCCAGGCCGATGGCGATCGCACCCAGGATCAGCCAGCGCCAATCGACGATGATGCGCCACAAGGTGCCAAGGTTCAGATCGGATCCGCCGTCTGCGCCTGCCGGACGAGCCGGCGAGTCCAGGCCGCTGACGTCCTGGACCAAGAGCCAGCGAGGTTCACCGTTAGGATGTGCAACTTGCTTGTTCATAAACCTTGCCTTGCTGCAGCCCTTTCCGGAGTTCCGGGCCGAGCTTCGTCAGAACGGACGGAAGATCGACAGAATGGGAAGCGCCGTCAGCAGTTCCCGCTGGGCGGCGCGAAGCGACGAGCCGTCCACAACGACGATGTCGCCAGGATAGATCTGGGGATCATCGGCCTCGCCACGCCGGATTCTCGTGAGGTCGAAAGCCGCAGCCATTCGCTGGCCCTGGATCTGCCTGAAAACGGCAATGCGGCGGGGGTTGGCGGCCTCGCTCGTGCCCTTCGCCAGTGCGATCGTCTGAAGCAGGGTCACAGGCCCGTTGACTGGGTATAAACCCGGCGCGGCGACAGCGCCGTCCACCGTGACGTTCCGCATCGCCGACGATTTGATGCCGACGCTGACTTGAGGAGACTCGAAATAGTCTTTTCCGAGGCGCTGTACGAGGTTCGCACGCAACTCACGAGCAGTCAGGCCAGCGGCCTTTACCTCGCCGATCAGCGGGACAACGATGTTGCCCGTGAGATCCACCTGATAGTCTTTGGTGAGGTCGGCAGCCTTGAACACCTCGATGCTGAGCGTGTCCAGCGGGGAGATCTTGTAATCCTCGCCGATGGCGGCAACGGCGGGAACATCGGGCGTGCCGAAATTCTGGACGCCGTAAGGGATCGGGCCGCCCCGCGTACCGGCGCAAGCGCTCAGCGCCAGAAAAAGCAGGCCGGCCAGAAGCAGGGACGCCAAGCGCGTCCAGTGCGCGCGCGAGCATGCTGATCCTCGGACCACTGATGGAACGCAAACGTCAATTGCCAGACCGGCCATCACAGAAGCTCCCAAGGGCGGAGAATTGCAGTCAATCACAATTAGATGGATCTTGCCACGGGATTTGCAATCACCGCGGGGACGCGCGCGCCTCGGCAAAGGAGCACGGCGCGCTCGGTTCGGCCACGGTCGAGTGGCGCCGGGGCAGGATCATTACAGCGAAGAGGTTGTAATCGCAACAGAAAAAGGAGAGCTTGACGCCGCAGCGGGGCGCGGCGGCCGATCGGAAGCCGGGGCCTGTTGCAATTCCCTCAATCAAGGACGCTGTGCCGTGACGGCACACGGCACGGGGCGGAGCTTACCGATGAGCCTTCTGGCTCGGCTCCATCTCTTCATCTGCCGCTCCGCCTGGACCGCTTCCCACCTCGACGGTGATTCTTCGGACCGCTTCTCCAGGTCATCGGTGTGCCCCACGTAGAAGCTGCGATCCGCACAGTGGAGCATGTAGGCCCAGAACCTCATGCTGCACAAAGAGCAGAAAGAAAGGGGCTTCAACGGGTGCCCATGAAAGTTGTACTTTCATGGGGTCCGTCACAAGCTCAGCCCGAACGGACTGGCGCGACGAAACAAGGGGGCTTCAACGGGTGCCCATGAAAGTACTACTTTCATGGGGTCCGTCACTATCTCAGCCCGAACGGGCCTGGCGCGACAACGGCAGGGCGGCCAGCAAAGCTTGTCTTACCCTGGCTTGTTTTCGTCACCCTTCGATCGACCTTCTCTGTCTGTCTCTGGGGCATCTTACGTTCGGGCTGAGCTTGTCGAAGCCCTCTCCTGCTTGCTGCTGGCGAGCCCCTGAGAAGGTCCCAGTCTCGACCGATCAGCGCCAGCTTCTTGGCTGAGGTCCATCCCTTTGTCTGCCGATCCGCTCGGAGGGCCGAAACCTTGAGCTTGCGCTCGAGATGCGGGCGATCCAAAGGTGACCGATGGCCAAGACCGTTTTGATCTCGATCAACGCCTCCTGGAACATCATCAACTTTCGAAAAGGTCTGATCCGGGGGCTTCAGGACGCGGGATACCGCGTGGTCGTGGCCGCGCCCGAAGACGCTTATTCCCGGCAGATTTCAGAACTGGGTGCCGAGTACATTCCGCTGGAGATGGACAAGCAGGGGCTCTCTCCCGCCAGGGATTTGCTGCTGCTGGCGCGCTACTTCATCCTGCTGAGGAGGGTGCGGCCTGACATATTCCTGGGGTATACCGCAAAGCCCAACGTTTATGGGTCGCTGGCGTCCCGCGCCCTCGCGATTCCGGTCATCAACAACGTTGCCGGGCTCGGGACCGCTTTCATCGCGGAAGGCTGGCTGACCCGGCTGGTCACCAGGATGTACCGCCTGGCTTTCGGCTCCTCCAAAACCGTGTTCTTCCAAAACCCGGAAGACGTGAGGCTTTTTCTCGATAAGGGAATGGTGCGCGAGCATCAGGCGCGGCTTCTCCCGGGCTCAGGAATCGACCTCGAGCTGTTCAAGCCAGCATCAGCTTCGGAAATAGATGGTAAGTTCCGGTTCCTGCTCGTTGCACGCCTTCTGTGGGACAAGGGCGTGCGTGAATATGTCGAGGCCGCACGCACGCTTCGCGCGGCTCATCCGGACGCGCGGTTCCAGATCCTCGGGTTCACGGACGTCGAAAACAGGACCGCCGTCTCACGCGCGACGGTTGATGAGTGGGGCGCTGAGGGGGTCATCGAGTATCTTGGTCCCGCGGACGATGTCAGGCCCTTCATTGCCGCGGCTGATTGTGTCGTGCTCCCTTCATACCGCGAGGGTCTGCCCCGGGTCCTGCTCGAGGCAGCGGCTATGGGTAAGCCACTGATCGCGACGGATGTGCCTGGTTGCCGAGATGTCGTCGAGCACGGGAAGAACGGCTTTCTTTGCGCCGTTCGAGATGGCGCGTCGCTCGGCGCCGCGATGACCAAGATGATCGATCTGCTCCCATTCGAGAGGCAGCAACTGGGGGCCTCTGGCCGCCGGAAGGTAGAGGCAAGTTTCGACGAAAAGATCGTCGTCGACCGCTACCTCTCGGCGATCGCAGACGCAATTGGGCAGTAGCGTTCGAATCCAGGCGGGCGGGGTGAGGCGGCGCAAGCTGGGTGGAGCGGACGCGTCAATCTCACGACCGGCAGCAATTCACCTCGAGCCGAAGCCGCTGAAGACCGTCCGAAACGTTCCGGCCAGGATCAGCAGGTCAAGCCAGAACGAGAAGTGCTTGATATAGTAGAAATCATAATGAAGCTTCGAGAGCACTTCCTCAACTTCGGCCACGTGGCCTTGCCGCACCTGTGCCCAGCCCGTGATCCCGGGGCGAACGATGTGCCGGTAGCGGTAGAAAGGAAGCTCTGCCTCGTACCAGGCCGACAGCGGAACTGCCTCAGGACGAGGACCGATCCAGCTCATTTCGCCGCGAACGATGTTTACGATCTGCGGCAGCTCGTCGATCCGATAGCGGCGAAGAAAGCGTCCCACGCGGGTTACGCGTGCATCCT
>JADDQD010000155.1:0-5419 GCA_016781555.1 Pseudomonadota bacterium | reverse complement strand
GTCCGAAGCTTGTACATGGTGAAAGGACGGCCGCGATAGCCCATTCGCTGCTGGCGAAACAGAACGGGGCCGGGCGAGTCGAGGCGGATCGCGATCGCAGCCAACGCAACCGCAAATCCAACAAAAGGAAGAGCGGCGAGGCACATGAAAAGGTCCGCTACGCGTTTGGCGTTGCTGTAGAACAGGTTGGGAAGGAGCGTGCCCAGCGTGTTTTCCGAAAGATGCTCTATGGCAACCTTACCAGTCAGCGATTCTTCCACCTGCCTGACGTGCATGACCTGGATTCCGCTCAAGGCGCAGTCGGCAAGAAACCGCTCCCATTTCTGGGGCATGTCGGCGCGCAGATCCGCGACGATCGCATCGACCCGGTGGAAGCTCGCGTCAGCGAGCGGAACCCAATCCACATTGTCGATGTCAAGGAGCGTGTCGACCCTCCCGGCAGGAACAACGCCGATCCTTAGGTTCTTCTGCCGCTGCAGCTTGAAGTAAACGATGAAAAACCACAGGACAGCGAAGACGAAGCTGGTCGCAAACTGGACCCGGTTATATTCGAGACGTGCAAAGAAGAACACTGCCAGCACGGTGCCGTAAGATGCCAAGAAGGAAGGTATGATGCTGCGCGACGCCCTGGTCCCCGGATAGGTGGAAAAGCGTCTAAAGCCGTAATACCCAAGCGCCAGCGCAACCGTCGTGCCGACAAGGGAATGTTCAAGCCCGTCAAGCTCCGAGCGATTCCCCCACACCGCCAGATGGATCGCCAGCGGAAGGAGCACCGCGAGCAGAAAGGCAATGCCGATTTGCAAGCGGATCCTTGCCCAGAGGCTCCGGTGGGTCTCGACGCGCACGTCTTCATCTGCATTGGCGGGTGCTTGCCAAAGCTCTTCGTCTCTGTGCCTTCGGTGCGCCGCGCCAGCCAATGAAAGTTCCTTCTCCGGGAGCGATAAACTGCCCTCGCACGTCCGGCTCACCGCTAACGGCAACGCCAACAAGGACAACGGACCAGGATCTCGCACCTTACCATCGGTTTCACCCACCTGGTAGGCGCAGCCTCTACCTGTGCCAGTTTAGGACGATCCGGCAGGCCAGAACCCATCAAGACGGCCTAAGAACATCCGACGCTGTTGAGATGGGGTTGGAGAGAGCCGATTACCAGTCGTCCAGCCGACTCGCAGCAGGCTCCTCCCGTGGCGCCGCAGCCGCGGCGTTCGAGCTTTGCTGAAGGTTCGGTGTGTTCTCAGGCCCCGCGAGCAGCGTCTCTGCAACCGAGACTTTTTGCGTTCGGCCTCGGCCGCTCTGGAATCGGGACAGGAACGAGCCGCCTTGTGGAGCGGGGGGCTCCAGAGCATCCCATCTCGGATATCCCGCCGGCCGCTCTTTCCACACGACGCGGTACCCCGCTGGGACGCGCGTCCATCGCGCCTGCGGGCCCCGGATCAGCTCGCACGAGCAGCGCGCGCAACGCCCGAAAAAGAACCCATCGTTCCAGACCGGCCTTGGAACGAGTGTGTGGAATCCCATCCGACACAATAGGCTCATGGTCCCTCCAGGGCGCAAGTAGTGGGCAACCCGATCAGATCGGTCAAGGGAGCCTCGACGTCGACATTGGATGTGTGCTTCGCTGGCACAGCCGGGGACACGAACCTTGCCTGCAGATCCAACATCTGGAGATGAAGTAGGTCGTCATGCCCCGAAGGCATGACTTTGCATTGCTTCCGACAATCCAAACCTGCTCATCCCCGAGCGAAAAACCGGCTCCCCACTTTCTTGGAAAGTGTTTAGTCAGCGGAGAGATGCACAGCCTTGGCTTCCTCGAAGCCTCTCCTGGAGCTGGCCCGTCTGGTGGCTGGGCTGGCCATCAATCCGCAGCATAACGCGAAGACGGCACTGATCGCGGCCATTCGGAGTGGATAATCGACCAGGCTGTGGGTCAGGATAGCGGCCGAGGCAATGGTCGCGGCTTTCGCAAACACGCCACCAGAATCCGCATCTCTCCAAATCGAGAGCGTCCGCCGGGTCCACCAGCTCAGGAAGACCGCGATCAGAACCAACCCTGGAAGGCCGGTCTCGAGCGCCAGTTCTAAATAATCATTGTGGACGTGGTTCATGTAGGTCATTTCGACGAAGACGGGGTCTTCATAGCGGGGATAGACGTTCGCAAATGTCCCCAATCCCGTACCCAGAGGCGCGAAGTCGATCGCAGCCTCGAAGGTTCTCGGCCATGCATAATATCGCGTGATCTGGTAGGTCGCCGAACTCGCTTGTGTGAGGTCGTTTCCAAGCGGAGCGCTGAACACGAAAGCCGTCGATGCGGCTCCCATGACCGCCAACAGAAATAACCACCAGCGCGAAATCGCCCGCTTTCCCCACCACACCATGAGCAGGCTGGCGCCGGCTACCGGCAGCATCAGGCCAAGGCCGGCCAGAGAATTGTTGATGATGAGGCCGATCGCCAGGAACACCGGCGCGATCGCACTGATCATCATCAAGGCCGATGATTTTTGCGCTGAGCTGCTTTGGCGTCTCGCGCGAACGTATAAAGCGGCGACGAAGGGCGTGCTGGCGAGGAGCAGGGTCGCCATGTGATTGGCATTGGCGAAAAACCCCGTCATGGCGCCGTAATTGGTGACCTCGTAGGGGTACCAGCGCGACCCGCTGATCACTTGGAGCGTGCCGAGCAATATTGCGGCCAAGGTGACCCCGATCAGAAGCCAGATCAGCAGGGTCCGGCGATCTGCTCCGAGTTTCAAAATTCCCAGGAGGATAGCCGTCGGCGGCAATAGCCACATAGAAGAGGCCAGACTTTGATCAGGCGCGAGGGACACCGGGAGCCATGGCAGTAGCTGGCCCATCAAGTCGTACGCGGCGGCGACATCCCTTCGCCCAGGAAAGTGCGTCCAAAGGCCAGGGGGTAGGGGGGCGAGCTGAAGCCCGATCAGCAGGAGAAGGAGGCAGAGGAGGAGGATGAGCGCCCGGCCCGAAGATGTAAGCTGTGCAGGCGCTTTGGTGGCAAGAGCCCAGAAACCAAGCGGGATTGCGAGCAGCTGAAGCACAAGGTTCCCCCAATTGGAGGCAGAGCTTCCGCCGAGCAGGAGGCAGAGCGCTAAGTATGAGGGTAAGATCCCGGCGCGCAAAGCCTTCATGAGACGCGCCTGATCTGCACCTCATGAACCCAGACGTTTTCGGTTTTGGAAAACTCGAGCGGGTTTCCCACCAGCACGAGCCACTGTCCGGCACAGCCGCTGGGGACGATGAAGTCGGCAGCCAGCTGGCTTGTCCGCGATGTCACCTTTCCAAGAGGCTGCTGTAGAAGCTCGCCGCCGCCGTTGAGGCAGGAGAGTCGCCAGCCGAGCGCGCTTCTTCCAGCGGGAACATTGCCGCTGAGCTTCGAAGCGAGCCGATAGCGCCCCGGCGGGAGGATGATGAGCTGCCGCGCCAGCTCGGCAGGTTCACGTCCATAGTAGCTGACCGCAAGGCCTGCCCCGTTGCCGCGTTCAGCTACGCCTCCGCCTCGGTCCGACAGCTGCCAGCCAAAGGGGCCCGGCCGAGGGGGCTCTCTGAACGAGCCGTCATGGAGCAGCTCCCCGCTTCCCATACCAGATCCGGCAAAGCGGAGCCAAAGCCGGTATGCGCGCTGGGCCTCGCCCGCATCGATGAGGCGCTGGACGAGCGCCATCTGCCAGGCCTCCTCTTCTTTCCGCGGCGTGCTTTGTCTCGATCTGGCCGCCAGTTCGATCACCAGGTCCGGATCCTCACCGATTGCGATCAGATGCTGGAGCAGGGCTTGCCGAACCTGAGGATGCGCAGCCAACACTCTGGCGTAAGCGTCTCGATTGGCCACATCGTCTGCGTAAAAGGCGAGTTGCGGGATGAATAACTCGCCGGCCGCCGCCGGAACGAGCCGCGCAAGCACGGCGAGCTCGGTTGCAGCTTCGGCAACTCGGCCGGTGGTTGCATAGTGCTGAAGCAGCTGCGCGCGCACCAGCGGCGAGCGCGGGTCGCGGCGCCGTGCTTCGAGGAGCAAGGCCTCTGCGCGACCCGCCTGCCCTGCCGCCGCTGCGGCTGCACCTGAGATGAGCGCCGGCTCGAGAGCCAGCGGTGCATCGGGGGCCGCTCGCAATGCGAAGCTCAGGCTGTTCGGGGTGGGCTTCCCTTCGCCCAGGTGAAAGAGCAACGAAGCTGAGGCGAGCTCGACCCTCGTGTCCTGGGGAGCCAGCGCTGCAGCGCGAGCGAAATCATGCTCAAGCACCGCCGCCAAGCCCGTTGTCCGAACAGCCAGCAGCGCGAGCAGCAGGCACGCAGTACCGAGAAGAACAAGATGGAAGCGCCGTTTTCCCTGCTGCATCTTGCGGCCACGAATGCCGGCCGGGCTGCCGACTATGCCGGCACCGCGAGATGCGAACTCAACATGAAGAGTCGCATGTGCATCTCGGCTATCCGTCTTGAGTGGTCAGCGCGCCGCAGATCGGCTTTCCGCCGAGGTGCAACAAGTGAGTGCCCGCTGCCTAACCCGGGCTGCCCGCCTGGGCTTTGAAGGGGCCGCACCCGGTGGGTGGATTGGGCGGCGGGCCCCGGCGAGGGGGGGGCGGGCAGTTCTGGGGCGGCGGACCTTTCGAACGGACGCCGTTATTTCCCTGAGACGCATTTCCGCCGCCGTTATTCGATGCGGCGGCCATGTTAGCACCCTTGGATTGGGCAGGGTTCTGCTTGCCGCTTTTGCCAGGCTGCGTGAAACCTGCGGATGAGGCGAGGAGCGCGACGACGGCAACTGCTGCTTTCAATCGGAACATGTTTTTCCTCGTCCTTTTCTCGCGACTCGCGAGAAAGGCCTCAATAGACCGACTCGTGATCTTCTCCCATAAATCCTATCGGGCGGAGTGCCAACCGTTTTCCGCTCGTTGAACAGGAACGTGGTGAAGAGAAAGGACCGTGAGGGCGAGACGGGGTCTGGAGGAGCAGGGAAGGACCGCTTCAACAGGCTCTCGGATGCTGCCCCGGTGCGGCGTGTGGGAACGCAAAACTTCGCGTCACCTTTGTTGAAAAGATCGCCGCGCCGTGGGAAGTCTCTTGCAGCCGAAGCGGTACGGAGGCTGAGGTGGAAGTTATCCGCGAGTGGATGCGCGATCGTATGGCCGTCCGAAAGCGGCTTCCTTCGGCGTTGCGCCGCCCTCGCCAGGAGGGTTCCGGGAAAGGCGCGGTTGCCTGCGCAACCACGGTGAGCCGTCAGCCGCTGGCAACGCTCAACCATTACGGTCTTCTCGGAGTCGGCGAAGATGCGACGGCTTCCGAGATCCGTTCTGCTTACCTCCGTCTGATGAAGGAGCGGCATCCCGACCGCGAGGGCCACGCCAGCACACCCACGGGTTCGGCAGCGGAAATCAATTCCGCTTACTGGGTGCTGCGAGATCCGACCCGGCGCATG
>JADDQD010000152.1 GCA_016781555.1 Pseudomonadota bacterium | reverse complement strand
CTTCCTCGAGCAGCGGCTCGCAACGGTAAGGAAGAAGCTGGAGGATACAGAGCGCCAGCTGGTTGCTTACGCTCAGCAACAAGGCATCGTCTCGCTCACCATCGACAGCGGCAGTGGCCAATCGGGCCGCAGCGAGCAGTCCATTGACGCCGCCTCCCTCACCAACCTGAATGGCGCCCTTTCACAGGCTCGTGCAGAACGTATTGCGGCTGAGCAGAGATACCGCAACGTCGGGTCGTCGCAGGCCGCCGCTGCAGTGCTCACCCATCCGACGATCCAACAGCTTACGTCTCAGCGTGAGGATCTTCAGGCGCAATATCAGGAAAAGCTCGGCATTTATCAGCCCGATTACCCGGTGATGGCGCAGATGCGTTCCCGGATCCAGGCGCTGGACAAGGCCATTCGTCAGACATCCAGCGCCGTCGCCGGAAATAGCGGCAATTCGCTGCGCGGCGAATATCAAGCGGCAATTGGCCGCGAGAGGCAGCTCCAAGCGAAGGTCAACGAGCTGAAAGCCGGCCTACTTAACCTTCGCGGACGCAGCATCCAGTACACCATCCTTCAGCGCGAGGTCGACACGAACCGAGCGCTCTATGACTCGCTGCTGCAGCGCTTTAAGGAGGTCGGTGTGGCTGGCGGTCTCGGCTCCAGCATCGTCTCGGTCGTCGACCGGGCGCAGGTGCCCGGGGCGCCGTTCAAGCCGAACCTGCCCTTCAATCTGGCGCTCGGCATGATCGCGGGCTTGCTGCTCGGCTTCGGCGCTGCGTTCGGCCTCGAATGGATGGATGATACCATAAAGACTCCGGATGACGTCACGGGGAAGCTTGGCATTCCTGCGCTGGGCGTGGTGCCGGTTGCGGACAAGGAGGCCTCACTCCAGGAGCAGCTGGCGGATCCCCGTTCGCAAATTTCCGAAGCTTACCAGTCGATCAGAACGGCGCTTCAGTTCTCCACCGATCATGGACTGCCGAAATCGCTGCTCATCACAAGCACCCGCGCAAGCGAGGGCAAATCGAGCACGGCTTTGGCACTCGCGCAGATCTTGGCGAAGCTCGGAAAGTCAGTCCTGCTGGTCGATGGAGACCTTCGGAAACCGACCTTCAGGGGTCCGGCGGGATCAGACGCCGGCCTTTCGAGCCTGCTTGCCGGCTCAGACGGCCTGAAAGAAGCGATCCAGCCGACGGAGCACGAGGGTCTCTACCTTTTGCCGGCGGGCCAAATCCCACCGAACCCGGCAGAGCTCTTCGCCTCGGGACGTGTGGCGGCCATATTGGAGCAGGCGACCAGCATGTTCGACTATGTCGTGGTCGATGGCCCGCCAGTGCTTGGCCTCGCCGATGCGCCCTTGCTCGCCTTCAATTGCGAAGGAACGGTCATGGTGGTCGAGTCAGGGTCGATCCGCCGCGCCGCTGCGCTCAACGCCGTGAAGCGGCTGCGCGCTGCTGACGCACGTCTCATGGGCGGGATCCTCACGAAGTTCAGTGCGACCAAGTCAGGCTATGGCTATGGCTATGGCTATGGCTACGGTGATGACCAGTACAGCTATCGCCAGGGTATCGAGACCAAGGCGCAGATCCAGCTGTCGAAACGGGCTTGATCCAGGCCTCCACCGATGAAGAGCCTTGAGGAGCTCCCGCCTGCGGCGGGAGCTCCTCTTTTCTTTCGGCCAGCGAGCGGCGTGGCCTTTGTGTAGGACGAGAGATGCGCGTCACTCCCACGGATCTGGATGAGGTTCTGATCATCGAACCGGACGTGTTCGGGGATGCGCGCGGTTTTTTCCTGGAAAGCTACAATGCCCGGCGCTTCGACGAAGCTGTCGGCCGGGAAGTGTCTTTCAACCAGGATAACCAGAGCCGCTCCACCAGGGGCGTGCTTCGGGGCCTCCACTACCAATTGCCTCCGAAGCCGCAGGCGAAGCTCGTTCGCGCCGTCTTCGGGGAGATCTTCGACGTAGCGGTCGACATCCGCCGCTCCTCCACCACCTTTGGCAAGTGGGTCGGCGTTCTCCTTTCGGCCGAGAACCACCGGCAGCTTTGGATTCCGGAAGGGTTTGCCCACGGCTTCCTGACGCTGAGCGAAACCGCGGATGTGCTATACAAGGCATCCGCTTATTATTCGCCGGGTGACGAAGGGGCGATCGCGTGGAACGACCCCGACCTCGCCATCGAATGGCCGGCCGACGCGCAGCCGGTTCTTTCCGGAAAAGATGTGGCCGCTTCCCTTCTCGCCGACGCGAAGCTTTTCCCTTAGCAGGCCTGTTGCAGCGGGATCGCCCTCCAGAGCCGCACACGAAGGAGTACCTGCCCGAAACGCGCTTGCGCTGCCTCAGTCTTGCGGAGATGAAAAGCTCCCGGTCGATTCACTACGAACTGCGAGAAACTCCAGCATGTCCACGACCCAAGCTACCATCCCCCGCAAAGCCGCAAGGAAAAAATGACGGCGCCTTCGACCCAGACGGGGCCGCGCTCGGCGACGTGGCTGCCAAGCGCGCTGCTGATCGTGGCCCTGTCAGCGGCGCTCGCTTTCCGAGCTTACCTCCTTGCGGCCAATGATTTTCCGATCAACGACGGCGCTCTCTTCTTTGAGTTTGTTCGGGCGACGGCTGCCACGTTCCCGCGCCTGCCGGCTGACGCCGCTTATAACGGCCTGACCCTGCCATTCGCCTATCCGCCTCTTTCATTCTGGCTGGGGGCGCTGCTGACCAAGCTTGGCGCCGACAGCTTGGAAGTGGTTCGCGTCCTGCCGATCGTGATGAACACGATTTATGTGGGCCTTTTCGCGCTGCTTCTTCTGAGAAGCGGCCGATCACGCCTGTTCACTGCGCTTACCATCTTGTTCCTTTCGGCCACATCGCTCTCGTTTCAGTGGCTGATGATGGGCGGTGGCTTGAGCAGAGGGCTGGGTTCTATTTTCCTCATGCTGGCGCTTCTCGCTGTAACCTTGCCGGGCCGGCAGCGACGAGACCTACCGATCTTGCGAGCTGCAGCAGCGGGTGGTGCTGTCGGTGGAGCCATCCTGTCCCACCTTGAGTGGGGGATATTGGCAGCTGCCTGCGTTGTCCTCAGCCGTGCGCTTGGTAGCACCAGCATCAAAAGCTTCATCATCAGCTGCGCAGTGGCCGGAGCCACCGCTTTTACTGTCATTCTGCCATGGCTGCTATTCGTAGTGCAGACGCACGGCTTCGAACCGTTTCTCTCGGCTGGGGGCACCAGCTCCTGGGGCGATGGCAAATGGCTCGCGCGGCTGTTCGGCGTGATCAGGCTTGGCGTGGTCAGCAATCCTTTTGCTATCGTGGGATTCGTCGTGCTCGTGCGGCGGAGAGAATGGTTCTGGATTGGCTTTCTTCTGCTTTGCGTGACACTGACGCCTCGTCACGCATCGACGCCAGCTACCTTGGCCAATGCAGTGCTGGGCGCGCAGGGCATCATCACCAGCTACAGGTTCGCCGCTGGCTACGTCCGCTCGAAAAAGCTTCTAAATGCATCAACCATGGCTCTGATCGCCGCCTTACTCGCCTTCGGCGCCTACCGGATACACCTCAATGCACCCGCATCATTTCGGGTTTTGCCGGCAGAAATGAGGCAAGCAATGGCCTGGGTGGCAGCTAATTACCCGGGCTCTCGGTTTGTCATCGTGAATGACAGGGCATGGTACAATGACAGCACCGGCGAATGGTTTCCCACGCTCGCATCAGCCAATAGCGTGACCACCGTTCAGGGCCGCGAATGGAATGGGGAATTCACGCGCTGGGTTGAATCGTTCGAGGCACTTCGCGAGAGCGGCAGCTGCAACGAACTGGAGGCAAACCTGACGCGGTTCCAACCCTTCGGCTTCGTTTGGGCCGAAGCGCGGCAAGATTGCTTCCCCTCGGAGAGGTACCAGCCCCTGTTCCGAAACGATGAAGTCACGATTTACCGAAAGCGCAGCTGACCGCGAGGCCGGAAAGCGCCTCTTCGCAGAAGCGATGTGGGGGGAGGATGTGAGATAGCCTCTGGTATCGCCGGCCAACGCAGTTGGCCGCGGTTGAAGGGGCGGCACAATCTGCTAGTCACGCGCAGCCTCTTGCGCCAACACAGACCCTCCGGGAGTTTCCGAACGTGACTCGTGCCCCAGCCGCGCCGCTAGAGGCGGAACACGGCTCCAGCAAACTTGCAGCTTGGCTCCTGCTGGCTGCTCTGATCGCGGCCATTGGCTTTCGGCTATACCTCCTCCTGGCGAACGACTTCCCCGTGAATGATGGCGCGCTCTTTCTCGAGTTCGTCCGAGCTACGGCAGCGAGCTTCCCAAATCTGCCCTCGCACGCCCAGTACAACGGCATCGTGCTGCCACTCGCCTATCCGCCGCTCTCCTTCTGGTTGGGAGCTCTTCTGACCAAGCTCGGACTTGAGCCTCTGCAAGTGGTTAGAACGATGCCGATTGTGATGAACATCGGCTATGTCCTGCTGTTCGCTCTTCTTCTGCTCAAGAGCGGCCGATCGCGTCTTTTTACCGGACTTGCAGTCCTCTTCTTCGCGGCGAATCTCCGCTCGTTCGAATGGCTAATGATGGGTGGAGGTCTCACCCGCGGGCTTGGCTCGCTGTTCCTCATGCTGACTCTCCTTGCAGTCAAGATCCCCGACCAGGGGCGGGGGGCGGCGATCGCGCCCGTTCGCGCGGCCTTGGCCGGGATCGCGGTTGCCGGAGCAATCCTCGCCCATCTCGAATGGGGCATCCTCGCCGCCGGCTCGGTCGTGCTGAGCCGCGCCCTTGGCAGCCGCAGCCTCAGGGGCTTCGCCACGAGCTGCGCGATTTCCGGGATCACGGCCTTCGCTCTTGTTCTGCCCTGGGTGTTTTTTGTCCTGGAGGCGCACGGGCTGGAGCCGTTCCTTGCCGCCGGCAGCTCCGCTGGCTGGAACCAAGGGTTCATTTGGCGCCCTATCGGCATCGCCTCAATGACGGTGGCCAGCAATCCGTTCACGGTCTTGGGCGGCATAGTCCTCTTCGTGAAGAGGCAGTGGTTCTGGATTGGCTTCATCCTGCTCTGCATCTTCCTGACCCCTCGGCACGCTCCGACCCCTGCTATGTTGGCAATCGTCGTATTCGGCGCGCAGGGACTGATCAGCGCGTACGAGCTTGCGCTTCGCTTCATCCGCTCGAGAGAGCTGCTCGCTGGATCAGCTGCAGCTGTCGTCGCGCTCCTCCTCGCCTTCAATTTGTATCGGACGCAGCTTCATGCACCGCGGTCGTTTCGAGTGCTTCCGGAGGAGATGCGGCAAGCAATGGCCTGGGTCGCGGCAAACCACCCGGGAAAGAGCTTCGCGATCATCAACGGCAGGGCGTGGCAGAATGATAGCACGGGGGAGTGGTTTCCGACGCTCGCTTCGGCTCGCAGCGTCACCACTGTTCAGGGCCGCGAGTGGAACGGCGAGTTTGTCCGATGGGTGGACATGTCGGAGTCTCTGAAACGAATCGATAACTGCCCCGAATTGCTCCCGCACCTGATGAAATTCGGCACCTATGACTTCATCTTGGCCGAGACGATGGATCAGTGTTTCTCCTCTCCCCGCTACCGGCCGGTGTTTCGCAACAACGGTGTAACCATTTACGAAGTGCAGAACGGTCTGCAGCAGCATAGAGAAGCGGCGGAAGAGGCGGCGTTGAGGTCCGCGCTTAGCTGATCGCAGCACGCGGGCTGATGTAAACCACCCGTCCCTGCTTCAGCTCCACCAAAGTCTCGCAGAGATCCAGGCTCGATTCGCGGTGCGCAATCATGACAATGGTTGGCCGATCAGGGGAGCTGCTCAGCGCGGTGAGTATTGCTCGTTCGCCGTCCACATCAATCGCGTTGGTGGCTTCGTCGAGAACAAGGAGGTGTGGCCGGCGCAGCAACGCCCTGGCAAGGGCAATCCGCTGACGTTCCCCTCCGGACAACAACGCTCCGCGCTCGCCAACGACCGTCTCTAGCTGGTCTTCCATTCCCCGCACCAGGTCCTCGGCTCCTGCCCGAGCCAGCGCCTCCCAAAGATCTGCTTCCGCCGCATCCGGCTGCGCCCAGAGGAGGTTCTGTCGAATTGTGTCGTGGAAGAGAAAGGGTTCTTGCGAAACGTAACTCACCCGCTGCCGCCAGGACCTAAGCGCATCCTCCCGCAAGGGAACTCCGCCGACGCCGACTTCACCTGCGCGTGGCGGATAGAGTCCCACCAGGAGGTCGGCGAAGGTGCTTTTTCCTGCCCCGGAGGGGCCGATCAGGCCAAGGAAGGAGCCTTGCCGGATCGTTACAGTCGCATCGAACAAGCCGCCCGCTTTATCGCCGGATGCAGACCGGTCATTGTGCCAGAAGCTTACGTTGCTGAAGGTGATGTCCCCCCCGAGCGCGGGCGTGCTCTTGGCCGAGCTTGCTTCGCCCGCCACTTGTGCGGCCGTGAGTTCGGCCTGCAGCTGCTTGATCTTCGAATAAGCAGGCAGGCTGTGAAAAATGTTCTGAAGCGACCCCTGCAACTGGATTGCGGGTCCATTCATCCGCGCCAGTACAAAAAGGAAGCCAATCAGAGTCGAGGGGGTTGATTTCAGCACTCCGACGCCAAGCAGGATTGCGACACCTGCGACAAAGGCTGCGCTAGCCGTCAGGCAAAGCTGAACAGTCGTTCGCTGACGCGTGAACTCGATCCTCCGCGAAGCGGCATCTTGTAAGGTACCCTCGAATCCGCGGAGAAACCCTGCCTGGAGGTTCTGGCTCAGCGCGAGTTTCAGCCCGCCAAGGAACTGCGTCGTCGCCGTGACCAGGTGAAGGTTGGCGTCGGTGAGGGCAGTGCCGAGCTCGCGCGAGCGACGCACCACCGGGCGGAGCGCCAGCGTGCCCGCGAGCAACAGGCTGAAAACGAGAAGCGCGAGAAGCGGCGACAGCAGCAGGACCAGTGCGCACTGCGCAGCCAGCATGGCCGCGGAGACCGCTCCCTGCAGCAGCATCCCCACAGCATCGCCGCAGGCCTGAATATCGCCGCCGAGCACATGGGTGATGCGGCCGTGACGCAAGCGGGAAACGACATCCCAGCGGCTGTTGGTGAGGAGGCGGATCGTCTCGAGCCGGTTAAACTCGACAAACCCGACACGAAGCTCAGCAAGGGTCACCTCGCGAGCGAGGATCACCGCCGCGCGGATAGCCATCACAATCGCGAACAGCAGAAGCAGAAAGGCTAGCTGCCAGATAGGCGATGATCCCGGCGCAAGTGACAACAGGCCGACCGTGAAGCTTCCCAGCCATTCGTCTCCTGGCGTGGAACCCACGGCTACGCTGAGAATCGGGAGGAGGAGCAGAAGCCCCATGCCTTCCAGGATCGCACCGGCCACGAGCAGCGCCGCCGTGCGCGCCTTTCGGCTCCCGACATAGGACGCGAAGTCGCGCACGAAGTGCGCGAGGGACCCGAATTCGGCCTCGCCTAGCACTACCTTCTCGAGTCCCGCACGAGTTTAGGCATGGCTGGACCTGTGGGCGCTCACAAACATCAACTTGATCGGAGCGGCGGCTTCCGCGCGTAAGCTCGCCAATAGTCACTCGTCGCGACAAGATCATAGTGGCGGTTGATGTAACCCCCATATAAGCGCGCAAGAAGAGAATGGCTGGCGGGGTCCACCGGCGCTTTTGGCGCCATGACAACATCGATGTCGGCGAACAGCTGCTCAGGCGGGCGGTGCTTCTCCTGATTGAACGTTCGTCCCGCGTGATACCAGGAATCGAGGCCCCGCGGAGTCTTGCGCTCGGCAAGGGCGCCCAGTGGACTGGCCATGTCGAGCGTGAAGACCGTGCCCTCCAGCCGGGGATCTTCACGAAGCAACCGGGCGCCATCCTCAAGGGTCCACAAATATTCCGGCTGGGCGAGCACTTGCCGTAGCGCCTGTCCCCGCAACAGCTGCAGCAGGGGGAGGTCTGCCATACCCGTTCGATAGGCTTGTCGCACTGCGTCGAAACCGGCTTCCCCGGCGGCGGGGCGGCTCACCTCCTGGGCCATGAAACCGTCGATCTCCGCGACATATTCCCGGGGATCACCACCGCGCAGCGCCATCAAACTGTGGACCAAGATGCTCTGGCCCGCCAGCACCGCCGGCGGAAGAGCAAGCGTCGCTACAAGCAGGAGAGCCGTTAAAGCGTTAGGATCTTTGGCGCCGGTGGTGCCTCGCCGCGCAAGTGCAACTGCCGCTACGATCCCGGCGGGTACCAGGGTCATCATTCCGACGCCTTGATGGTTCTGAATCATGAGAAGCAGGCCCGCGCCAGCCATTGCAAGGCAAAGCACAAGCGTGCGGAACGAAACTCGCTTCACGGTCGCGAGCCCGATCACCATTACGAACGGCAGGATCATCGCTGCGTTGCCTACCGTCATTCTGATGACGCCGAGCAAGGAAGCTCTCAACGCGCCAGTGACGGAGCCCGCCGCGCGTATGTCGGCCAAATAGGTAAAGGTGCCGCCCCAGAAGAGGTGGATGACTGCAATTGCCGCGAGCGCGATCAGCAGGGCCAAAGCGGCCATTCGCCGTAGGCTGTGGAAGAGCAGCAACATGGCCGTGAAGCCGGCCGCGACCGCGAAGTAGCTGATCTTGAGGTAGAAGGTCAGCAGCAAGACCGAAGCAGCCACGACCACGTCCGTCCAGATTCGCGATTGGCCCCGCTGCTGCGGCAGCACGAGCAGGAACAGGATGGCAAGCAGTCCATAGCCCCACCTGTTGTAGAACATCCCGAACGAGGGGAGTGTGTCGCCGATGCTGGCGGGGCTAACCACGAGTGCCAAAGCGGAGACTGCAAAAATGGCCGCGTATGCGAGGGGGAGCCGTGACGCGCAGACGTAGATCAGCAGCGGAAGGAAGAGCGCGCAGAACGCCGCGGTGGCGAGCGGCATCATTCCTCCCAGGCTCCCGCTGGCCCACAGACCGAACGCGGGCAGCAGATAAGCGATGAGGCCAAGCGGCGTGTGAAAGTCGCGGCCGGGAGTCTGCCCGTCAATGACTCGCTGAGCGCCATCGAAGAAGATCAGCACATCATGGACGTACTGAAAGCTGAAGGTCCTGCCTGGCAGAACGAGAGGAAGCGTCAAAGCAAAAGCAACGAGGATGCACCAACCGGCAATCGCTCGTGCTTCAGTTCGCGGATCGAGTCTGGAGAAGCGTCCATGCAGGCGCTCGAGCCAAAGCAAGATTGAGGCTCTTGCGGGTCGCGCCTGAAGTTGCATGTCAGCGTCCCCCCGAACTCGCCTCCGGAGTCAGTTCCGGGGACGGTGAACGCGCCGCAAGCTCTCGAGCTACTCTGCGCCCTTCCCGGATGGCGTAGTTCGTTCCGCGATCCTCAGGGTAGATCTGTGCCATTGACGTGATGAGGACGTTCTCGAGCGGGGTTTGCTCAGCCGGAATTAACCGAGAGTAATGGGGCTCCGCAATTTGCTGAGAGAAGCGGGCGCGCCAGACATGATGGTTCGTGACCCACTCGCGCTTGAATTCCGGGAACATGCGCTTGAGGTGTGGGACGGCAAAATCCAGCACCTCGTCGTCAGCCATTTGATAGAGGACGTCGCTTTCAGGGAGATACTTGGAGAGGAACACGATGTGCCGGCCGCCGTAGGATTCCGGCGGCTCGAAATTGGTGTGCTCGATCACTCCAACGAACGGAAAGGTCGGGTCGTTGACGTTGAGCCAATAGGTTTCAGACAGGCTGCGATCGAGCTCGAGCACGAGGCAAATGTTGGCCAAATACTCGATTCGGCGAAGCCCCGCGACATAATCGGGGCTGGTGTGGCGTTCGAGCAGGTCGGCGATGAGAGGAAGCGCTTGCGTAAGGATTACCGCTCGTGCCGGGATCGTGGCATCAGGGGTGCGTACAGCGGTAACGCGTCCATTTTCCACGTCCAAGCCGATGACCGGGGAATTCGCGCGCACCTCGACGCCCATTTCCTCGAGCTTGCGCTTCAGCGCCTCGGCGAGTTCCGAAAAGCCCCCTTTGTAATAAGCAAGCACCTCGCGCCCGTCCGATGCCCGGCTGCCGCCGCGGAGCGCCAGTTTCTTCCAGAACCAGACAGCTCCGACCTTGTCCGCGAAGGGCCCGAATTTGCCCACGAGCAGCGGCTCCCACACCACTCGGAAGACTTCGGGCCCTGCCAATTTGATGAGCCAGTCGCGGGCCGTCATGTGCTCGATTGATTTCCAGTCTTTGATGCGGCGTGCCTTCAGTGCCAGCAGGCCCAGCCGGATCCGGTTGGGGAAGCTCAACGCCTTGAACTTCAACAGGTCGAGCGGGGTGGACAGTCGAAAAATGGTGTTGGCGTAGTACATTCCGGTGCGGGTGGGCCGAAACACCACCTCATCGGATCGGCCAATTTCCTTGATCAGGTCCATCACGTGGACGTCGTTGGTGAACCAGTGGTGGTAGAATTTCTCTAGCGTGAACTCTCCGACCATGAAGCCGCTGGCCAGCCCTCCGACCATCGACTCCTTTTCGAGGACGACCACCTTCTGGCCCGCCGCGGCGAGTTCGTAGGCGGCAGAAAGTCCGGTGAACCCTCCGCCGACGATTACGACGGGGTCAGTGTGTAGATTGCTGGCGGGTGCATTCATGTGGAATTGCCTTCAGTCTATGCTCGGTGCGGTATGGCCAACGATCGGCTGGCGCTTCCTGAACCCCGACAGAGCCAGCAGCAGAAAGCCGCTCGCCGTGATGGAAAGCCAGAGGATCGCGTGGATGAGGATCGCGTAAGCGGTGGCGCCGACTTCGCTCGCGCCGAAGCCGGAAAGAGTGCGTGCCGTGAAATAATGAAAGGTGCCCACATATCCGGGGGAACTCGGAATGATGGTGGACAAGGTCCCGACGCTCAGCGCTAGCAAGGCGGCTTCCGGTGTGGCCGCGACGCCTAGCGCCATGCCGACCGCAAAGAAGGCGCCGCCTTCGGCGAGCCACGCGAAGATGCTGAGCGCCGTCACGCGAACAATGAACATGGGCCGCGAGAGCGTTGCAACCGCATCCGAAAGCCGCAACAGCGCTTCACCCGCGGGACGGAGCCTC
>JADDQD010000100.1 GCA_016781555.1 Pseudomonadota bacterium | reverse complement strand
GCTCGCCCGAGTACCGGGACAGCCGACGGCTATGCGTTCACGAGGACCTCGCGTCTTGTCAGTTGCTGCTGCCACGGACCCGTCCCCGAGCGTGGGAGGAGTGGATTCAAGCGTCCGGGGTGAGGCTCTCCGCGCAGCCATATCAGGTTCATGAGCACTTCTATCTCTCGGTCCAGGCTGCGCTCTGCGGGTTGGGAGTGGCCATCGTGCCGAAAATGCTCGTGCTAGACGACCTCCGGTCCGGAAAACTCGTTGCACCTTTCGGTTTCGTTCGCGGGCCGCATAAGCTCGTCCTGTGGATTGCGCCGCACCTGAGGGCCCGCCCACAGACCAAGGCGCTCGTTGCGTGGCTGACCGACGAAATGCAGCGGACAGCCACGCAAGACGCAACGATGCGATGAATGCGCCGGCCGTCCGCGTCCGGCACCCGGCATTGCCAGAGCGAGATCGGAGGTGATACCGCGTTGTCACGCGGGATACTGACGACGCTGGAGCAGCGCCGGAGCCGTTCAGCTTGCTCTTGAGACTTCGTATTGAGGTTTTCTCATATCAGATCGAAAAAAATTAACTTGTCACGAGCCCAGTTGACTGCGCTACCCTGCTGACCGGCCGAACTCGTCGGCTACTACCAAAGAGGTGACATCTGGATGCCGTCGCGCTGGACAAGACGCCGGGAGCAGTTTCGCAGCATCATAACGGGCAGTGAATGCGTGTATCCCGCTTCCGTCCATGACCCGATCTCGGCTCGCATTGCCGAGGACATCGGCTACGAGGTCGGAATCTTTGCAGGGTCGGTTGCGTCGATGGTTGTTCTCGGAGCACCTGACATTGTCGTTCTGACGCTCACTGAATTCGCCGACCAAGCCCAGCGGATCTCCCGCGCTGCCGAACTGCCGCTCCTGGTGGATGCCGATCACGGCTACGGAAATGCCTTGAACGTCATGCGAACGGTCGAGGAGCTCGAAACCGCAGGCGTGGCCGCCCTCTCCATCGAGGATACGCTCCTGCCGCGCAGCTACGGCGCGTCAGGAGGAACACAGCTGCTCGGTGTCGACGAGGGCGTCGGAAAAATGAAGGCGGCCTTGGCAGCGCGCCGCGATCCCGATCTGGTTATCGCGGCGCGAACCAGCGCAGCGGAGGTCAATGGCCTCGAAGACGCGATCATGCGCGCGAAGGCCTATGAGGCAGTCGGCGTCGATGCAATTTTCCTGGTTGGCATCAAGACCCGCGAGCAACTCGAAGCAGTCGTTCCGCATCTGCGGATCCCGATCATTCTGGGAAACGTGGGCACTCCGCTCATGGACCGGGATTATCTCGCCGCCAGAAACGTCAGAATCTGCCTACGGGGGCATCAGCCGTTCCAGGCCGCCGTCTGTGCCATACACGACACTATGAAGGCTATGCGCGAGGGAGATGTCTCGGTCGAACGCGGTCAGCGGGGCAGCCTCCTCCATCAGGCCACCCGGAGGGGTCGCTACGAACAATGGGCACGCGAATATCTCGGCTCGACATAGCGGCCAACGGGAGCCGTCTGGGCGAAGCAGGTTCCGCCGCTCGGAGGCTCTTCGACTTTTACAGTGATCGAACGCCGAACACGGCTCTCGTAGTTGCAGGAGGTATCAATGCGGATCGCCATCATTGGAACAGGCGCTATGGGTTCGGTCTATGCCGGCCTGCTGGCCTCAGCAGGACTGGAGGTGTGGGCCGTGGATGCCTGGGCTGATCACGTCGAAGCGATCCAGCGGAACGGACTGCGCATATCCGGCGCGAGCGGAGAGCGAACCGCGAAGCTGGCAGCCACCACGGATGCCCGCGAGGTGGGACGCGCCGACCTCGTGATCATCGCCACTAAGGCTCGCGACGTCAAAGCCGCGGCTATGGCCGGTCGAGATATCTTGGCCGATGGCGGCGTGGTGCTCACCATTCAGAATGGCCTTGGTTCCGCCGAGCAAGTAGCCGAGATCGTGGGACCGGAGCGCGTCCTGATTGGCGTGGTCGGCGGCTTCGGAGCCTCGCTGGTAGCACCCGGCCACGTCCACCACAATGGCTGGGAGTTTGTGCGTCTCGGCGAATATAACGGCGGTTTGACGCCGCGCCTGGAGCACATCGGGCAGGTGTGGGAGCGCGGCGGGTTCCGCGTGCTGCTGTTCCCGGATATCCACAAGATGGTGTGGGAAAAGTTCATCTGCAATGTCGCCTTCAGCGGAACCTGCACACTGACGAACATGACAATCGGCGAGGTGCTGCTCGAGCCGAACGCATGGCGCGTTTCGTCCCTCTGCGCCACGGAAGCCTTCGAGGTCGCGAAAGCGAAGGGCATTGCAGTAGAGATCGACGACCCGGTCGCCTACGTCCACAGCTTTGGCGAGAAGATCCCGAACGCCCGTCCCTCAATGCTGCTCGACCACATGGCGCGCCGGCCGTCGGAAGTTGACGTGATCAACGGTGCCGTGCCGCGTGTCGCAGCCGAGTTTGGCCTCGCCACACCGGTTAATACGACCGTTTCATCGCTGGTGCGCGCGCGGGAGACGGCATTCAAGATATAGGTGTTTCTATCTCGGCACCCTCCCGTCGACAGAGCGCAGATGAATTCCGATGCCTACTGATTCCGATCAAGGTCAGGTCGAGCTCACGATCCGAACGATGGCGCCGCCGGGCGCCTCGCAGGACCTGTTCCTTCGCGCTTTGCAGCCAGTCATGCAGCAACGCTTCCGGACGGCAATTACGATAGATAATGCGGCGGGCCAAGATGGCATAAACGCCGCGCTCAAGGTTAAGCGTGATCCACCTGACGGACGGCACCTGCTCATGACAACGGCTTCGACACTGACCTTCTATCCGGCCACTGGTCAGGCCGGATTTACGGAGGCCGATTTCGAGCCGCTCCTTGGCGTAGGCCGCTATCGCTTCGTGCTCATTACCGGGGGCACGCAGCCGTGGTCGGATCTGCACGAGCTGTTTGCGCAGGTCCGTGAGCAGGACCGGGCACTCCGCTATGCCGGAACTGGCGAACCCGACCTGCTGATGGCCTCGGCGATGGCCAAGCGAGCAGGACTGAAAGTCGAGTTCCTGCCGCGCAACGGGCCCGCGCTTCTCGCTGCCGTCTTACAGGGAGACGTCGACCTCGGCCTGGGCACGGGGACGCACCAGCCGCTTCTCGCAGAGGGGCACGTGCGCGTGGTGGCGCGGCTCCATTCCCCGACAGAGCCTGGGCATGAGGCGATGCCAGGCCCTGCGGAGTTTGGCGTCGACGCGGCACTAGACAACTTCATCCTGATATCGGCCCCCCGAGGTCTGCCGTCGGACGGGAAGCACCGATTAATAGGGCAGTTGAGAAATGCGGTCGGTGCGCCGGAGGTAACCGAACTTCTGACGAAGCGTCTGCTGATGGCGCCAGGATTAATGCGCAACGGCGAACTGGAAGCCGCGCTTGCCACGCAGAAGCGTGCTTTTGCGCTGACCAGAGAGGCGGTCTAGCGCCGTCGCTGGATAATTGTCCGGAGTACTGTTCGGCCGGAGCATTCAGGCAAGCTTACTTTATGGGGTCTGAACGGTTCGACAATGCACAGTGAGAAAAACGATCTGAGTGCGCGAACAGGGATGGGCCTTGGCAGCAACGATACCTCTGCCGAACTGTCCGCCGGGGAGCGATCACGCGCGGACTGCACCGCCTCACGTGATCGGCCGAGTGCGATCTTGCGGTCGGACCTCGGAGCCGTTCTCTGCACCGACGAACACGCGCCTACGCCGCACAGCCGTAGCATCGCCATTCGGATAGTGCGTGGCGCAGCATCCAAATGCCCTTGCGCCACTCTCGTGGATTGTCCTACAGTCAAACTTTGTGAGGAAAGCAGAAGAAGGATCTGCCAGGCAATACGAAGGGAGGAAAGAGGCATTCTAGACTGGGCTGTTGCGCGCATGGTGCCAGACGAAGCTAGACGTTCCGGCTGTCTCGCTCCTCTCCAAGTGGGAAATGCCACATGCATCTCTCCTCGCATGCTTATAATAAGACCAGCGCTGTCCAGCTTGGGCGATGCGGGCGGTTCGCTCAGCCTTATCGCCGTGAAGGCCTAGAAATACTCCGGGGTGGAAGGTGGAGCGTCTATGTCAACGAACCGGCCAAGTGCAGATGTTTTCGACTACGTGGTCGTGGGAGCGGGTGCGGCAGGATGTGTTCTGGCGAACCGGCTGACGGCGGACGGAACGACGACGGTGTGCCTGCTGGAGGCCGGGCCGCGGGACCACAGCATCTATCTCCACATCCCCGGCGGGTTCATTAAGGCCGTCTCCAATCCCCGGTACGCTTGGCAGTTCAAGACGGAGCCGGGAGACGGCACGGCGGGACGGCCGATCTCGATCCCGCAGGGAAAGACGCTCGGCGGCTCGACGGCCATCAATGGGTTGAATTACAACCGCGGGCAGCGGAGTGACTTCGACACTTGGGCGCAGCTCGGGAACCGCGGCTGGGGCTACGCGGACGTACTCCCATATTTCAAGAGAACAGAGCGGCGCATTGGGAAGTTTGACCCGCGCTACCGCGGAGGGGAAGGGCTTCTTCCCATCACGGATTGCGACTGGAAGCATCCGCTCTGCGAGGCCTTCATCGAAGCCGCAGGCAGCCTCGGCGTGCCTCGGAATCCTGACTACAACGCGGCGTTCCAGAGGGGCGCCGGCTATTATCAGCGCTGGATCGAAAATGGGTGGCGCATCAGCGCCGCGCGCGCCTTCCTTCGGCCTGCGAGCCGGAACAAGAATCTTGAGGTGCGGACGAATGCGCACGCGGTGGCTGTCAAGCTCCAGGGGAAGCGCGCGGTCGGCGTGCAGTACAAGCAGGGTCCCGGACATCCGGTCAGGGAAGTCGGGGCACGCCGCGAGGTGATCCTCAGCGCAGGGGCTGCGAACACGCCTAAGCTCTTGCAACTTTCAGGCATCGGACCCGGCGTGCTCCTCGCCGATCTCGGCATCCCTGTCCTCCATGAACTCCGTGGCGTCGGCGAAAATCTGCGCGACCACTATATGGTTCGCCTCGTTGTGCGGGTGAAGAACACCGAGACGATCAACGATCTCTCACGCGGCCCGCGTCTTCTAAGAGAAATCGCACGCTGGGCGTTCGGCGGGCCCAGCATTCTCGCCATCAGTCCATCGGTTGCCTATGCTTTTGCAAGCACCCAGGGCATGTCGATGCTGCCCGATCTGCAGTTCGTGTTCACGCCAGGGAGCTATGTCAGGAGCGTGACCGGCCTCCTCGATAAGTTTCCGGGCATGACGCTCGGCTTCTATCAAATGCGTCCTGAAAGCGTGGGCTATGTTCACGCCCGTTCCGCAGATCCGTTTGACGATCCAATCATACAACCCAACTATCTCGCCGCCAGGGAAGACCAGCAGGCCGCCATCGACGGGGTCAAGATGGTTCGCCGCTTCCTGGCCGCTCCTGCGTTTCAGCCCTTTTACCAAAGGGAGGAATCTCCCGGCGCCTCGCTGACATCGGATGAGGATCTCCTGGATTTCGCCCGAAGCTCAGGGAACACAGCTTACCATCTGATGGGTACTTGCCGGATGGCTCCGGGGGACGACCCGCAGGCCGTCGTGGACGAGCAGCTCAGGGTCATCGGCCTCGAGGGGCTGCGGGTGGTCGATGCGTCGATTATGCCGACGATGCCTTCGGCGAACACCTGCGCGGCGACTTTCATGATCTCTGAGAAGGCGGCGGACATGATCCTGGGCCGGCAGCTTTCGCCGGCGGAAGATCTCGACCAGGACGAAGTGGGAGTTGGCGGGTTGCAGGCTTCGGTTCGATAGAGCCGCTCTTGCCGGGTCCTGACACGAGCAATGCTTCGGCACGGTCGGATCGAGCCCGTTTGATATCCCGGACGGGCGCATTGTCGTGACGGCGGCATCTGGTCCAGGGACGATCACGAAAATGTTCGAGTAGGGTCGAGCATCGAAGAACAAGGAGGTGGAAGAAAATATACCGGCGCATGAATGTCTACACAGCCAGCTTCAGGGTTTCAACTAGCTGCTCGCGTATGAGTACAAACGACAATATGGAGGAAACAGCAAATGATGTTACGAAAGATCGTTGTGGGTGCTGCTGCCGGATTATTGGCGGTGGCTATGTCGTTTCCCGCTGCCAGCCAAACGGTAAAAAAGCTACGCATTCAGTCAGCGTTCCCGACGTCAGGTTTGTTCTACCAAAATCTCGAGTATTTTGCGAACCAAGTGGAGAAGCTCTCGGGCGGACGCATTGACGTCGAACTACTAGCACCTGGCACCGTTGTACCGCCGTTCGAGTCGCTTGATGCCGTCGCAAAAGGTGTTCTCGACGGTGCGCATACGGCACCGGCCTACTGGGTAGGCAAGGAGCGTACGGCGACCCTGTTCGGTCCGGCTCCGGGCGGGCCATTCGGTATGGACGAAGTCGATTACATGAGCTGGATCTACGATGCCGGCGGACTCGCCCTTTACCGTGAGCTCTACCAGGATGTTCTCAAGCGTGATGTGGTTCCCTTCCCGCTGACATGGGTGGGAGACCAGGCGCTTGGGTTCTTCAAGAAGCCGATCCAGGGCGTGGCGGACCTGAAGGGCCGCAAATGCCGGCAGACCGGCGTCACGGCCGAAGTGTTCAACAGGCTAGGAATGGCGACTGTAAACCTTCCCGGTGGCGAAATCGTGCCTGCCGGTGAGCGCGGCGTGATCGAGTGCGCCGAATGGGTCGGGCCGGCCGAGGATGTCATGGTCGGCTTCCACACGATCTGGAAGGAGTACTATCTCGCGTCCATGCACGAGCCGGCCACCGTCGTGGAGCTCATTCTGAATGGCAAGACCTTCCGCGACCTTCCCGCCGATCTGCAGGAAATCATCCGGGCTGCGACGATCGAGGCCACCTTCCGCTCGCTGATGATCGCCAACAAGCGGAACGCGGAAGTGCTTGCGGAAATGAAGGAAAAGCACGGCGTAAATGTCCACAAGGTGCCTGAAGAGATCAACAAGAAGATCCTCGAAACCTGGGACGAGATCGCACGCGAGGCTGCGGAGAAGAATCCCTTCTTCAAGAAGGTGTACGAGTCGCAGCGGGAGTTCGCCTCGAAGGTTGTTCCCGCCAAGAACACGGTCTCTGCCCCGCACAGCATGGCCATCGATCACTACTTCAACAAGAAGCAGTAGGCGAGCTGCCTGTGGTGCCGCGGGCAGTCTGCGGCACCGCTCTCTACAGCCGGTGCAGACCGGTGCAACCCTTGAGCTCGGATACGACGGATGGAACCCTCAAAGGCCTATCTCCTGGTTATCCGCACGATAGACCGAATCGTGCTTTGGTCTGCCGGCATTTTCGCCCTGATCCTCATCCCGTTGATCCTTGCCAACGTCATTGAGGTGTTCATGCGGTATGTCCTGAACGAGCCCACGACGTGGGCGCTCGAGACTACCGCGTTCGCGTTCGGGGCCCTCTTCATGCTCGGTGCCGCCTACGCCCTGCAGCTGGGGGCACATGTCCGCACGGACATGCTCTGGGAAAAGTTCTCCGACAGGACGAAGGGGATCATCGATTCCATCGGCTACCTAGTGTTCTTCCTACCTTCCATGGCGCTGCTCTTCTACATTGCGTACGGCGAGTTCCTGTACTCTTGGAGCATCGGGGAGCTTTCCTCGTACGGCGCATGGCGGCCGGCGATCTGGCCTCTGCGCGGGATTGTTCCTCTGACTGCCTTCCTCCTCATCGTGCAGGGTGTGTCGGAGCTTCTGAAAAGCCTATGGGCCGCACGAACCGGAACAGTCCTCGTTCATCACGAAAAAATTGAAATTTAGGAGCTGAGGATGAGCGGCAACGAGGTCTTGGGCTTGCTGATGATGGTGGCAATGCTCACTGTCATTTTCATCGGCTTCCCGATGGCATTTACGCTGCTGTTTCTAGCGTTTGTCTTTGGATCGATTGGACTCGGCTCAGATCTGACGTTCAACCTGGCTTACCTCCAGATCTGGGGGACGATGAAGGACGATGTCCTTCCAGCCGTGCCGCTCTTCATCTTCATGGGCTTCATGACTGAACGGTCAGGCCTCATGGAGCGGCTGTTTTTGGCGCTGCGGGATTTGCTGGCGCCAGTACGCGGCTCTCTCTATCTCGCCGTGATCCTGACGGCCACCATCTTCGCCATGGCGACCGGAATCGTTGGGGCCGCCGTCACGGTCCTCGGTATCATGGCTGGGCCGATCATGATTAGGGCCGGCTACGACGCACGTATGTCAGCGGGTGCGATCGCGGCAGGCGGTACTCTGGGTATCCTGATCCCGCCGAGCGTGATGCTCGTGGTCATGGGACCGATCCTGGGCGTCCCGGTCAACATCCTCTATTCGGCCGCATTCGGTCCCGGCATCCTGCTCGCCGGCTCTTACATCCTTTATACCCTCGTCCGCAGCTTCATCAATCCAACGCTAGGGCCGCCCATTCCCAAGGAAGAACGCACAGCAGATTGGCGAGAACTCGTAAGAGAGGTCGTTATTGGTGTGGTGCCCCTTACCGTGCTCATTGGCTTCACGTTAGGGACGATCATCGCGGGCCTCGCCACGCCGACGGAAGCGGCCTCCCTCGGCGCGTTCGGCGCAACCCTGCTAGCTCTTGTGTACGGCCGGCTCGATTTCGCAGCCCTGAAGGGCGCCGCCATGGCGACGCTGGTAACGTCCAGCATGGTGCTGTTCCTGGCCGTCGCGTCCAATGTCTTCGGCGCCGTCTTCACCCGGCTTGGCACGTCCAATGTGGTGGCGGAGTTCCTCACTCAGCTTCCGCTGCCGGACATGGGCATCTTCATCATCATCATGGCCCTCGTGTTCCTGCTCGGCTGGCCGTTCGAGTGGCCCGCCGTGATCCTCGTGTTCCTGCCCATCTTCCTGCCGATCATCGAGAGGCTCGATTTCGGCATGTCGAAGCTCGACACGCTGCTGTGGTTCGGGGCGGTGATCGCAGTGAACCTGCAGACAGCATTTCTAAGTCCGCCAGTCGCAATGTCGGCTTTCTTTCTGCGCAATGTTGTGCCTGAATGGAAGCTCTCGACTATTTATCAAGGCATGGGCCAATTCATGGTCATCCAGATCATCTGTCTTCTGCTGATCATCATCTGGCCTGGAATAGCCCTGTGGTTGCCGAGAGTGCTCTATTGAACCCGGTGGTAGAGATCGCCGGAAGCCTCAGATAAACCGGTCGGTCACGCCGTCCTAGTCGCAAATGTGCCGGTCCAGAGGTCGTCGCTAACAAGAGTTTTCAGGAACGAGGAATATGAGCCAGACGCAGCAATACACAGCGCCATCCGCAGGGACCTTGGCCCGCTACCAGATGCTGATCGGCGGAAAACGGGTCGACGCCTCCGCGGGCGAGGTCTTTGAGACGCCCAATCCCTTCACGAACGAAGTCTGGGCCACGATCCCGCGCGGGCGCAACGAGGACGCGATCCGCGCCATCGAAGCCGCCGACGAAGCATTCCAGAATGGTCCTTGGGGGCGCATGACGGCGTCAGCCCGCGGTCGCCTGCTGCGCCGCCTCGCAGAGCTGATCGCACGGGATGCCGAGCGCCTCGCCACCATCGAGGTGACCGACAACGGCAAGCTGATGAGCGAGATGCACGGCCAGCTTCGCTATATTCCAGAGTATTTCCATTACTACGCTGGGCTGGCCGACAAATTGCAGGGCGCCGTGATTCCAAGCGAGAAGGAGGATATGTTCAGTTTCACACGTCGTGAGCCTCTCGGCGTCTGCGTCGGGATCACGGCTTGGAACTCGCCGCTGCTGTTAGCAGCCTATAAGCTTGGTCCTGGCCTTGCTGCAGGGAATACCTTTGTCCTCAAGCCTTCGGAGCACGCTTCGGCCTCTACGCTCGAATTCGCAAAGCTGTTCGAGGAAGCGGGCTTTCCCCCAGGCGTCCTCAACGTCGTCACCGGCTTCGGACCTGAGATCGGCGAGGCACTCACCACCCATCCGAAGGTGGCCAAGGTCACGTTCACCGGTAGCGAGGGCACCGGCCAGCGGATCTACGAGGCGGCTGCTCGCGGCCTGAAGAGGGTGACGCTCGAACTCGGGGGCAAGTCGCCGAACATCGTGTTCGATGACGCCAACCTCGACAACGCCGTCAACGGCGTAATCTCCGGCATCTTCGCAGCGGCCGGGCAGACCTGTGTCGCAGGCTCCCGTCTACTGGTGCAGGATACGATCTACGACCAGTTCGTGGAGCGGCTCGGAGAGGTCGCGCGCGGGGCTCGGATGGGCAACCCACTCGATCTGTCGACGCAGATCGGGCCCATTGCGAATGCGCCGCAGCACAAGAAAATCCTGGAGTATCTCGACATCGCCAAAAGCGAGGGGGCCCGTTGCATCGCGGGCGGCGCCGCGGCGCAACGGGCCGAGTGCGGCAAGGGGATGTTCATTGAGCCGACTGTGTTTGCCGACGTGAGTAACCAGATGCGTATTGCGCGGGAAGAGGTCTTCGGACCGGTGCTCGCCGCAATCCGGTTCAAGGACATGGACGAGGCACTCGCCATCGCAAACGACACACCCTACGGCCTCGCCTCAGGTGTCTGGACACAGGATATCCAGCGCGCGCTGATCATGTCGCAGCGCCTGCAGGCGGGCACCGTGTGGGTCAACACCTATCGTGCCATCAGTTATACGACGCCGTTTGGCGGCTACAAGCGCTCGGGTCTCGGTCGCGAGAACGGCATGGAAGCTGTCGATGCATACCTTCAAACCAAGAGCGTCTGGATCAGCACGGCAAGCGAAGTGCCGAACCCGTTCATGATGCGCGTTTGAGCCTGTGCCGCCTTTGCTCCCGGCCCTTGAGCGCCGGGAGCAAAGGCGGCCGGCTTTCTGCTGAGTGGGAATTTCGGACACGATGCAAGACGACCTTCATGACCTCAGGGCCATCGTGTTCGATACATTCGGGACATTGGTGGACTGGCGG
>JADDQD010000279.1 GCA_016781555.1 Pseudomonadota bacterium | reverse complement strand
CCGGTTTCACCCATGGTGCCGGTGCCACCCATTGTGCCGCCAGTGCCGCCGGTTGTGCCGGTGCCGCCCGTGCCACCCATGCCGCCGCCGGACTGACCACCGGTCGATCCGCCGCGCCTTGTCCGGGTTCGGGTCGCGCCGCCGCTCCCGCTCTGGCCGCCGGAAGTGGCGCCAGTGCCCGTGCTTCCCGTTGTGCCGGTAGTGCCAGTGCCACCGTAGGTTTGTGCAATCGCAGCGCCGCTCACCATGAGCGCAGCTGCCAGGATCAACTTTTTCATTCGCCGTCTCCGTCGTCCGGCGTTCCGAAGAAGCGCCGCATTGGCCCCGTGCTCGAGCCGGCCATAACCGTGCTCAATGCGCTCAACGATTGCTACGGTGCAAATATCCCGGTTCGGGGAGAACTTAGATGCTAAAGAGGATCAAGCTTCTGCCTCGCTGTCCAGCGCATAGCCGGCCGAGCGTACGGTTCGGATGACGTCCTCGCGTCCGCCTGCATTAAGCGCCTTGCGGAGTCGGCGAATATGAACATCGACGGTGCGTGCCTCGATTTCGCTGTCCTGTCCCCAGACGGCGCTTAGCAGCCGCTCGCGCGAGAAGACGCGGCCGGGCTGCTCCAGGAAGTGGCGGAGCAGGCGAAACTCCGTGGGCCCAAGCTGGACCGCGACGCCGCCGCGCTTCACCTTGTGACCGGCGAGATCCATTTCGACCTCGCCATAGCTCAAATGTTCGCCAGCCAGCGCAGGGCGTGCGCGGCGCAGCACCGCCCCGATCCGGGCAACAAGCTCGCGCGGAGAGAAAGGCTTGGTAACATAGTCATCAGCACCGGTCTCAAGTCCGCGAACCCGGTCCGTTTCCTCCCCCCGCGCGCTCAGCATGATGATCGGCACTTTGGCTGTTTCGGGGCGGCGGCGGAGGCGGCGGCACACTTCTATCCCGGAGACGCCCCCGATCATCCAGTCAAGCAGGACGAGGTCTGGCGGGTTTTCGGCTGCGAGAAGCAATGCTTCCTCACCGTCGCCGGTGCGCTCAACGTCGAACTCTTCACGGGTAAGATGATAGCTGAGGAGTTCTGCCAGCGCACGATCATCCTCCACGAGGAGGATTCGGCCTTTACCCATTGCTAGCGGCGGCTCCGAACGGATCCTCTCCGCGAGGGCGCTCGGCGAGATGGGTGCCGGTTGCGGCAAAGTAGACCATCTCCGCCACATTGGTCGCATGGTCGCCGATCCGCTCGAGGTTCTTTGCAATGAACAGAAGATGGGTGGCCGGTGTTATGTTGTGCGGATTTTCCATCATGAAGGTGAGCAGCGTCCGGAAAATGCTGTTGTAGAAGTCATCAACCGCACGATCCCGTTCGCACACTGCCACGGCCTTTTCGGCATCGCGTGCTGCGAACGCGTCGAGCACGTTGCGCACCATTTCGCTTGCGATGCGTGCCATTTCAGGGAGGAGCGAGAGCGGCTCGATCTTGGGGCTCTCCTCGATCACTGGAACGCGCTTGGCGATGTTCTTGGCATAGTCGCCGATCCGCTCGACGACGCCCGCAATTTTGAGCGCGGCAACCACAGCCCGCAAGTCGTCTGCCATCGGCGCCCGAAGCGCGATGATCTGCACCGCCATTCGTTCAGCGTCCGCTTCGAGCGCGTCGATCTTCTTGTCGTTTTCGACGATCCGCGCGGCAGCTGCCCGGTCCTGCTGCATCAACGCATGCATTGAGTCGGTAATCGCCGCTTCGGCCAGTCCGCCCATCTGCGCGATGAGCGCCCGGAGCTGGTCGAGCTCGTCGTCGAATGCCTTGACGGTGTGCGCGCCGGTGGTTGCCATCTGCCGTTCCTTTTCAGCCGTAGCGGCCGGTGATGTAGTCTTTGGTCCGCGTTTCGCGCGGATTGGTGAAGATTTGCGATGTGTCACCATATTCGACGAGGTTGCCGAGGTGGAAGAAAGCGGTGCGCTGCGAGACGCGCGCCGCTTGCTGCATGTTGTGGGTGACAATCACGATCGCATAGCGGCCGCGAAGCTCGTGGATGAGCTCCTCGATTTTGGCCGTAGCGATCGGATCGAGGGCGGAGGCCGGCTCGTCCATCAGGATCACTTCCGGATCCACCGCGATCGCGCGCGCGATGCACAGCCGCTGCTGCTGCCCTCCTGAAAGCGCAGTCCCGCTGTCGGTAAGCCGGTCCTTGACCTCCTCCCACAGGCCGGCCCGGCGCAACGAACGCTGGACGATTTCATCCAATGCGGTCTTTCCCGCTGCGAGCCCATGAATGCGCGGTCCGTAAGCGACATTCTCGTAGATCGATTTGGGGAAGGGATTGGGCTTTTGGAAAACCATGCCAACCCGGGCACGAAGCTGCACCACATCCATGCCCGAGGCGTAAATGTCCTCTCCATCGAGTTCGATCCGCCCCTCCACCCGCGCGTTGGGGATCGTGTCGTTCATTCTGTTGAACGAGCGCAGAAAAGTCGATTTGCCGCAGCCGGAGGGGCCAATGAACGCAGTGACATCGTCCTTGCTGATGTCGATCGAAACGTCATTCACGGCCATTTTGCCACCATAGAAGACGCTGACGTTCCGCGCGGTCATCATGATATTTTGCCCAGCCTGCTGGCCCAGTTCTGTTTCCTGTTTCATGATTTCACCAGCGCCGTTCGAATTTGTTGCGCAAATAAATGGCGAGGCCGTTCATCGCGAGGAGGAAGACAAGAAGGACGATGATCGCCGCCGACGTTTTCTCGACAAAGCCGCGGCTCACCTCGTCGGACCACAGGAATATCTGCACCGGCAAAGCCGTGGCGGGGTCCGTCACGCCCCCTGGAGGTGAAGCAATGAACGCGCGCATGCCGATCATCAGCAGCGGCGCCGTTTCCCCCAGCGCGCGGGCCATGCCGATGATGGTGCCGGTGAGGATGCCGGGGAGGGCGAGTGGAAGCACGTGGTGGAAAACAACTTGGATCTTGCTGGCGCCGACGCCCAGTGCCGCATCGCGAATTGAGGGCGGAACCGATTTGATCGCATTCCGGCCGGCAATCACGATGACCGGCATCGTCATGAGCGCGAGGGTGAGGCCGCCAACGAGCGGAGCCGATCGCGGAAGATGCATGACGTTGAGGAAGATCGCGAGGCCGAGCAGTCCGAAGATGATCGAGGGAACGGCCGCCAGGTTGTTGATCGACACCTCGATGGTGTCGGTCCATCCATTCCGAGGTGCATATTCCTCAAGGTAAACTGCGGAGAGAACGCCAACGGGAAACGCCAAGGCCAAGGTGACGAGCATCGTCAGGAGCGAGCCCTTGAACGCTCCCCAGATGCCAACGGCAGCCGGATCGGTCGCGTCGGAGCCGGTGAGGAAATTCCAGTTGAAGCCCGTCCGCACAGCGTTCCTGCCCTCGAGCTGAGCGTGGATGCGTTCGGCTTCCGGTGCGCCTTCGCCTTTGGCGGCGATGTCGATGGGTGACGCGGCGGGCAGCCACAGCGTCGCGCGGCGGGAAAGCAGGGCGGGATCCTCCTTCACCGCTTCCCGAACCCTCAGCCAAGCGCTTTCAGAGAGCAGACCAGCTCCGGCCGCGCCGTATTGACTGCTCGCCGCGGTGCGCACAGTCCCCTCGAGATCCGCCGCGGCAAGCGCGGCATCCGCCGAGGGGCCTCGGAGCGCCGCCGGATCGATGAACAGCGCGCTTTTTTCAAAATCGATGTCGAGGCGCACCTCGGTCTGAGTGAAGCCCTTGATCCCGTTGCCGAGCATCGTAACGAGGAGGAACACGAGGAACCCAGCCGACAGCATGACAGCGCCGAGTCCGAGCAGGCGGAAACGCCGTTCGGCAGAGTAGCGGCGGCGAATGCGTTGCTGCATCGCACCCGTCTTCCAGTCGGTCGGAGCGCGCGTGGCTACGGCATCACTCATAGGCTTCCCGATATTTTTTGACGACGCGAAGCGCGACGATGTTGAGCAGCAAGGTGACGATGAACAAGACGAGGCCCAGTGCGAAAGCCGCGAGCGTCTTCGGGCTGTCGAACTCCTGATCCCCGGTCAGCAGCTGGACGATCTGGGTCGTAACGGTGGTGACGCTTTCGAAAGGGTTGATGGTGAGGTTGGCGGCAAGGCCGGCAGCCATCACCACGATCATCGTCTCGCCGATCGCGCGGCTGACGGCGAGCAGTACGCCGCCGACGACACCGGGAAGCGCAGCGGGGACCAGCACCTTCTTGATCGTCTCCGAAGAGGTCGCACCAAGCGCGAGCGAGCCGTCGCGCATGGCTTGCGGCACGGCAGCGATCGAGTCGTCAGCCATTGAGGAGACGAATGGGATGATCATGATGCCCATCACCAGGCCGGCCGCGAGCGCGGATTCCGACGAGCCGGGGATTCCGAGCGCAACTGCGAAGCCCCGCACGGCGGGCGCCACGGTCAGCGCCGCAAAGTAGCCGTAGACCACTGTCGGTACGCCCGCGAGGATCTCGAGCAGAGGCTTCATCCAGCGCCTCACCGTCGCGCTCGCATATTGCGTCAGAAAGATCGCGCTCATCAGGCCGAGTGGGATTGCTACGATCATCGCTATGATCGCACCAATGAAGATGGTCCCCCAAAAGAGCGGGATTGCACCGAACGCGCCCGACGAGCCCGCCTGATCGGCCCGGATGGCCGTTTGTGGGCTCCAATTGAGACCGAACAGGAATTCGATGGGTGAGACCATCGAAAAGAATCTGAGCGCCTCGAACAGCAGCGAGGCGACGATGCCCAGTGTCGTCAGGATCGCGATCAGCGATGCGATCAGAAGCGCCGCCATCACCAGCCGCTCGACTTTGGTGCGTGCGCGGAAGCCCGGAGAGACGCGGGTAAAGGCAAAGGCGCCGCCCGAAAAGGCGAGCAGAAGCGCGACGACGGTGGCGATGATGGTGTACCGGGTGGTCGCCTCCGCGAAAACCGGAGCGAGGGCTGTCGCCTGCGGGTTGAAGGCGGCCGTCTTCGTGCCATCGGCGAGCGCGCGCGCTTCAGTGAAGATCGCCTGGCGTTGCATTTCGAAGCCGGGGAGGTTCGCGGCGGCGGGGCTGTCCATGACCGCCTGCATTACCAGCCCGCCCGAAACCGAGCTCCACACGCCAAGGAACAGCAGTGCAGGAAGAACCGCCCAGAGCAGGACATACCAGCCATGGTAGCTGGGGAGTGAGTGGGGCCGCGTCTCACCGGGCCTGGCGAACGCCCGTGCCTTTGCGCGCGCTGCAAACCATCCGGCAAGCCCGAGCCCTAAGACCAGCAACAGGATCGCTGTCAGCGACAAACTCGGGTTCCTCATTCGGCCGGAAGCTCGGCGCTCTTAGGCAGAAAAGAACGTCGGGCCCAGCGAACCGAGCCCGACGCATAAATATTATTTCAGTTCAGCGGAATTCAACGGGGTCAAGCTCTGGATCGCAGCCATCGCCTTGGCATGCTGGTCCTCCGGCAGGGGAACAAGCCCGCGCTGGGCGAGGTAGCCCTGCGGACCCATGCCGCGGCCATATTGGGTGAGGAACTCCTTCATGCCCGGGATGACATTCACGTGCTCGCCCTTGGCATAGATATAGATGATGCGGGCACCCGGGTAATCGAGGCTGCGGATCGTCTCAGCGCTCGGCGCTACCCCACCTAGGAGAATCCCGCGGATGGCCGCCTTGTTTTCCTCAAGGAAGCTGTAGCCGAGGACGCCGATGGCGCCCGGATTTGCAGTGACCTTCTGGACCAGGAGGTTGTCGTTCTCGCCCGCCTCGACAAAGGCACCGTCCTCACGGATCTTGCTGCAGACCTCCTTGTGCCGGTCCTTGTCGCTCTCCTTCAGCGCCTTCATTGCTGGTTCGCTGTCGCAGCCCTTCTCCAGGATGAGCTCGGCGAAGCTATCGCGCGTCCCTGAGGTCGGCGGCGGCCCGTAGACGCGGATCGGAACCGCGGGAAGGGCGGGATTGACCTCTTTCCAGGTCTTGGCGGTCTGCGGCTTGCCGTACGGAGTGGCGGCGAGAGCCTTGTAGACGTCTGCAGGCGTCAGCTGGAAGTTCTGCGCCCCCTGGTTGGACTGCACGAGGGCGAGGCCATCGATCCCGACGGGGATTTCGATCACTTGCCTAGCGCCGTTCCGGTTGCAATCCTGGAGCTCAGACTGCTTGATCCGACGCGAGGCGTTGGTCATGTCTGGAAATTGGTCTCCAACCCCGCTGCAGAAGAGCTTCATCCCGGCACCGGTGCCGGTCGACTCAACGATGGGCGCCTTGAAGGATGGGTTGTTCTGGACGAAGCGCTCGGCCACCGCCGTGGTGAACGGGTAGACCGTTGAGGATCCGACGATCTGGATCTGCTCACCGGCTGCACCACCACCGGCGTCATTCCCCTGGCCGCATCCGCTGAGAAGCAGCGAGGAGCCCGCCAAAGCGACCATGAGCTTGTACATTCTTTTCCTCCAGAGGCTGGAAATCTGCTCGGTGCCGTACTCGGCGGATGTGACGCTTTCGTGACTCTGTGCAGGCCAAGCCTCGTAGAGAAGCTCATGGCATTCAGCTGCTCGCCCGCGGTAAGTAGACGTCGACCTTCGTGCCTTCGCCCAGCTTGCTGGTGATTTCGAGCCGCCCGCGATGGCGGCCGACGATATGCTTGACGATCGCAAGCCCCAATCCGGTTCCACCCATGTTTCGGCTGCGGCTGGCGTCCACCCGGTAGAATCGCTCCGTCAATCGGGGGATGTGCTCGGGCGGAATGCCATCGCCGCAGTCGACAATGCTCAACCGCAGCATGTCCACCCCACTTTCGGCAAAATGCACGGTGACCGGCGTTCCTTGGCTTCCATACTTAATTGCGTTGACGACGAGATTTTGGAGCAGCTGGAGCAGCTGCGTACCATCGCCCGGCACGATCGGCTCGCTGTCCAGCCGATTCTCCACGACCAGTTCGACGCCTCGCTCAGCAGCAATGCGACCGCAGGCGACGCGGATCTGATCAATTAGCGGCAGCAGCCGAACAGGCTCGCGCGGAACGCTGAAGCGCTCCGCCTCTATCCGGGAAAGTGACATGAGGTCGTCGACGAGGCGGTGCATCCGCTGTGCCTCGTCCAGCATGATGCCGAGAAACCGAGTGCGCAGGGGCTTGTCCTCGGCGGCTGTGTCGTCCTGAAGCGTTTCGATGAACCCGAGTAGGCTTGCCAGCGGCGTTCGAAGCTCGTGACTGGCATTTGCCACGAAATCGGTGCGCATCCGCTCGGCGGCAAAAGCCGCGCTTCGATCGGACAGCCGCACCAGTCGCGTCTTGTCGGGCAACAATGCCGTGGCCATTTCCCACCTTCGGTCTTGCCCGCCAAGACCGGCAAGTTCGATCCGGGCGCCGCCTTCGCGGCTCTCCGCCAGATGTTCGGCGGCGGCCGGGTGCCGGATGGCGAGGCGAACGTCGGCTCCCTCGATGTGGGCGCCCAGGACCGCCTTGGCCGCTGGGTTGGCCAGGAGCACCTTTCGCTTCTTCACGAGGAGCAGCGGATCGTCGAGGGCTGCGAGGACGGAGGGGAGGCGCGGTGATGCCTCCGCAGAGCTGGCTGGTCCAGAGGACCTGCCTTCGCTCCGCTGCGATTGGAACAGCGCCGTTGCAGTTCCACCGGCAAGCATCGCAAGGAGGGCCGCGAAGAGCGGTGCGCCGGCCAGTGCCGCAGCAAGGAGCCCCGCTGCAGCAATGCTCAGGGCAGTGAGGAGCCGCCTCGTGCGCTCGGATGCCATCGGCCTGTCCCTTATCGGGATTGGTAGCAGTGCGCCACTCCTCGCAAAGGGAGCGCTTTACGCTTATTAAACATCGTAATCGTATCCGGTGAGGCCATGAGCGAAAAGATCGATCAGCAGCCGTCCGAGCCTGTGCCAGCGCCGAGCAGGCGCATGGTGCTCGCTTTGGGCGCGGCGGCGGCCTCAACCGTTGTCACCATCCGCCCTGCGCTCGCGCAGACGGCGGGATCGGTGCTCAACTGCGAGATACCGGTGCCGGCGCCGCAAGCGGCCGGAAACTACATCGCCGCGGACGGGAGCCTCGTCGCCCCCGGCACCGCCGGTTCCTTCCCGCCCGCGCCGCGCAACCTGACCGGCGAGGAAGTGAAGGTAATGCTGCGTGGGGGGCCGTCCCCTGCAGGCATCGACTCGCAATCGGCCCAGGCTTACGCCAACTATATTCGCCGTTTGCAGGCGGGGATGAGCGGATTTACCTGCTACGCCTCGCTGCAGATGCCGCGCTGACCTGGCGCGGCTGATGGCCGACGGATGCGCGGCATCCGCTGCGCCTTCGCGTGCGTGCTCCGGGACCTCCCCAGGATCATCGCCCCGCTACATCGCCGACGCGCAGGCGCTGATGGTGCGCGTGGAGCTTGATGGGCTAACGGCGCTCTTTCATCGTCCCTCGGGCATGACCCACATTCTTGCCCCACCCGCGCCGCAACTCCTCGACGCCTTGGCTGAAAGTTCCGCCACCGCTGCTGAACTCGCCGAACGCTTGGGGCGGAGCTTTCAGATCGACGGCGGTGCCGACGAGATGGCTGCGCGCCTTGCGGAGCTCGAGGCGGCGGGCCTCGTGCAACGCGTATGAAGCACGCGCTCAACCTGCAGGTAGGCCCAGTGGGTTTCCGGGTCGGCTCGGATTGGCGTGGACCCGTTGCTGCGCTGCGGGCGCTTTACCGCGGCTATCCCGAGCCGGACGTTTGCGACTTTTCGGTCCGGCTGGAGCCTGAGCAGCCGTGGCGGCGTTGGCTGAAGCCGTCGGTTGCCATTCGCGGCGATTACATTCTGCCGGACGCTGCGCCGCTCGCTCTGCCGCATGGGCTCCTTGCTGCTGAAATGGGCATGAACCTTCAGATGGCGCTGGGCCAGAAGCATTATCTGCTGCTCCATGCATCCGCCGTGGAGCGCGATGGCAAAGCGGTGTTGATGACAGGCGCTTCGGGTTCGGGCAAATCGACCCTGGCAGCGATGCTCGGTGAGCATGGCTGGCGCTTCATGGGCGACGAATTCGCCCTGCTCGATTTTGATACCGGCGACCTTCACCCTTTCCCGCGTGCCATCAGCCTCAAGAACCACGCAATTTATGCGATGGCGGAGCTTGCCTCGTCCGAGCGGTTTGGCCCTTGGCTTCGCGGCACGCCCAAAGGCACGATCCGTCACCTGCGGCCCCGCGACGAGGCGATTGCGCGCATGGCCGAGCCGGCCAGACCCGTGCTCATCCTCTTCCCCCGATTCGACAAGGCCGTCCCACGGGCGATCCGCCCCGTTGGCGCCGCCGAGGTCTTCGTCCGCTTGACGCAGGCCTCGACCAACTATGTCGCGCTGGGCGAGCGTTCATTTGCAGCGCTTACCCGCTTGGTCATCAATCTGCCGTCGCGGGCGATTGACTATTCAGACGGCAGCAGCGCGATCGAGATGGTCGAAGCGCTTTGGGCTGAGCTCGGTCAGTGACAGACTCGCGCCTCCTCGTGAGCTTGCTTCGCGATCCGCCTGCGGCCGGGACCCTCGATCCAGCGCAGTGGACGGAGCTCATCGCGGTAGCGCGAGCGGAATCGCTGATCGGCACCCTGGCGTACCAACTGCGCGCCGTCGGTTTACCAGCCACGGTTGAGCGCATTCTGGAGCAGGCGCGCGGCGCTGCCGAACAGGCTCGGCGCCAGGCGCTTTGGGAAGCTGAAATGGCGCGCCGCGCGCTGGCACCTCTTGGAGTGCCGATCGTGCTCCTCAAGGGCACTGCCTATGCGGCGGCGGGGCTCTCGGCCGGTGCAGGTCGATCGATCGGCGACCTCGACATCCTGGTACCCCGCGGAGCGTTGCCCCAAGTAGAGGAGGCGTTGCTCGCTGCCGGCTGGGAGTGGGTCAAGGAGGACGCCTATGACGACCTCTACTACCGCCGCTGGATGCACGAGCTGCCGCCGCTCATTCATCGCGAGCGGGATCGGATGATCGACGTCCACCACACCATTCTGCCGCTCACCGCCGGGCCCACGCCGGATGCGGAGGCGATGATCGGCGACAGCCAGGCCATAGAAAATGGCCTGCGGGTTCTCGGCCCGGCAGACATGGTCATGCATGCCGTTGCCCACCTGTTCGCCGACGGGGATATGGCTGGTGGCCTCCGCAACCTTTGGGATATCGACCGGATGCTGCGCCAGTTCGCTTCCGGAGCAGACTTTTGGAAGGAACTGGCTGCACGCGCGCGGCGCCATCAGCTTCAAGCGCAGCTCGGTCGCGCGCTTCGGCTCGCGGCAAAACTCTACGAGACTCCTGTCGACCCTCAGCTTGCGGGACGGCGCCGGCTCTCCGACGCACTCTTCGAACAGCGCCTGCTGGCGCGCAACGGCTGGGGGCAGGGGACCCGCTCTGCGCTGCGTCTCGTCTTCTACATCCGCTCACATTGGATGCGGATGCCGCCGCTGATGCTGGCGCGGCACCTGTGGCAAAAGGCGCGCAAAAGCTAGAGCGAAGTCCGGAGCATTCGCCGGCAGAGCTTTCGCCTCACATCTTCCCGGCGCCATCTGCGCTATTTCAAGCGTCACATCCGGCTTAGTGTCGGGATGAGTTCGTCAAAAGTATCGATGACGGCCTTTGCCCCGAGCTTTTCTACCGGCCGATTGCGGCTCCACCCTGTCGCGGCCCAGCGCGCTCAGCGTCAGGTTGAGCGCGCTGGGGAAGATCGGGCGCGGTGTCGGCCAGGGTGCCATCGAGGTCGAACGCGACAACGCTGAAGGGCACAATCTGCATGGCGGCCGCGCCTTGGGGCGCCACTATGGAATTGGCAAGATTTCCGTGCGATGGGGCGCCGACATTCCGGAAGCGCCATGAACCAGTCGACCCCATTTGCAGCCGTTATCCTCGCCGCAGGCAAGGGAACACGGATGAAGTCCGATCTACACAAGGTCCTCCACCCGATCGCCGGGCGGCCGATGCTCGAACATTTGTTCGCGAGTGTCGCGGAACTGGGCCCCGACCGGAAAGTGGTCGTGATCGGGAGCGGCCGCGAGCAGCTGGAACCCGTAGTCGCGGCCCATGGCGGCAGCATCGTGGTTCAGGAGCCG
>JADDQD010000089.1 GCA_016781555.1 Pseudomonadota bacterium | reverse complement strand
CCCCCTTCCAGAGGGTACCGGATATACCGATCAGTGAAGCGCAAACGAGGTTAGCCAAAAGACCGTGCCTCGTCGGTGAAAGCCATATATGGACGAGACTTCCCACCGTCAACAGCTTTTTCGAAAACTTTTTGAAGAAGCTTTCTTCCGATCGGTCGCTGGCCAGTAGCCGTGAGCCCCGTCGGTTCACGCCAGATGGCGACGACGGTGCCAGTCGTCAACCCCGAAGCGCCTTCCAATTTTGAACGGGCAAAGCAGTAAGCCGCGCCGCTGCGACGGTGCTGGATCAGTTCAGTGGCCGATCCTTAGCCGCCTTCCAATCTTTCGCCTCGATCAGTGGCACGCTGCCTAACATGCGATTAACTCCCCTTCTGTATGAGGTGCCTCGGCACGCATTGACGGCACAGACGGGATCCAAACCTCTTGAGCAACGACCAAAGATTGCAACAGGAGCCGCTTGGCTTTGCCGAGCGGGTGAAGGCGGCGGTGATCTGGCGCTCGGGCGGCCAGATTGTCGCCCAGCTCATCACCTGGGCCGCCACGTTCATTGTTATCCGACTGCTCCAGCCGGCTGACTACGGCCTCTTCGCGATGGCACAGGCTGTGCTCATGTTCCTGAACCTGATGAACGGCTACGGCTTTGCAAATGCACTTGTGCAAAGCGAGTCGGTCGACCGGCGCCAGATCGCCCAGGTGTTCGGGATCTTGATCCTCCTGAATGGTGGCCTCGCCCTCGCGCAGATCGCAATGGCACCGGTTGCAGCGGCTTATTTCCGCCAGCCGCTGGTTGCGGACCTTCTGATGGCCCAGGCACTGCTCTATCTGTTCACGCCTTTCATCGCCATTCCCAACGCTCTGCTTAGTCGCGAGATTGATTTCAGCGGGCAGGCCAAGGTCAACCTCGTCGCGGCTTTGTTGAGCGCAGGCGCCGCGCTCGTCTGCGCCACCTATGGCTTTGGCGTCTGGACGCTGGTGATCGCGCCGCTCGTGCTGTTTGGGGTCCGCGCTGTCGGCCTCACCCTTGCCCTGCCCTGGCTGGTGCCGCCGAGCTTCCAGTTCAAAGGCGCCGGGACGATGTTCCGCTATGGCGGCGCGATGGTGCTCGTGCAGTTCTTCTGGTTCTTGCAAAGCCAATCGGACGTCTTCATCGCCGGTCGCAGCGTCAGCCCGCACGACCTGGGCATCTACACAACCGCTTTATTCCTGACGCAGATCGTGGCCGCCAAGTTCGTGCCGCCTCTGAACGAAGTCGCCTTTGCGGCTTATGCGCGGATTCAAACCCGGCCCGGCGGCCTCGGCTCGTCCTTTCTGAAGGCTGTTCGGCTGATCATGCTGCTCACCCTGCCTTTGCACTTCGGCTTGGCCGCAACCGCCGAGCCATTGATCCTGACGGTTCTCGGCAGGCAATGGATCGAGGCGGTCCCGCTGGTTCGCATCCTCGCACTGGCCATGCCATTCATGACGCTGCAGATCCTGTTTGGGCCCGCGACGAACGCGCTCGGGCGCGCGGGCATCGCCCTTCGTGTTTCGCTGTCAGGCGCCCTCATCATGACTGCAAGCTTTCTCATTGGCATCCAGTTCGGCACGCAAGGCCTGGCTTATGCTTGGCTTGCTGCCTTTCCTTTGCTGACGGCGATCACGGCAGCTTTGTCGCTGCCGGTGATCGGTGTCACTGCGCCGGCCCTGCTCCGCGCCTTGATGCCTGGAGTTGGCACGTCTGCAGCCATGCTGGCTGTCGTGCTGTGCCTCGACACGCTGCTTCCGCCGATGCCGGCCGAGGCGCGGCTCCTCATTCTGGTATCGAGCGGGGCAGCCGCTTACGGAGCGCTGCTGGTGCTGTTCGCGCGGAAGGTGGTGGCCGAGCTCTTCGCGCTCGTGCGGAGGCGTCCAGCTGCGGCGGTGTGAGCGCGCTCTGTCCGCGGGCAAGTCGCTTCAAGCGCTCTGGATATAGGCTCGCATTGCTTCGGCTTCCTCCTCGATCCGCGCGATCCGCCAGGCGACGAGGTCCCCGATCGACACAATACCCACCAGCCGATCGCCCTCGACCACGGGCAAGTGCCGGATCCGGCGCTTGCTCATCATCGAAAGTGCGCTGAGGGCAGGAACTTCGGGCGTAACGGTGATCGCGGGCGCGGTCATTACCCGCTCGACGGGCCATTCGAGGACCGCCGCGCCTTCTCGCGCGAGGCAATAGACCACGTCCCGCTCCGATATGATCCCCGCCACTTTCTCATGTCGCACAACCGGCAGCGAGCCGATCTTGTTTTCGGCGAGCAGCTGTGCGGCGGCGCGAACGCTGTCTTGGCAGCCGATGCTGAGGACCTCACCGCCTTTGCGCCGGAGGATTGCGGATATCGTCATCGGGGGGCTCCTCTTTTCTCGCCGACTCAAGGGTTGATGATCACACGCGCCACATCCAAATGGAAGCATGCCCAGACAGGATCCCACCCCGCCGTCCGCCGAGCGTGCTGCTCTGGCCTGGGCTCGCTACAAGCAGCTGATGTCGTGGATGGCAATCGCCGCAATAGTGGCTGTGCTGCTTGCGCTCATTTACCTCAAGAGCTCCGGCGGTCCGGTGCCGATCCATATGATCATCGCCACTGTGGCCGGAGTAGGGCTTTCCGTTCTGCTTGGCACCGGGCTGATGGGACTCGTTTATTTCAGCAACCATAGCGGTCACGACGACGCCGCAGGCCGTGGAGACGGCCGGGATGAGTGAAGGCCGCGGCGAGCCGATCCTGCGGGTGGTTCCGCGTCCCGGCGACATCAATGCGAACGGCCACATCTTCGGCGGCTGGATCCTCAGCCAGATGGATATCGCCGCGGGCATTGTCGCATCGCACCGTGCGCAGGGAGCCGTCGCGACTGTGGCGATTGAGGCGATGAAATTCATCGCGCCAATCCTCCTGCACGACATCATCTCCGTTTATGCCCGGATCGAGCGAACCGGGCGCACCTCCATGGGGATCCGCATTGAGGTGATCGCGACCCGCAACCGCGGCATTCAGGAAGTGAAGGTGACCGAAGCGCTCTTCACCTTCGTCTCACTCGACGAGGAAAACCGCCCCAAGGCAATTCCAGCGATCTAATTAACGCGAGCAGCCTCGGGCTCCGCGACCGCAGGGGACCTTAGAAATCGACTGCGGCGCGGGCGCCAATTACGTCGATTCCGTAGTTTGGATCCCCTCCCGCCGCAGCGACCGCGGCGTCCTCATACTGCAGACGACCGTAGTTCAGGTAGAAGCGCACGTGATCTTGGGGGATCCATAGCAGCGAAGCGAGATAACCTTTTTGCTTGCCACCGACGATCCCGTCGTCGTTGAGGTCGAGATAATCAAACCGGAGGTTGAGCTGGAGCGCGCCCAAGCCGCCCGCGCCCACCGGCTTTAGCACCTTGGTGCGATCCCAGCGGCCACCTTTGTAGCCGCGCGTCTCCCCCGTGAAGAAATAGCCGACTTCCGCGTAGCCACCGAAGAAGGTGGGGCTGCGGCCGGCCGTGAGCGTGTCCGCATTCAGCCAGTGCGTTTCGCCGGTGGCATGAAACGGCCCGTTGATGAGCGCAGTCTCGAGGCCATAATTGGTTTCGTCCTCCACCCTCAGCCCCGGCGTCGCCAGGAAGCGTGTGTTGCTTGTGTGCACGAACGGGCGCTGCCGATAACGAGTGGCCGGCCCCCGCTCGGCTGTGTCGCCATTGTCGCGGAAGTGCGCAGAGCCGCCAAAATGAAGCTGGGTACTCCCGAATTTAGGCGTGTAAACCAGGCGCCCATCGAGCCCGACGGAATTGTTTTCGTCGCCAAGGCCGACGGCGTCCTGAGCGTTGGAGAGATCCTCGATATTGTCGGTGAAAACGCCCGCATTGGCGATGAGGTCGCCGTGCGTCAGGCGCGCGGAGACCCCGATGCGCCGTTCAAAGTTGAAGGCGTCGGTAAATGCCGCACGCTCCAGGAATGGGAGAAAGCGCGAGCTGGTCACTTCCTCCAGCGACTGGAAATTGTTGTGCTGGCCGATCGTGAACCCGACCTGCTTCGAGGCCTCATAGCTGAGGTACGCGTCGGTGACCTCGACCTCGTTATCGTCGAAGCCGACTTCCAATTTGTAGCCGAAGCCGCCGGGGATCGTGCCTTCCACGCCGAGCCGACCGCGACGGAGTTCGTTGCTGAAGCCGAGGCCGCGGTCGGTAACGCCGTTCGGGCGTTCCACATAGCCGACATCATATTGGAGGCGCCCGATCGGCTTGAACGACCAGCCTGACTTCTTGTCCTCGAGCTGGGGAGCACCCTTCCAGCTCGGCACCGCCCCGGCGCTCTTCTGCTGTGCGCCTTCAAGCTCCTTGACCTTGGCTTCCAGACTTTCGATCTTGGAGCGCATCGCGGCGATCTCACCGGCCAGTGCCGCATCGCCCTGAGCCAGGGCAGGAGCCGCTCCGAACGAGGTGCCGGCAAGCAAAAGAGAAACGAGAATCCTGGTGTCCATCGGGGTCCTTTTCCTGCAACAGGCCGATCATGGACTTGAGCTAGCGCAGTTCGGTGACAGCCGGGCAACAAGCTCGTGACGGATTTATGACAGGCATGAAAAAGGCGGCATGCCATGGCACGCCGCCTTTTGCTGTTGTCCCGAAGTTCAGGCCGCCGGAGCGATTTCGGCTTCGCCGCCTTCGTTCCGCGGGCGCCTTGTGCGCCGGCGGGGCGCCTTTTCAGGAGCATCCCCACCATCGGGCGCGATCGCGGGCGGAAGCGCCTCCAACGAAATGCGCTCTTCGCCTGCCGCTTCCTGCGCTTCGCCGTTGCGGTCGCGACGAGGACGCTCGCGGCGCGGCCGGCGCTCTCCGCCGTTGTGCCCTTCGCGCGAAGATTCGCCCGAGGCGTGTTCCGGTTGCCGTTCGCGACCTTGGTAGCGATCCTGGGGCTCGCGCGACTGCTCCGCTTCACCCCGGCCGTCCAACGCGTTCACCGCCTCATCCTGATCCTGATCCTGATCCTGATCCTGATCCTGATCCTGATCCTGATCCTCATCCGACATATAATCGTCGCGAGGACGCCGCTGATTATCGAAACGCTCGCGCGTCTCGTTCAGCACGCGAAAATAGTGATCGGCGAACTGCAGGTAATATTCCGTCTGGACCCGGTCGCCGGCGAGCTGCGCGTCGCGCGCCATCGCTTTGTACTTGTCGTAAAGCTGAGCGGCATTGCCCCGCGAGCGATTGTCCTGGCGATTGCCCGGACTGGGAGCACTGTTCGGCGGGCGCTGTCCCCCGCCACGGCCGCGCCGGCGGCCGTTCTGACGATTGTTGATCAAACGTTGGTCCTCGTCACAGGTGGTCTTGTCTAGCCCACTCCATCGGCCAAGCCCGTCCCGGCCGCTATTTTGCACGACACCTTAGGCAGGGTGCCGCAATGCGGATCCCGCCTCCTCACGCTGCGATCGTCCGAGGACGCCAGAGCAATCGGGGGTCGGCGACGGTGGGCCTCAAAGCATCTTGCGCTGTATCAGGCCCCGTCCCTGTGAGCATATGTAGCTATGCGGGCGCAGAAAACCAAGCGGAAAAGATGATGAACTAGATCAGTGCCGCAGGACGAGACATCGTGCAATTCCGGCAAGATCGTTTCGGGCCGAAACGATGAGCCCGCGGCTCTTGAAGAGAGCGCTCGCCGCGGCAGCCTGGCCGGCACCAATTTCGACGCACGCGATGCCGCCCGGGGCCAGAATAGCCGGGATCTGGGGCGCCAGACGGACATGATCGGCCATTCCGCCGGGGCCGGCGAAAAGCGCCTCGTGCGGCTCCCATTCGACTATGTCGCGAGCGAGCGACGCGTCTTCTTCGATATAAGGCGGGTTGCAGAGGATGAGGTCGAACCGTTCCTCGATGCCTTCCGCCCAGTTTCCAGACCTGAATTGGCAGCGGTCGGAGAGTCCGAGCCGGGCCGCATTTGCGCGCGCAATCGTCAGGGCCCGCTCAGAGCGGTCGACACCCAGGCCTGAAGCGTCCCGCCACTGGTCAAGCGCTGCCAGCAATAAGGTTCCAGGTCCGGTGCCGAGGTCGAGGACACGCTTCGGCCCAGCTTCTCCCCAATGCGCCACCGCGGCTTCGATCAGCGTCTCGCTGTCGGGCCGCGGGATCAGGACACCGGGGCCGACCTCCAGTTCGACCGTCCAGAAGCCGCGCCGGCCGGTGATGTACGCGATCGGCTCTCCGCTTTCGCGTCTCTCGACGAGCGCGTCGAAGGCTCCCGGCGCCTCGCCGCTGAGCCCGGACAGGAGCAGCGCCTCGCGTTCGACGCCAAGGGCTTGCGCCATAAGCAGTTCGGCATCCAGGCGCGGGCTATCACTCGATCCGACCAGCCGCCGGGCCGCATCGGCAAGGGCGGCGCGAATGGTCACCGGCGCCTTCCTCAGGGGTGGGAAATCACTGCTCATCCAAGCTGGCGAGGCGCTCGGCTTCGTCTTCAGCAATCAGCGCAGAGATAAGATCCTGAAGGCCCGGCCCAGCCAGGATTTCGTCGAGCCGGTGCAAGGTGAGGTTGATGCGGTGGTCCGTGACCCTGCCTTGCGGAAAGTTATAGGTCCGGATCCGCTCCGAACGATCGCCCGAGCCCACCATCGACTTTCGCGCCCCCGCTCGTTCGTTCGCCAGACGCTCGCGCTCCATTTCATAGAGGCGCGTGCGCAGCACCTTCAAAGCCTTGGCCTTGTTCTTGTGCTGCGACTTCTCGTCCTGCTGGATCACCACGAGCCCGGTAGGAAGGTGGGTGATACGCACTGCGCTGTCGGTCGTGTTCACGGACTGCCCACCTGGGCCCGAGGAGCGGTAGACGTCGATCCTCAGATCCTTGTCGTCAATCTGGATATCCACGTCTTCCGCCTCGGGCAGAACCGCCACCGTGGCTGCAGACGTGTGTATCCGGCCGCCGCTCTCGGTTGCGGGCACGCGCTGAACACGGTGAACGCCGCTTTCGAACTTCAATTTGGCGAAGACGCCCTGCCCAGTGACCGACGCTACAACTTCCTTGAAGCCGCCGACGTCGGAAGCGCTTGCGGAGATCACCTCGGCGCGCCAGCCCTGGGTTTCGGCAAAGCGCTGGTACATTCGGAATAGGTCGCCGGCGAAAAGCGCCGCTTCGTCGCCGCCCGTCCCGGCACGGATCTCCAGCATTGCCGGTCGCTGATCCGCGGCATCGCGGGGCAGAAGCTTCAGCGCCAGCGCGCGTTCCGCATCCGGAAGCCTTTGGCGGATCTGCTCGGCTTCGTCAGCAGCAAGCGCCTTTATTTCCGGCTCGCCCGCAGTGTCTTCGATCATTTCCTGAAGAACATCGAGCTCGGCCCGAAGCCGGCGCACCTCGCGTGCCGCCGCTGCCACGGGTTCGATTTCCGCATAATCTTTGGAAAGGCGCACAAAAACGTCGGGCGCCAAGTTAGGCGCCGACATGGCGTTCTGAAGCTCGTCACGCCGAGCCTCAATTGCCGCGATTCGTTCGGCGGAAATCATTGTCATGACGCCTTGGCGACGCGATCGGTGCTCGAGGAAGGACTTGCGGCGTGATCGGCAAGGCCTGCGGCGAGTTCCGAATGTCCTCCCCGCGGGATGGTGGCTGCGAGCCTTCGGGCAAGTCCGTCCAGGGCGACCGCCTCCTGCTTGCCGCTCGTAAGGTCCTTCAGCGCGACCTCGCCCCGTGCCAGCTCGTCGTCGCCAACGATGATCGCGTAGCGAGCGCCGCTCGAGTCCGCCCTCTGCATGCGCTTCTTCATGTTCCCCCGGAACGCCATGTCGCTGGCAATGCCTGAGCGCCGGAGATCGGCAAGGATGCGCAAGGCCGCCGCTTCCGCTGCCGTCCCAAGCGGCACCAGTGCAACCTCGATCCGCTCAGCCTCTGGCCTCTCGATCAGCATTGCAAGGCGCTCGATACCTGCCGCCCAGCCGACCGCGGGTGTATGCGGCCCACCAAGCGCTTCGATGAGGCCGTCATAACGGCCGCCAGCGAGCACGGTGCCCTGCGCGCCAAGCCGGTCGGTGACAAATTCGAATGCGGTGTGCCGATAATAATCAAGGCCGCGCACCAGCCGCGGATTGCGCGTCCACGCCACGCCGGCAGCGTCCAGCCCGGCGGTCACGGAGGCAAAGAAGTTCGCGGCAGCTTCGCTTAAGTAATCGTCGATCGCGGGGGCGCTGTCAGCGATAATGCGATCGCGCGCGTCCTTGCTGTCGAGGATGCGAAGCGGGTTTTTGTCGAGCCGGGCGAGGCTCTCCTCCGAAAGCGCCTCGCGCTGCGCTTGGAAATGCTCCACAAGCGCTGCACGCCAGGCTTCGCGCGTTTCCGGGTCGCCAAGCGTATTGAGTTGAAGCGTCACACCGTCCGCAACCCCGAGCTCGCGGAGAAGCTGGTCCGCAAAGCTCAGGAGCTCGACATCCGCTGCCGGCGCGTCTGAACCGATGATCTCGGCGTCGAGCTGGTGGAACTGCCGGAACCGACCTTTTTGCGGCCGCTCGTAGCGAAAGATCGGGCCGTGCGCAGCGACCTTCAGCGGCGCGTGCTGCTGCCATCCTTCGGACAGGAAGGCTCGGCAAATACCGGCGGTAAATTCAGGACGGAGCGTTATTGGCTCGCCGCCGCGGTCTTCGAAGCTGTACATTTCCTTGGACACGACATCGGTGGTCTCACCAAGTGAGCGCGCGAAAACCGCCGTTGCTTCGATTACCGGCACTTCAACGCGCTGGAATCCGTAAAGGCGGCGCACGCGACCGAACGCGGCCACGACGGCCTGGAAGCGCTCGGCTTGCTCGCCGAGCATGTCCTGGGTGCCCCGGATCGCCTGCACTTTGCTGCTCATGGCGCGCGCCTTAGCATTTTTGCGTGGCCTGGAAAGGTGGCGTGCCTTGGGATGCGCCCGTGCAGCCGCTGGCGGAGAGGCTTGGACAAGATCAAGGCGAGCGGTTAGGGAGCCGCCCCCATGAACATCGATTTGATTCCCGTCGGCGATAATCCGCCCACCAACGTCAACGTCATCATCGAAGTGCCGATGGGCGGCGAGCCGGTCAAATATGAATTCGACAAAAATTCGGGCGCCATTTTCGTGGACCGGATCCTCCACACGCCCATGCGGTATCCGACCAACTACGGCTTCATCCCGCACACGCTCTCCCCGGACGGCGATCCACTCGACGTGATGGTAATGGCGCGCGTGCCCTTCATTCCAGGCAGCGTGGTCCGGTGTCGTCCAATCGCGGTGCTGCTGCTCGAGGACGAATCCGGCGGCGACGAGAAGATCCTCGCGGTGCCGACAAAGAGCACCTCGCCTTATTTTGCCGATGTCGAGGAGGGGGAAGACCTGCCGCTCATCATGCGCCAGCAGATCGAGCACTTCTTTACCCATTACAAGGATCTCGAGCCCGAAAAGTGGGTCCGGGTCGGCCATTGGCTTGGACGCGAAGAGGCTTGCCGCATCGTCGAGGAAAGCGTCGAGCGCGCCAAAGCAGCGAAGGCAGCCGCTTAGGGCAGAACCGAAAGGCTGGACGAAGCCGTGGAGACTCGTCAAGGGTGCTGAAAAAGCATTCCTTTTCAGGAGAGTCCCCTTGCGTAACCATCTCATAATCGCGCTTGCCGCGGCCATTGCCGTGCCCGCCGCAGCGCAAGTGCAGACCAGCAGGCCTCAGCCGGCACCGATGCGCAGCCAGATCCCGGCCGCGCGCGACATCCCCTACCCCGGACCGATCACCATTGAGGTCGACGCGACGGACACAGCGCGCGCCATCTTCCGCGTGCGCCAGACGATCCCAGTCCGCGGCGCCGGTCCGGTGACGCTTCTTTATCCGGAATGGCTACCTGGAAACCACGCCCCGCGCGGGCCGATTTCGAGCATCGCCGGCCTCAAGATCAGCGCAAGCGGCAGGCCCGTGGCCTGGCGGCGAGACCCGGCTGACGTTTTCGCCTTCCATATCGTTGTTCCCACGGGCGCCCGCGAACTGCAGGTAGAATTCCAGCACCTTTCCCCGACCGAGCCGAACCAGGGCCGGGTGGTCATGACCCCCGACATGCTGAACGTGCAGTGGGAAAAAATGTCGCTGTACCCGGCCGGCTATTTCGTCCGGAACATCACGGTTCAGCCAAGCATCACGCTCCCCGCCGGCTGGCAGGCGGCGACCTCGCTGGACGTTGCGAGCCGGCGGGGCAATCGCCTCACCTACAAGCCGGTTTCTTACGAGACCTTTGTTGACTCGCCGATCTTCGCGGGTCGGCATTATCGCCAAGAAAAGCTCAGCGAGAATGTGAACCTTCACCTCTTCGCCGACCGGCCGGAGGATCTTGCGGCCAAGCCCGAGCAGATTGCCGCGCACCGGCGCCTCGTGGAGCAGACCATGAAGCTTTATGGCGCAAAGCATTTCGACCAATATGAATTCCTGGTCGCGTTGACCGAACAGCTCGGCGACATCGGCCTGGAGCATCTCCGCTCGTCCGAAAACGGCCACCCACGCAATTACTTCACGGACTGGGAGAAAGGCTCGGCCGGCCGCGATCTTCTCGCCCACGAGTTCAACCACAGCTGGAACGGCAAGTACCGCCGCGGCGCGGATCTTTGGACGCCCACCTATAGCGAGCCGATGGGGAACACCTTGCTGTGGTTGTACGAAGGCCAGACGCAGTTCTGGGGCAACGTTCTCTCCGCCCGATCCGGGATGATGCCCAGGGAAGACGTGCTGGGCGAACTCGCCCGCAACGCCGCTTTCCTCGACACCGTGCCGGGGCGGAGCTGGCGCCCGCTGATCGACACCACGTTCGATCCCATCGTCGGCGCGCGCCGGCCCAAGCCCTTCCCGAGCTGGCACCGCGGTGAGGATTATTATGGCGAGGGCATGCTGATCTGGCTCGATGTCGACAGCATCATTCGTGAGCGGACAAATGGTCAGCGCTCGATCGATGATTTCGGCCGCGCCTTTTTCGGAGTGAACCCGAACGACGAGGGCACTCTTACCTACACGTTTGACGACATCGTTCAGACGCTGACGGCAATCACTCCCTACGACTGGGCGAGCTACCTGCGCCAGCGGGTCGAGCAGACTGGAGCAGCGCCGCTCGATTGGATCAAGCGCGGTGGATATCGGCTGGTTTATCGCGAAACGCCGACCGCTTATTT
>JADDQD010000294.1 GCA_016781555.1 Pseudomonadota bacterium | reverse complement strand
CGCGGTGGGCCGTGACGGGCCGGCCAAGTTCATCGTACATGATCAGCATGCGCGCCGTGGCGGCGAATGGCAGAGTGGCAATGAACTCCATCAATTCGGCAAAATCTTCAGCATCCTCGGTGGGATGCCAGAGTTCGGTTCGGTCCAGGTCGTAATAGTCCTCGGCGCGGACCGACTGCGCGAGGTAGATCATCCGCGTCCCCGGCAGCGTGGGCGCTTGATCGTTGAGCAGAAACGGCCCGGTGTAAAAGGCCAAATCGTGCGCTTGGGTGAGCCGGCGGACGATCCGCTCTTCGATGTAGCCGTTCAGGGAGCGCAGCCATTCGACGTCGATGAACGGATCGAGATCTTTGTAGCTGGGGTAAAGCGCCCTGGTCATGCAAGGGCTTACGCCCCATCGTTCCGCCGGTTCCGACCGGGCGCCGCCGACCCGCGCAATCCGTAGGTTCGGAGATCTGCACGGAGTCCTCTGAAGGACGAACCTCGGGGTTGCACGAGCAAGAGGCAGCCCGTCCGCGCTTCACCCGCGCGGCTACCCTCAATTGCGGCAGGTCATACCTTCAGCGCGTCCGACTATATTTGCTTGGAATGGTGGAGCCGAGGGGGATCGAACCCCTGACCTTCGCAATGCCATTGCGACGCTCTCCCAGCTGAGCTACGGCCCCAAGTCGGCTCCCCTGGGCGGTCGAAGCCGGTGTTCATGCCCGCCATCTCCTGGATGGGGGCTGTAGGCGCCGCCTTAGAATAGCCGGCGGCGCCTCGCAATCAGATTTCTTCGTCGTCGCCGCCAGATCCGGGGACACCGATATCGTCGTCGCCGCCGATATCCACTTCGTCGTCCGGATTCTCCTCGACCTCCTCGTCGAGCTCCAGCTCGTCCGCCGCGAGATCCGCGTCGGGTGCCTCGTCCTCGATCGCTTTTTTCGGCGCGTCGAACGGCAACGGCTGCTTCGATTTCAACACCGGCTCCGGCTCCCAGGCGATGCCGCAGTTGATGCAGGTAACCGGGTCATCCTTGCCAAGATCGTAAAAACGGGTGCCGCATTTGGGGCAGCTGCGCTTGGTGCCCCACTCAGCTTTCACCATGACGGGTGAGCCTCCAGTCCAAATTGAAAAAGCGGACCCGCCCGAGGGGCAGATCCGGATAAGCCGCGCGCCTTGCCATAGCGAGGCGCCGCTGTCAAAAGCCGAGCGTCACCCACTCGCCGACCCGTCCTCGAGCCTCTGCAACGCTCCGGCTAGCCTTCCTGACAGCTCCGCGATAACGAGAAATTATGTCCCACCTCCCGGTCCTTCCGCTTGCCCTCAGCGCCGCCGGCGGCGCGCCTTTGCAATGATCGTCGCGGTTGATGGCCCCGCCGCGAGCGGCAAAGGCACGATCGCACGGGCGATTGCCCGCCGCTTCGACCTGCCGCATCTCGACACCGGCCTTTTATACCGCGCCGTGGGCTTGAACCTGCTGCGCTGGGGCGGCGACCCTGAAAGCGAGTTCTCGGCGCTGCGGGCCTGTGATTTCTCGCAGATGGACTTCGCCGATGCCGAACTAAAGAGCGAGGCGGTGGGCGGCATTGCCTCACGCATCTCGGTCTACCCCATGGTTCGCCAGGCACTGGTCGAGCGCCAGCGACAATTCGCCGGGCAGCCCGGCGGGGCTGTACTGGACGGCCGCGACATCGGCACGGTGATCGCACCGGATGCGGATGCCAAGTTGTTCGTGACCGCGCGCCCGGAAGTCCGGGCTCAGCGTCGCTACGAGGAATTGAAGCGGTTCGGGCTCGATGTTCACCTGGCCGACGTGCTGCTCGACATCCAGGCGCGCGACGAGCGCGACCGCAACCGGGCAACCGCGCCCCTGCGGCCAGCTGCCGATGCCGAATTGATCGACACCAGCGAAATGGGCGTGGAAGCCGCCGCCGCGCAAGCGATTGCGGTCATAGAGCGGCGGCTTCACGTTTCAATCTGAGCTCCGGATCGCCTTGTTGAGCAGCGCCGTTGTGCTGATGATCTGCGGAATCTCGGCGGCGCCCGGGCGCGGCGTGACTGTGCACAAAGGATCCCGCCGAGGCCAACTCTCCCATAGCTGCAACCAGCAGCCGCCGACGTTTAGCTTGCCCGTTTGTCCGCGCTGGCTTATACGCGGCCCGTCCGGCGGGCACGGCTTCGTGCTCGCGAAAGACTCAAGCTGAGATAAGCGCGTGGGGTGAGGCGGCGAGCGTCGGCCCCTGACGCGCCTTTTTGCTTTGCACTTGGGTCGTTTCGTCGCTCTTCCGAGCCCGCTCGTGACGCCGCGTCCGGCATGGGGTCGGCGCGGCCGTCGGGTGAACAAGACCATGGGAGACAACCCGTGGCCGGCAAAACGACAGACGAAGGAATATCTTTTTTATGGCCACTGCGGCAATGCCGACCCGCGACGATTTCGCGGCACTTTTAAACGAAACCCTCGGCGGCGAGAATCAAGGCTTCGAAGGCCGGGTCGTCACCGGGACAGTTACCGCCATTGAGAACGATCTGGCGGTGATCGACGTGGGCCTGAAATCCGAAGGCCGCGTTCCCCTCCGCGAGTTCGCAGCTCCGGGCCAGAAGGCCGAGCTGAACGTCGGCGACACCGTTGAGGTTTATGTCGACCGCGTCGAGAACCACCAAGGCGAAGCAATGCTCAGCCGCGACCGCGCAAGACGCGAAGCCGCCTGGGACAAGCTCGAGGCGGAATATGCCGCCGGCAACCGCGTGGAAGGCATCATTTTCGGTCGCGTCAAAGGGGGCTTCACGGTTGATCTGAGCGGCGCCGTCGCGTTTCTCCCCGGAAGCCAGGTCGACATCCGCCCGGTGCGGGACGTCACCCCGCTGATGGACATTCCGCAGCCCTTCCAGATCCTGAAGATGGACCGTCGCCGCGGCAACATCGTGGTTTCGCGCCGCGCCATCCTCGAAGAGACGCGCGCTGAGCAGCGCACCGGCCTCATCCAGTCGCTCCACGAGGGCCAGATCGTCGAGGGCGTGGTCAAGAACATCACCGACTACGGCGCGTTCGTCGACTTGGGCGGTATCGACGGCCTGCTCCACGTCACCGACATCAGCTACAAGCGCGTCAACCACCCGTCCGAAGTGATCAACATCGGCGACACGGTGCGCGTCCAGATCATTCGCATCAACCGCGAAACCCAGCGCATCTCACTCGGCATGAAGCAGCTTGAGTCGGATCCGTGGGAAGGCGCGGGCGCTAAATATCCAGTCGGCGGCCTGTTCCGCGGCCGCGTCACGAACATCACCGAATATGGTGCCTTTGTTGAACTGGAAGCCGGCATCGAAGGGCTCGTCCACGTATCCGAGATGAGCTGGACCAAGAAGAACGTCCACCCGGGTAAGATCGTGTCGACCAGCCAGGAAGTCGACGTCATGGTGCTCGAGGTGGATGAGGACAAGCGCCGCATCAGCCTCGGCCTGAAGCAAGCGCAGGCTAATCCGTGGAGCGCCTTTGCCGAGCGTCACCCGGTCGGCAGCGTCGTCGAAGGCGAAGTCAAGAACGCCACCGAGTTCGGCCTGTTCATTGGCCTCGAAGGCGACGTCGACGGCATGGTCCACATGTCAGACATCGCCTGGGGCGTTTCGGGCGAGGATGCTCTGAACCTCCACCACAAGGGCGAGATGGTCCAGGCTCAGGTGCTGGATGTCGATGTCGAGAAGGAGCGCATCTCGCTGGGCATGAAGCAGCTCGAGCGCGGCGGCGTCGCCACAGGCGGCGGCACTGGCGTCTCGCGCGGCGATGTCGTGACTGTCACGGTGCTCGAAGTGCGCGACGGCGGCCTTGAAGTCCAAGTCGGCGACGATGGCGCAACCGGCTTCCTCAAGCGGACCGATCTCGGACGCGATCGCGACGAGCAGCGTCCGGAGCGGTTCCAGGTCGGCCAGAAGTTCGACGCGATGGTGATCGGCTTCGACCGGTCCAAGAAGCCGAACTTCTCTGTAAAGGCGATGCAGATCGCCGAGGAGAAGCAGGCGGTCGCGCAGTACGGATCGTCCGACTCCGGAGCGAGCCTCGGTGACATCCTTGGCGAAGCGCTGAAGCAGAAGAACAGCTAAAGCGGGAAACGGGCGGGTGCTTCGGCACCCGCTCCATTCTGACACGACCAGCTGCCGCTGTTTTGGACCTAGCCCCTTGTAGGGATGTTGCTTTTGGTCGAAAATGGTGCGATTGATCCAGGATAGCGGCTGCGGGGGTAGCGGCGTAGCCGGGCGCAGAGCCCGATCTGAAGGGGGATGAATTGTGATCCGTTCCGAGCTCGTGCAGAAGCTATGCGAGGACCATCCTGATCTCACCGTCAAGGAGATCGAGCGCGTCGTCAGCGCATTCTACGACTCGATCATCGCCCAGCTCCAGCAGGGCGGGCGAGTCGAGCTGCGCGGGTTTGGAGCATTTTCAACGCGTGATCGCGACGCTCGCAAGGGGCGCAACCCGAGAACGGGCGATGCTGTGGACGTCGCGGCAAAGCGCGTCCCCTACTTCAAGCCAGGCAAGGAAATGCGGGAGCGGCTGAACCTGGAAGCCGGCTCCCCAGCCGAATAAGGAAAGCGCGGCACGCGCGGCTTTCCGCTTCCGTGCGGAGCCGCTATCGCGGGCCGGTGTGGACGTGGCGGAACCGGTAGACGCTGGAGACTTAAAATCTTCTTCCCCTCGGGGAGTGCGGGTTCGAGTCCCGCCGTCCGCACCAAGCTCCTCAGCAGTCCAGAAGCCTCATCAGCTTTATGATGCTTGCTTGAGCACAGGCTCGAGGACTCGTTGCCACCTCCGAGGGTCTGCGTGACTTCCGCTACGGCGGCCGCTCAGTTGGCCCCAGCACTTGTCGGCGGCAGAGCGGACCGCTTCCGGCACAAGTGCGGCCGGTCACCGGCTTTCACGAGCGGGCGCCGGACGATGCGCCCGACCTCGCGTGCAGGAGCGGCCTTGCCGTAGAGAAAACCCTGTCCGGTCGAGCAGCCCGAGGCGACGAGGAAATCGTGCTGGTGCATGGTTTCCACCCCTTCAGCGACAACTTTGATCCCGAGACTATGGCCGAGGTTGATGACGGCTCCCACGATTGCAGCATCTTCGGGGTCGGTGTGGATGTCGCGTACAAACGAGCGATCGATCTTCAGGACGTTCACTGGGAATTGCTTCAAGTGCGAGAGGGAAGCGTAGCCGGTTCCGAAATCGTCGAGGGCAATCTGCATGCCTGCTCGGCTCAGAGTTTTCAGCGCCTGGTCGACATATTCTGCGCCTCGGCCGAGGAAAACGGTCTCAGTGACCTCAAGCTGCATGGCGCTGGCCGGAAGACCTTCCCGATGAAGCCGCTCCAGCAGCCGTTCGGCGAAATCGCCGACACGAAATTCTGCCGCCGAAGCGTTCACCGCGACATGCCCAAAAGGCAGGCCTCGATCGCTCCACGCTTTGATGTCGCAGATCACGCGGTGGATCATCCGGTCGCTGATCCGGGCTGCCAAGTTGAGGTCCTGAAAGGCGGCTGCCACCGTTTGCGGCAATTGTATCCCGCGCGTCGGGTGCCTCCACCTGAGCAGAGCTTCGAATCCTTCGATCCGGCCGGTCTCGAGGCTGACCTTGGGCTGGTAGAAAGGAATGATGAGCTCTTTGTCGAGCGCCTGCCGAGCCAAGTTCAACATGGACGAGCGGCGCTGGCTTTCGGCACGCATCGCCGGTTCGAAGATCCGAGCTTTGCCGCGCGCAGTGGTCTTAGCCGAGTATAGCGCCAGATCGGCATGTTTCAGAAGCTCGATCCGAGTACGTCCATCCTGGGGATGAAGACTTGCACCGATGCTGGCATGAAGATCGAGCAACTTGCCGTCGTGAACGCATGGTGCCTTGAGCTCTTCCGCAATCCTGTCGATTGTTTTTTCGATTCTGGCAGCGTCCGCGATACCCGGAAGAAGGATGGCGAACTCGTCGCCGCCCAAACGAGCGACCGTGTCGCTCGATCGTGATGCATTCTGCAACCGATCGGCAAAGGCTTGCAGAAGCGCATCGCCGGCATCGTGGCCCAAAGTGTCGTTGGTGCGCTTGAAATCATCCAAATCGAAGAGCAGCACGGCGAATCCGTTGCCCGTGCAGCCCGCATCGCGGATCATCGCGTCAAGACGCGCTTGGAAAAGCGCGCGGTTGGGCAGCCCTGTCAGATTGTCGTGACTGGCGGTCCAATGCGCCTGCTCTTCGGCTGCTTTCTGGTGCGTGATGTCGCGCGAGATAACGACGAACTTGGCCTTGCCGCCACCGCCGTCGATCGGAGCCAGGACAACGTCAAGCGCTACTTCCCCTTCAGCGCTTTGACCTTGAAGGGTGACGCGGCCGATTCCTCCAGCTTGGGCTGAAGCAAGTGCCTGTTTGGCTGCTGCCTGGTTGGTAGCCTTCAGCCTGTGCGCCCAAGGCCTGCCAAGCAGCAGAGACGGGTCCTCCAGGCCGTACAAGCTCAGAGTGGCTTTGTTGACGTGGAGTACGATCCCTTGAGCATCGAGAATGGAAATCTTGTCGGGGCTCGTTTCGATGATGCCCCGGTTCAAGGCTTCACTCGCCTTCAGCGCCTGCTGCGCGAGAACATGATCGTGGATTTCGGTGCAGGTGCCATGCCACCGCGTGATCCGGCCTCCCGAGTCGCGCTCTGGGCGGCCGCCACTGCTTACCCAGTAATATTCACCCGAGCGGTGCCGCAGCCTGTAGAGCGCCTCGTAAGGTTCTCCGGTTGCAAGGCTGTGCTTCCAAGCGGCCATGACGACCGGGATGTCTTCGGGGTGCAAAAGCTCGGACCAGACGCCGGCATTCTGGGTGTCGCCAATGGGAACCCCGGTGAAGTCGTGCCACTGTTGATTCGAATAATCATGCCGGCCGTCGGGACGTGCCGACCAAACCATCGTCGGCAGCGTATCCAGCACCGAGCGAAAATGGGCTTGGCTGGAGTTCAGCTTCTCTTCGGCGGTCACCCTGTCATGGATGTCTGTGCAGGTGCCGTGCCAGCCGAGCAGAGTTCCGTGCTGGTCTTGGTCCGGCGTGGCGTGGGCCAGCATCCAACGATATTCGCCCGAGGCAGAGCGGAGCCGGAACTTGCTTTGAAAGCTTGCGGGCGAAGCGGAAGCCTGCTTCCAGGCGGAAACCGCCGCGTCGCGATCGTCGGGGTGCACCGGCTCCACCCAGACGTTGTCAAGATCACCACACTGCTGCTGGCCGGTGAACTCGTACCAGCGCCGGCTGATGTAGTTGCAGCTTCCGTCCGGCAGTGCGGTCCAGGTGATCTGGGGCACGGAATCCAGGATCCCTTGAAAGTGCTGCCGCCGTGCTTCCAGCGTTTGTTCCTGCTGCTTAATATCGCTGATGTTTCCAAAACAAGCGAGGAGGCCATCGGCGGTCGGAGTGACTTGCACTTGGCACCAAGCGTTCAATGTCGGAAAGAAGCCATCGGCGCTGCTCGGCTGGCGCGTGAACATGACGCTACTGAAGCGCTTCCAGAAGGCCGATCCGGCGAGTTCTGGAAAGGCAGCCAGAACATGCTCGCCGATCAACTGCCGCCCTGAGGCAATCTCCCGTTGCGCCCGTTTGTTGAGAAAGGTGAAGCGCCACTGGCGGTTCAGCTCGAATAGGCAGTCGCTCGTACTTTCCTTGATCTTTAGGAGTTGGCGCCCTTGCTCCTCAAGTTCGGCCCGAAGCCGAAACGCTTCAGCTTTCCAGTCGATTGTGTCTGTGCGGTCCTCTTCGGAGGTCCGCCCGTTAAATTGAAGCAATCAACCTTCCCCCGGGCGAGCAGCGCCAAGCTGCCAGAACACCTTCAACCGCTTAGGTTAATTTCATCTTAGCGGTGCCCTCTGGAGGGGCCGCACGTCGGCAGATTTTCAAGCGGAAGAGGGCGCATGCGGCGACGGTTGGCACGGCGTTGCTGAATCAGCAACGGCCTGATCCATCAAGCGGGGCTTCTGTCACCCCACGGACGCGCTACGTGAGGGCCTCGAACTGGAGACACATTCATGGTCCGCTTCTACCGAGATCCCTCCGCCGGCTGGCTCGTCGCCGCAGGCTTTGCCGTCGGAGCTTTCATGTTCCACCTGGGCTGGTGGGCTTGAACCCACCGGACCGTTTGAACATCTCTTCCAGCCCAAGCGTTTAGCCGGGGAAGGAGGCATCATGGCCGACGACAAAGAAGCAGCCGAACCCGGCGTTCATCACCCACCGGGCGCTAGTGGCGAAGTGGCACGCTATGCGCAGGAACACGGCATATCAGAGGATCAGGCCCGTCAGTTGCTAAGGACGACCGAGGGCGATTGGGACGCCGTGGACTCTGCAGCCGAAGCCGCCCAGCGCTGGAGCTGACGGCCGCGGAGTTTCCGGTTATGCGGCTTCTTTGGGCGGATCAGCTCTGACAGCGGTCCACTCGCAGCTGGCAAGGCTGATCGGATCGAGAAACATGCCGCCCATGCGCTGGCCGATCTGCCAGCGGACCTGCGCCTCGACAGGTCCGATGCCCGGAACATCTAGCGAGACAAAGCTGCCGATCCCTACCGGATCCGCGCATTCCGCCATGAATCCGGACTGTGACAGGTCGCGGATCTTGACGTCCACGCTGTACCAGTTGGGCTGACGCAGCAGCTGTGCGTTCCTGTCGACCGACGTGCGATTTGCGCGGCGGTCCTTGTGATATTCCGGATTTTCCTGGTCGGACTTCATTGCGGTCCCCTGCATCCGGTTAGCTACAGCCGTAATGATGAAGGACTGGTAAAGATCGGGGCTTGTGGGCCCTTCTCTGGTCCTCCCGCTGCTAAATGCGGAGCCGCTGCGTTATCGGTCTCCGATGGCGATTCGAACACCATATCTGCTTGCCGCACTCGCGGCCCTAGCGCTTTCAACGGCGTGCCGGGAAGGCGCGCGCGGTCCCGTCGTGGTGAGTGCGATCGGCGCTCCGCCGGAGCTCGCCAACCCCAATCTGGAGCCGCTCGATGTTCCTTCCGAGTTGCTGATCGGAGCGGTTGCCCAAGGACTGGTCAGGTTCGATGCGGCAGGCCAGGTAGAACCCGCGCTGGCCCAAAGCTGGATCGTGTCCGACGATGGCCTGCGCTATACCTTCCGAATTGGGCAAGTGACCTGGTCCAATGGCAGCCCGCTCACGGCCGATCAGGTTGTTCGGCGCCTTCGCGCGGCGATCGGCGGATCCAGTCGCAATCCGCTGAAGCCGCTGCTGCTTGCAATCGACCAGATCGAGGCGATGACCGGAAACGTCCTGGAGATCAGCCTCAAGTCGCCGCGCCCCAACTTCCTCCAGCTCCTCGCGCAGCCGGAGCTGGCCATCATTCGCAACAACCTTGGCACGGGGCCGTTCCGCGCCGATCCGCAACGCGACGGATCGGTGCTGCTCAGCCTAGCCGAGGGGGACGACGAGGAAGCGGAGGAGGCGGACGACGATGCTTCGCGCGACGTCATCTTGAGAGGCGAACGGGCACCGCTTGCGATTGCTCGGTTCAGGAGGGACTTGGCCGACTTCGTGACGGGCGGGACGGTCGGCGAGCTTCCGCTCGCGCGAAGCGCGGCTCTCCGGGGCAATCCGCTGCGCTTTGATCCGGTCGGTGGCCTATTCGGACTAGGATTTTCCCGCAACGACGGGATTGTTGCCAATCCCGAGGTACGCCGAGCGCTCGCGATGGCCATCGACCGAGCAGCGCTCGCGACCGCCTTTGCTCTGCCCGAAACCCTCGCCCGAGAATCGCTGCTGCCGGGCGGCCTCGATGAAGTGCCCGTCCCGGCTAGGCCTGATTGGGGCGCGAACCCACTCCCGGCGCGGCGCGCCGTTGCCGCGAGCATCATCGCCCAGCAAGCTGGGGAAGATCCCACGACGCTGCGGGTCGCCCTTCCGGCCGGACCGGGCTACAGGCTCCTCTTTGCGCATCTGCGGCGCGACTGGCGTGCGATCGGCGTAATGGCGGAAGCAGTAGAATCGGAAGCCAAAGCCGACATCCGACTGGTCGATGCGGTGGCGGCAGCCAATGTCGCAAGCTGGTATCTGCGGCGCCTGTCCTGCGCGAGCAGCCTTGTTTGCAGCCCGGAGGCGGATAACATGCTGGATGCAGCGCGGGCCGCACCGCCTGCAGAACGGCAACAGCTCCTCGCCAATGCGGACCGCCTGCTTACGGAGGCGGCCGTTTTCATCCCGCTTGGGGCGCCGGTGCGCTGGTCGCTGGTTTCGCCGAGGCTGATCGGCTTTCAGCCCAACCCGTTTGGCAGGCGCTTCCTCGGCAGCCTGGTTCCGCCTCGGCGATGACGATCACAGCTCAATCCCGGAGACCGAACATGCCGAGCCCGCAAGAACAGTTTGACCGTATCGCCGACACTCTGCCGGCAGGCCGCGACGCGGCTTCCGTCCGGCGACGACTGGAGGCCGTCGAGGGGATGCTGGAGCGGTTGTTCGTGGTGCCGGGGCTCAATCGCCCCGTCGGCCTCGACTCGCTTGTGGGTCTCATCCCGGTCGTCGGCGACATCATCACGGCAGCCATGGGCGCTTGGCTCGTCTGGGAAGCCCGCAACCTTGGAATGTCCAAATTCCAATTGCTGCGGATGTCGGCCAACATCGGCATGGACGCAGCGCTTGGGGCAATTCCCTTTGTCGGAGACCTGTTCGATTTCGCCTTTCGCTCCAACACGCGCAACTTGAGAATCTTGAAGCGCTATCTCGACAAGCATCATCCTGCCACGATGACACTCGAGGGCGAAGTGGTCGCGAAACGTTAAACCTGCTCGAAATCCAGCCCGATGTCCGCCGCCGGCGCGGATTGGGTAAGCCTTCCGACGGAAATGTACGTCACCCCCGTCTGCGCCTTGGCGCGGATCGTTTCCAGAGTGACGCCGCCGCTTGCTTCCGTGGGAACCCTTCCGCCAACCGCCGCAACAGCCTCGCGAAGCGTGGGCACGTCCATGTTGTCGAGAAGGAGATGGGTAGCCCCGGCGCTTAGCGCAGGGCCAATCTGATCCACGCGGTCCACCTCCACGATGATCCGCTCGATTCCGGCCGCCACCGCCCGGCGCACCGCTTCCTGGACGCTACCGGCAACCGCAACGTGGTTGTCCTTGATCATTGCCGCATCGTCGAGCCGCATTCGATGGTTCTGCGCACCGCCCATTCGAGTGGCGTATTTCTCCAGTACGCGAAGCCCTGGG
>JADDQD010000131.1 GCA_016781555.1 Pseudomonadota bacterium | reverse complement strand
GCGGCCCCCGAGGCGCCCCTGCGAGGAGCGGCGCGACGCAATCTTCCTCAGCACCGCGTGGGCGTCGCTCGCCGCTTACCCTGGCCTGAAGGCCGTTAGAGGCCAGCGTGGTTTCCTCCGCACTACTTGGATCTACGGAAATGGTACGACCTCAGCTCATCGCTTGGTCCAGGCTGGAGGTACGGCAGCGTCCGTGCAGCGCGGTCCCGAGGTTCAGCTTCGCTGTTACCGCGCCCGGCGCCAGCGGCGGCTTTGGCGCTGAATGCATCGGTCCGTGACGGTAGCCGAGCAGGGTGGATAGTCGCTGACGGTCGGTTCCGCGCGCGAATCGCCGTCCTCGGGTGTGGACGTCGGCTCGTATGGGCCGCCCATAGCGGTGGCAATTCTCCCCGGTCCCAGCCGTTCGTTGAGCGCGAGGTTCTGGGGCGTTCTAACACCGCGCTCGTACAGCTGGATGCAGCGATCGGTAACGGTCCGCGAACAGGCTGGATAGCCGCCCGATGCAGCTCCCTCGCCCGCGTCCCAGGAACTGGGGGGCGGGGCGGCGCTAACCAGCGTCAGCCCGGCAGCGGCGGCAAACAGATGCAGTTTCTTCACTTCAGGTCTCCTTCGTCGGCGTCTCTCACGCCCAAGAGCCCCACTCCCCAGAAATAGTGAGATGTGACCGGGCAACGATCGACGCCCGATTTTGCTTCCATTTTGGCTGCGAAAACCCGTTGCAAGCACCTGCTGCCGTGTGAATTGACTGGCGGGTCAGCACGTCTCCGCGGCTTAACTCGTAGCTAAGTCCTTGATGCCCTTGAACTTCGGTTCGACGAGCCCATCTAACCTTCACTGTTCAACAACTGAAAGGAGGTGGTCTGATGTCTCATTGTCATATGCCGTTCGCGGCGAACCTGGTGAGCGCAGCCTCGGCGGGGGTCCTCGCTTAATAGGTCAAGCCGCTTCAGGCTGACAATGGAAAGGCCGTCCGGGAAACCGGGCGGCCTTTTGCATTTCAGGCGCTGCCGACGGCGCGCTCGACGTTCAGCGCGGCTTCTACCATCCGCTCCCATGTCTCGGCGTCGCCCGCCGCCGCCATGACGGGATCGGGCTCTCGCATCGTGCGCAGAATCGATAGCGCATCATCGACATATTCGTGCCACGTCTCATCGACATTCGGCCCGGCGGACGGATCGTCACCCTCCGCATTGATGCTGAGCGCGCGCCCGGCAAGTACGCGGGCCATCCGCTCGACAAGGGTTAGGTTGGAAACGGGCATAGGTCCTCCGTGCTATCTGGTGACCAACGGTAAAGCAGCCGTGCGGTTGCTTCAGGCAAAGCGGAAACCGAGCAGATGCGCCGTCAGCAGTCCTGCCGCAATCCAGGTCCCGAGCACCACCACAGCGCCGTAGCGCGATCCCGGCTGCTCCGCCGCTCGGGCGGCTGCGGCGCGATGCTCCTCGAACACCTCTTCAGGCACCATCTTCATGAACAGCCATATGCCGAGCGGAATGAGCAACGCATCGTCGAGGAGCCCGAGGATTGGGATGAAATCAGGGATGAGGTCGATCGGAGACAAAGCGTAAGCTGTAATGATGAGGCCGAAGCTGCGCGCATACCAGGGCGTTCTCGGATCGCGCGCAGCCAGCCAAGCGGCGTGCGCGTCGACCCGGAGCCGCTTGAGGAGCGAGGGCTGGTCCATCGGTTCGCGTGAGCTTGTCGAAGCCTTTCTCTTGCTCGAACGCAGCTGACACGAGGGGCTTTAAAGCACCTCGAACAGACCGGCGGCCCCCATGCCGCCCCCCACGCACATCGTCACCACAACCCACTGCGCCCCGCGGCGGCGGCCTTCGATCAAAGCGTGCCCGGTCATCCGGGCGCCTGACATGCCGTAGGGATGGCCGATCGAAATCGAGCCGCCATCGACGTTCATCCGCTCCTCGGGAATGCCGAGCTGGTCCTGGCAGTAGAGCACTTGCACCGCAAAGGCTTCGTTCAGCTCCCAAAGTCCGATGTCATCGACGGTGAGGCCGAAGCGCTTGAGAAGCTTTGGCACGGCAAAGATCGGGCCGATTCCCATCTCGTCGGGCTCCGTGCCGGCCACGGCCATTCCGACGTAGCGGCCTAGCGGCTTGAGGCCGCGTTCGGCGGCAAGACCCGCTTCCATGATCACGCAAGCCGACGCGCCGTCGGAAAGCTGACTGGCATTGCCGGCTGTGATCATCGCATCCGGGCCCATCACCGGCTGGAGCTTCTGCAGGTCCTCCATCGTGGTCTGGGGGCGGTTGCCCTCGTCCTTGGAGAGGGTGACCTCCTTCATCGTCGTCTCGCCTGTCGCTTTGTCGGTCACCTTCATCTTCGTCGTGACGGGAACGATCTCGTCGTCGAACTTGCCCTCGGCCTGTGCCTTGGCGGTGCGTTGCTGCGAGCGAAGCGCATACTGATCCTGCCGCTCGCGGCCGAGAGTGTAGCGCTTCCCGACCACTTCGGCGGTGTGGATCATTGGCATGTAGATCCCGTTGTGCATCGAAAGGAGCTCGGGATCCGGGCCGACCCGCATCTCCGGGGTTTGGACGAGCGAGATCGATTCCACTCCACCGGCAACGCAGATGTCCATACGGTCGACGATGATCTGCTTGGCCGCCGTTGCGATTGCCATCAGGCCAGAGGCGCACTGCCGGTCGATCGACATGCCCGCGGTGGTCACCGGAAGGCCGGCTCGAAGCGCTGCGGTGCGTCCGATCGTCGTTTGCACGCCTTGCTGGAGCGCGGCGCCCATCACGCAATCCTCCACTTCAATGGGATCGATTCCCGATCGTTCAACGGCTGCGCGGATGGCATGACCGGCAAGCGTAGGTGAAGGCGTTGCATTGAACGCGCCGCGATAGGCTTTGCCGATCGGCGTGCGGGCGGTGGAAACGATAACTGCGTCGCGAGTAGCCATGGGGAGCTCCTTGGGTGATCAGAGGAATATAAGGCCGATCCAGTCGGCGGTGAGGGCTGGTTTGCTTTCGCCTTCGATCTCGACGGTTACGCTGTGCAGGTACCGCCATTGACCAGGGCGTTTCTCTTCTGCGCGGGCAAGCCGAAAATGGCCCCGAACGCGTGTACCGGCGCGGACGGGTGCGATGAAGCGCACCCGTTCGAACCCGTAATTCACAGCCATCTTGACGTTTTCGGGGCGCAGCGTGACCGTTGCTGCCATTTTACTCAACAATGAAAGGGTGAGGAAGCCGTGAGCGACGGTGCCGCCGAATGGCGTGCGGCTCGCCGCATCGGGATCGACATGGATGAACTGGTGGTCGCCAGTGACGTCGGCGAAAAGGTTGATGCTTTCCTGCCCGATGGTGATCCAAGGCGATGAACCGATGTCGGTGCCGACCTTTGCTTGAATCTCGTCCAGACTGGCAACGGGCATCTAGGCTCCCCAAATTGTCGGCCGGCGACGCCGACACTTCCTGCGGCTTTCTCCTCCGAAATCCGGATTCCACTTTTGGAGAAAGCGCTTTACGGGCGTTTAAGGCCGCCTTCTAGCAAGACTCAAGCTTTTCAGGAGAAGATCATGGCGGACGCTACGGCATCGCCCCGCGCAAACATCAGGCGGCTTCACCGCGCGCCCGAGCCGGAGGTGCTTCGGCCGATGCTGAACGACGCAGCCCTCGACTCGGAGGCCCGGCGCCGTGTCGAGAGCCGTGCCCTTGGAATGCTGGCGGAGCTCCGCCACGCACAATCCTCCGGCTGGGTGAACCAATTCCTTCAGGAATACCGCCTCAATACGTCGGAGGGGATCGCGCTCCTGTCGCTGGCGGAGGCTTTCCTGCGGGTGCCGGATCCGGAAACAGCCGATCAGCTCATCGCCGACAAACTCGGCAACGCAGATTGGCGGGCACATGCCGGCAAGTCGCATTCGACGCTGGTCAACAGCGCGACCTGGGGCCTCGTCATTGGCCGCGCATTGGTGAGCGACACTGAGCAGGCCAGCGCGCTGAAGCGCCTGATGGCTCGGGCGGGCGAGCCTTTTGTCCGCCAGGCCGTCGGCGCGGCGATGCGGATGATGGGCGAGATCTTCGTCATGGGTCGAACCATCGAGGAAGCGGTCTCGCGCATGCGCAAGCGCGAAAATAGGGGCTTCACCGCCAGCTTCGACATGTTGGGGGAAGCCGCGCGGACCTTCCCGGATGCGTCGCGATATTACGCCGCCTACTAGCAGGCGATCCAAGCGGTCGGCAAGGTGGCGAACGAAGGCCACTCCATTTCCGTCAAGCTTTCGGCACTGCATCCGCGCTATGAGGTTGCGCAATATGACAGGTCGGTTTCCGCGCTGATCGAGCAGGTGGAGGCGCTTGCCACTCTGGCGAAACGCTCTGACATCCCCTTCACCATCGATGCGGAGGAGAGTGAGCGGCTTGAGATGAGCCTCGACATCATCGGCCAGGTGGCGGGGCTGCCCTCGCTTAACGGTTGGGACGGGCTCGGCATGGCAGTGCAGGCCTACGGCAAGCGCGCACGGCCGACGCTTGATTGGGCCAATGGCCTGGGGGCCGCAACCGGACGCCGCATTGCGGTGCGGCTCGTCAAAGGGGCCTATTGGGACAGCGAGATCAAGCATACGCAGGAGCACGGCCTTTCCGATTACCCGCTCTTCACGCGAAAGGCGGCAACGGACGTCTCCTACCTCGCCTGCGCCAGGGACATGCTTGCGGCCAAGAACATCTATCCGGCCTTTGCCACGCACAATGCCCTAACGGTTGCCACCATTCTCGAATGGGCCGGCCCCAGCCGCGATTTTGAGTTCCAGCGGCTCCACGGCATGGGCGAGGGGCTGTACGAGAAGCTGGTGCGGGAGGAGGGCTACCGAACCCGCATCTACGCACCGGTCGGCGGGCACCGAGACCTGCTCGCTTATCTGGTACGGCGGCTGCTGGAGAATGGGGCCAATTCGAGCTTCGTTCATCAGCTCGCCGATGAGCGGCTGACCGATGCCGAGATCCTTGCCGATCCCGTGATGAAGATCGCTGCCGTCGGCGGCAGCCCTCATCCCGCCATCCCGCTGCCGCGGGATCTGTTTGCGCCCGAGCGGAAGAATAGCGAGGGAATAGACCTCAACGACCGGCAAGAGCTGCAACGGGTCGCACGCGCGGTCGGCCAGAGCCCTGTACCGTCCCGTGCGGCGGCTAGCGACAACGAGGGCTCCTACCCGCAGCCTGGGCGGGCACCAGCAGGCGACAAGCAGCTTGCCGGAGCATCCGTTGATCGGGCGATCGGCGCGTTCGGTGCCTGGTCAAGCGCGCCGCTGGAGCATCGCGCCGCCTGCCTCGACAAACTCGCGGATCTGCTCGAGCGCGAACGCGACAATCTCATGGCGCTTTGCGTTCAGGAGGCGCGTAAAACCATACCGGACGCGCTGGCAGAGGTGCGCGAGGCAGTCGACTTTTGCCGTTACTACGCGGCGCAGGCCCGTAAGGAGCTGAAGCCGGTTGAGCTTCCCGGGCCGACCGGCGAGCGCAACCTGCTCCACATGGAGGGGCGAGGCGTCTGGATCTGCATCGCGCCCTGGAACTTCCCCTTGGCAATCTTCCTCGGCCAGGTCACGGCGGCGCTGGTGACGGGAAACACGGTGGTTGCAAAGCCGGCCCCCCAGACACCGGAAATCGCGGCTTATGCCGTCCGGCTCGCGCACAAAGCTGGCATTCCTGAAAATGCGCTCGTGCTCGCGGTCGGCGGGCCGGAAATGGGGCAGGCCCTGGTTGAAGATGTGCGGATTTCCGGCATCGCATTTACCGGCTCCACAGCTACCGCCAAGCGCATCGGGCGGACTTTGGTTGCGGACGACGAGCGGCCGCTCGTGCCGCTCATTGCAGAGACCGGCGGGATCAACGCGATGATCGTCGATTCCACCGCATTACCGGAACAGGTCGTGGTGGACGTGGTCACCTCTGCCTTCCGGTCGGCCGGTCAGCGCTGCTCAGCGCTTCGCGTGCTTCTTCTTCAGGAGGAAATTGCCGACCGAACGCTTGAGATGCTCGCAGGCGCGATGGACACGCTCGCGGTCGGCGATCCCGCCGACCCGAGAACGGACGTCGGGCCCGTAATCGACCAGGGCGCGTACGAGCGGCTGATGGGCCATCGTGCGGCAAGCCAGAATCGCTGGTTCAAGACAATAACGGTGCCGGCGGAGGGGCTGTTCGTGCCGCCAACCTTGATCGGAGTCGATGAGGTCGAGGATGTGCGGAAGGAATGGTTTGGACCACTTCTCCACGTCACGACCTGGAAAGCCGGCCAGCTTGCCGAGACGGTGGCACGGGTCAACGCAAGCGGATTTGGTCTCACCATGGGGCTTCACAGCCGGATTGCGCGCGCGGCCGAGGCCGTGGAGGCGGTGGCCAAGGTCGGGAACCTCTACGTCAATCGCTCGATGATCGGCGCGATCGTCGGATCGCAGCCTTTCGGAGGCGAGGGGCTCTCCGGCACCGGACCCAAAGCGGGCGGGCCGCACTACTTGCCCCGCTTCTGCGCGGAGCGCGTGACCTCGACCGACACCACGAGCTCCGGTGGAAACGCGACGCTCTTGTCGCTGGAAGATGTAGGGCTTTGAACCTGAGCGCTTTGCGCCGCAGACCGGCATGGCCGCCGGGCCGGTCCTGATTCACGTCTTCGGCGGAAGCGCATAGCGCTTCCACCTCAGCCGATCAGGCCCTGGCCATCAGGGTCGCAGTCCGGCGCCGCGATCATTTTCACGTGCGGGTAGGGCATGACCAGCGTTCCGTCGGGTGCGGCGGTGAAGCTTGTCTGGGTTGGGTAGGCAAATCTGATCCCCTGCTGGGCGAAGCTGTCCAAGATCTCAATGCACACGGCGCTTCGAATGGCGAAGGCATATTCATAATCAGCAGAATCGACGTCGAACTGTAGCTCGAAGTCGAGGCTGGACGCGCCGAACGCCACCATCCCGCATCGGACTATCGAGGCCTGCTCGTGGCGCGTGATGACGCCGCCGACGATCTCGGGAATGCGGGCGAGCTGCTCCGGTGGGGTTTGATAAACGAGGCCAAAGCGAAGAACGAAGCGCCGCCGCGCCAGGTTCGAGAAATTATGGATCTGCTTGTTGAGGAGGTTCGTATTCGAGATCACCACTTCTTCGCCGTCCAGAGATCGGATGCGTGTGGTTTTGAGGCCGATATGCTCAACGGTGCCGTTCAGGAGATCCACCTTGATGCCGTCGCCCCGGCGAAACGGCTTGTCGAAGATGATCGCGAGCGCGGCGAACAGATCGGAGAAGATCCCCTGCGCGGCGAGCCCGATCGCGATGCCGCCAATGCCCAGACCCGCGACCAGGCCGGTGACGTTGACCCCGAGATTGTCGAGTATCAGGATGATGGCGATCGCGAACAGGCTGACCGTCACGAGCAGGCGGATAATGCCGATCGCGGAGCCCAACGTACTATGCGCTTCGTCTACGCCAACCTTCTGCTGGACGAGCCCAAGGATCAGCTCGCGTGCCCAGATCGCCGCCTGAAGCGCCGCTGCCACCACGAACAATGTGCTGATTGCACGAAGCAAGGTGGGCGGAGTTGCTGCGTGCTCCGCCACAAGCTCGAGCGAGCACATGATGATGAAGAAGAGCGTGGTGCGGGAAAGCACCCGGCCGAAGATCGTTCGCCAGTCGATACCCTCGGCCCGGGTGGCGATCATCCGATATCCGAACCGACGGACGCCGACGAGCGCCAGCGCAATTACGCTTGCGATGCCCGCCGCGATCAGGATGTCCACGATGTTGCCGGCGAGCCAGGAGGAGGCTTCGTTCGCCAGCCGGGCGGTCTTTTCCGACAGGTTCTGTGCGGCCTCGGTCATGGCGAGACGGTTGGCAGTCGCGGCGGAAAGGATCAAGCGGCTTCCGCGTCAACTTCCGCTTCCGCTTCCGCGGCAACTTCGGCTTCGGCTTGGGCCTTGCTGGTTCTTTTTCCCTTGGCCTTGGCGTCGACTTTTGCGTCAAGCTCTGCCTTCGCCTCGGGAAGGACTTCGAGGAACTCGATCAAGCCGCGTTCGGCGGAGCTCAGATGCTTCGTTGCGCGCGGAAGCTTCTTGGCACCGATAGCACCGGCATCCTTGGCGGCTTCGATAAGAGCCGGGTGAACGTAGGACTTGCGGCTGATCGCTGGCGTGTTGCCGAGCGCTTCGGCAACCGGTTCCATCAGGCTCTTGAGCCGGATTTTGCTGGAGGCGCTCGCTTGGCTGGCCATGCCTTTGAATGCGATCACGCTCGCGCCCCAGGTGCGAAAGTCCTTTGCGGTGAAATCATCGCCCATCGCTTCCTTGATGTAGGCGTTGACGTCGCTCGAGCTGACCGGACAAATCTCGCCCTCATCGTTCACGAACTCGAACAAATGCTGGCCGGGCAGATCCTGCGTCCGCTTCGCGATCCGAGTGAGATTGCGGTCGTTGATCACGACGGTTCGCTTGATGCCATGCTTGCCGGTGTAGGTGATCTTGAGCTTGCCGCGTTCGATCTTGGCATGGCGGTTGCGCAACGTGGTTGCTCCAAAACTTTTGTTCTGCTTGGCATATTCCTCGTTACCGACGCGCATGTGGGTGCTGTCGATGAGGCGCACGACCGCCGCAAGCACTGCCTCCCGACTGGTGGGCCTGCGCTTGATATCTTCCTCGATCCGCTTGCGAAGCTTCGGCAGCTTTCGGCCGAAGGCGGCGAGCCGCTCATATTTAAGGCTTTCCTGCTCGGCGCGAAAATCAGGGTGGTAGCGATATTGCTTGCGCCCCTTGGAATCGTAACCAACCGCTTGAAGGTGGCCGCTAGCATCGGGGCAGAACCAGCAGCGCTCATATGCGGGCGGCATGCCGATGCCGTTCAGCCGGTCGATCTCTTCGCGATCCGTGATGCGGTTGCCGTTCGCATCGAAATACATCCAGTAGCGGCCGCGGCGCTTGCGCGTGATCCCTGGACCTGAATCATCGACGTAGGAAAGCATCCGCGGAAGTCCTTTGGTGACATACGATAATCCTCTGCGCCAACGCGGAGTTCCGCGGGTCGCCGCGCAAGCGCAATCGGCAACCACAACCTCATTCTCGTAACGCAAAGGCAAGGATTGGCCTGCAAGATCAGAGCCGATTAGTTCGGTTCTGACGCGAGGTCCTGATGCTCCTTTACCATTTCACGTCCCGCGAGAATCTATCCGACATTGCAAGCACCGGGCTCAGCCGCGGCATGATTCCGGTCTCACCCACTGAAGGGCGCAACGGCGTGTGGCTGACGACAGATCCCGGCGCTGGCGGGCATGGCCTTGAAAATGGGGGAAAGCTTATGACCGACCTCGACCGGCAGCAGGCCCGGGACTGGACCGGCGTTCTGCCTCCTCCCGGAACACGTTTCCCGAAGCAGGGGCCGGTCCGGATCACGGTTGATCTTCCGACCAGTGACCGCAACCTTCATGAATGGCTGCCCTGGGCCCGACAGAATCTTTCCCCGGAGTGGCTCGCCGTACTGCACTCCGTTGTGCTCGGTAATCTCCGAAAGGCGAAAACCTGGCGGATTTACTTCGGCGTGATCCAGCCCGAAGCCTTTCTGGCCGTGGACAGCGAGCCTGAGCATCTCGCTTCCGCTTTGCTTCGGCGCGCCTGAGCCACCCGCCGCTTGGCTGGCGAGCACCCCTGTCCGGGTGACGCGCTGCTGGCCAAGTAATCGTTTCGTAAGAAGTGCCCGATAATGAGAGCGCTGGTACGCGACTACCGGGGGGGCGGAGGCGAGGGATCGCTTCCGCCTTTTTCTTTGACCCCCAGGCACTTCGGTCCGAGCCCGCTGATCTGCTTCGCCCACATTACCCAAAGTCTTCAACCACTTCTTAACGGTATCGGCGGAAAGGTGGCGGTGCAGCTTCGGTCCGTTCACGGCACCGGCTGCCCCTCGCGTCGCGTATCGAGGGCGGGGCCGCTTCTCAAAGAAGCGGCCCCGAAACGCGAGAAGGGAAGCGTTCCCCGCCCACCCTGACTCGGCAGTTCAGCCTCTCCCAGCAAACCGCTGCCTAACGCGCTTAAGGGGTCATGGCGGCTTCATTCGGGAACGGGTATTGTGTAGTCGCCGTTGGACCCATATCCCCCAAGGAGGCGCATCATGGCAAAAATCTCGGAGGCCAAAGTTCTGGTCATCGCAACCGACGGGTTCGAGGATTCGGAACTGCTCGAGCCGATCCGCATCCTGAAGGAGCGCGGCGCGCAAGTGACGCTCGCGTCACTGGAGAAACGCGAGATCCGCGGTGATAATGGCGCGCCGGCAACGCCGGACGCAGAGGTCGTTGCCGTCGACAGCAAGGACTTCGACGCGCTCGTCCTTCCCGGCGGAACCAAGAACCCGGATGCGCTGAGAATGGTGGAGCAGGTCGTCTACACCGTCCGCAAATTCGCCGACGCCGGAAAGCCGGTCGCAGCGATTTGCCACGGCCCCTGGTTGCTCATCGAAGCCGACGTCATACGTGGCCGGTCCGTCACTGGTTGGCCTTCGATCCGGACCGACCTCAAGAATGCCGGCGCTAGCGTGGTAGACCGGGAAGTCGTCGTCGACGGCAACATCATCACCAGTCGCAAGCCGGAAGATATTCCAGCGTTCATTGAGGCGATTATCAGGCTGATCGAGCGAGCAGACGCGCCGATGGAGCCCGCTTAACCTGCAACCCGGCAGAAGGATGACAGGCAAACGCCTGGCCCTGAGCTTTGGTGAGTTTCGTTTGACAGGTGACACGAGGCCGCGTCGGTTGACGGGCCGTTAAACTTGTCGTGGCAAGTCAGGGCCATGCGCATCCTGCACGTGCTCGACCACAGCCTCCCATTGCACAGCGGATATACGTTCCGCACGCGCGCCATCCTCAAGGCTCAGCAGGCGCGGGGGTGGGAGGTCGCCTGCCTTACCGGCGCGAGGCATAGGGCCGAAGGATCCGATCCGGAGCTGATCGACGGCCTTGTCTTTCACCGCACGCCGCGGCCGGCCGAAGGGCCCTCGCCGCTCCGCGAGTGGCGCGAGATCCGCGCGCTGGCGAAGCGTCTCGACCAGCTGGTCGATAGCTGGCGTCCGGACCAGCTCCACGTTCATTCGCCCGTGTTGAACGCACTTGCGGCGCTGCAGGTGGCGAAGCGGCGGGGAGTGCCATTGGTATATGAGATCCGTGCGTTCTGGGAGGATGCTGCGGTCGGAAACGGAACGGGCAGCGAAGGATCGCCGCGATATCGCCTGACGCGTGCGCTTGAAAGCTATGCCGCCGCCCGTGCCGATGCAGTCGCGGTTATCTGCGAGGGTCTTCGAGCCGACCTCATCGCGCGGGGGATTCCGGCCGAAAAG
>JADDQD010000055.1 GCA_016781555.1 Pseudomonadota bacterium | reverse complement strand
CAGCCGCGGTCGCCGCGGCGATCCTGGAGCGCTCATCGAAGCTTCGCCATCAGCGCCAGCGCGTCGCCAGTCGCTGCCGAGGCCGCTGTATTGTCGAACATGCACCAGACCTTTCGTCCTTGGTCGATTCCGGCGCGGATCAGGGCGGCATAATCATCGAGCCGGGTGGTGCCGTAGGCTGAGCGGTACATGGTAGGCGAGCCATGGAGACGCCAATAGCTGAAGCCGCGCCAGCCGCCCGGAAGCGCACCCTCAGGAGTTGTTGCTGGGTCCGCCGCCGCCCGAGCAACGCGCAGGCGGTCCAGCAGCGCGTCGGCGCCCGCGTCAAACCAGCTTGGATGCCGCGGCTCGCAGACGATGCGGACCGGCGTCAATGTGGTTAGCTTCGCGAGGAAATCCTCGGCAACTGCGCCGTCGAAGGCGAGCTTCGGCGGGAGCTGCAGGAGCAGCACAGCAAGCTTTTCCTCCAGCGCCCCCACTTGCCCGAGAAAGCCCTCCACCAGTTCGGCGCAGTCGACCAGCTTCCTTTGGTGTGAGATCGTCTTGGGCACTTTTACGGCGAAACGGAAGCCGGCGGGCACGCTTTGCCTCCAGCGCGCCCAAGTGGACGCACGATGGGGCCGGTGAAAGGACGAGTTCACCTCGACCCCCTGAAAGCGCTGGGCGTAGCGTTGAAGCGCGGAGCCGTCGCTGCCGAAATGCTCCCGGTCTTTTGCCGGAATGCTCCAGCCGGCCGTGCCAACGATCACGCTCATGGCCCGAAAACGCCAGGCCGGCAAAGAAGATGCTGCCCAGCTGAGCGCGGCCGTTGCGCTGCTGTGCCCGCCCGGCCTAATCCGGGCTGGGAGATGCAGCAACGCATATGGGCGGGACGACAAAATCGAGACCAGAGCAAGGGGAGGGGAGCTTTGCTGCCAGCGCGCTCGGCCCCCTCGTCATCTTCGCGCTGGCGATCTTCACCTACCTGTCTTTTTCCCCGAACCTGTTCAACGATGGCGACACGAGCTGGCACTTGGCTGCGGGCAGGCTGATCCTTGACACCGGATCAATTCCGGACGCCGATCCATTCTCTTTCACGTTGAGGGGACACCTTTGGGTGGCGCACGAGTGGCTTGCGGAAGCTGTCATGGGCGCGGTGTTCCGCTTGGGGTCCTGGGCGGCGCTCGGCGTTCTTTTCGGTCTTGTCGTTTCGGCGCTCTTCCTGGTCCTGGGGCTGGAACTCAGGCGCCATCTCGCAGCAAGGCACATGGTCTTGGTGCTTGCGGCGGTGTTTATGCTTGTGGCTCCGTTCGTGCTTGCCCGGCCGCACGTTCTTGCCTGGCCTTTGCTTGCGGTGTGGACACTTGTTCTGCTCCGCGCGCGGGAGAATGGTCAGCCGCCGCCGCTGGCAGCGGCGCTGCTGATGCTCTTTTGGGCGAACCTTCATGGCAGTTTCCTGTTTGGGCTGGTGCTGATCGGCGTTTTCGGTCTGGAAGCGCTGATGCAGGAGACCGACCGGCGCCGGACTTTCCTGGGCTGGGGTGCGTTCGCCGTTGCTTCGCTGCTTCTTTCGCTGGCAACGCCTCATGGCGTGCATGGGCTGGTGTTTCCGCTCCAGGTGAGTTCGATGGAAGCGCTGCCGCTGATCATGGAATGGCGGCCGACCAGCCTTACCGAAGACCTGCCTTTTGTCCTGTTGCTCACCGCCACAGTCGCTTTTCTGCTGTACCGGCGGCCTCCGATTTCGCTGCCCCGCCTGATTTTGCTGGCGGCGCTCGTCTATCTTTCTCTCAGCCACGCGCGTCATCAGCCACTGCTCGCGATTGTGGCTACGCTGATCCTGCCGGGGCCGCTCTCCCGCAGTTCTAGTGGGCCGTCACTTGTCGGAGAATTTCGGCATATTCCTCTCATGGCAACGTTTCTCGCCGGCGCAGCCTTGTTGGCCGCTCTCCGGATTGCCGTTTCCGTTGAGCGGAAGGATAGCGCCACAAACCCGATCGCCGCCATCCAGGCCGTTCCTGGGAACCTGCGCCTTCGCCCCGTGCTCAACAGCTATGGTTTTGGCGGCCCGCTCATTCTCCACGGCATCAGCCCGTTCATCGATGGCCGGGCTGACATGTACGGCGACCGCTTCTTGTTTGAGCATCACAGGATCGTCGCTGGCGATGCAGCCGCTTTCCGGCGCGCCGCTGGACGGTGGGGATTGAGCTGGACGATCCTCTCGCCCGGCGCGCCGCTCGTGCGAATGCTCGATCAGGAACCGGGGTGGAGGCGCGTCTACGCCGACCAATTTGCGGTGGTGCACGCAAAACGCTGACGGGTTCTTTACCATTCGGCAAGTTCACAGCGGCTAGACCGGGGCGATGCGCCCCTCGATCGCAGCATTGAAGCTCCCGCAGGCGGAACCCGCCTGTGCTGCGCTCTGCCTGGCGCTTGTGCTTCCCTTCACTTTGTTCGTCCTGCTCGAAGGAAGCGTTTCACCTCACGAATATTTCAAGCTGAGTGCGGCGTTCTTCGGGGGGACCGCATTCATGGCGGTCGCCGCCATCGTCTTATATGCTCTGCGCGAGCTTTTACGTGCCGGCAGGGCAAGCGCCTGGTCCCAAAGCCCGGCAGGGGCGCTCGCGCAGGCGTTCAGCGCACGTTGGAGGGCGGACCGCTTCTTCTCGCTTGGTTGGCCGCTGGCGCTCTTCATGCTGCTGCTGCCAAGCTTCAACGCTTTTAAACAGCGTATCCTGCCCAAGGCTGGCTTTCGCTACGATGCCGACCTCGCGGCCATCGACCGGGTGCTGTTCGGCGGCGATCCCGGCCCCTGGCTCCACCAGCTGCTGGGTTCGCCGGGAACGACGCGTTTTTTCGATGCCGCCTATCATGGCTGGTTCGTGCCCACGACCTTGGGCTTATGCGTCGTCGGGCTCTGCGCCAGCACGCGGACAAGGGCCCAGTATATGCTGGCTTATGCTGCAATCTGGATCATTTTGGGGAGCGTAATCGCGTGGATCGTTCCAGCCGCTGGACCTGCATTTTACCAGGTGCTGGTGGAACCCGCCGGTGCCGAGCCCTTTCTTTTCGTGCACGAACAGCTCGCCATCGCCGGGGATGCGCGTTTCCTGACGTCGCTCGGCAACCAGGATTATCTGCGCGAGAACTTTGATTCTCCGTCTCTTGCGGTGGGCGGCGGGATTTCGGCCCTCCCTTCGATCCATAACGCGATGGCCGCCTTGTTCGCGCTTGCGAGCTTCCGGGTGCACAGGCTGCTCGGCTTCTTCATGCTTGGCTTTGCGATGCTGATCTGGATCGCGTCCGTTTATTTGAACTGGCACTATGCGGTCGACGGCATCCTCGGGGCTGCAGGCGCAATTGGCATCTGGTTCGGGGCTGGCTGGGTGGTGGATCAAATCCTGGCGCGCAGCGGCGGCGATCGGGCACCGGTGCCGATGATCGAGCCGGTTCCCGCCTGAGCCGCAAAGAAAAAGGCGGCTCCTTGCGGAGCCGCCTCTTCCTTGCGCCCCACGCTGGATCGTCGCCGACGATCCGGCTCCTTTAGCGGACTTCGACGGTCGCGCCGGCTTCCTCGAGGCGCTTGCGGAGGTCCTCCGCTTCGGCCTTCGGAATGCCTTCCTTGACCGCCTTCGGAGCACCTTCGACCAGCGCCTTGGCTTCGCCGAGGCCCAGGGCTGTGATTGCGCGGACTTCCTTGATCACGTTGATCTTCTTGCCGCCGTCATTGACGAGGATCACGTCGAACTCGGTCTTTTCTTCCTCAACCGGAGCGGCGGCGCCGCCGCCACCCGGGCCGGCAACCGCCACAGCGGCCGCCGCCGAGACGCCCCAGCGCTCTTCGAGCGCTTTGGCGAGGTCAGCGGCTTCAAGCACGGTCAGCTCGGAAAGCTGGTCAACAAGGGATTGAATGTCTGCCATTTTAAGTCTCCGTTTGGGGCTTGGCCCCGAGGTTTTCACGTTTCAGTTGAGATGAAAATCAGGCGTCTTCTTTGGCCGCATACGCGCCAAATACACGCGCCAGCATCGCTCCCGGCTCGTTGATGGTCCGCGCGATCTTGGTTGCGGGTGCCTGGATAAGGCCCACAATCCTGGCACGCAGTTCATCAAGCGACGGAAGCTCGGCAAGCGCTCGCACACCGTTCAAGTCGAGGACCGTATCGCCCATCGCGCCGCCGACGATTTCGAACCTGTCGGTCGTCTTGGCGAAATCCACCGCCACCTTTGCGGCCGCAACAGGGTCGGGCGATGTGGCGAGCGCCGTCGGCCCCGTCAGCATGTCGCCGATCGATGCGTAGGCGGTACCCTCGAGCGCAATCAGGGTGAGCGTGTTCTTGGCCACTCGATAGCTGGCTCCGGCGTCGCGCATCCGGTTCCGGAGGGCGGTGGACTGCGCCACCGTCATCCCGAGATTACGGGTGACCACCACCACGCTCGTCTCGGTGAACGTCTGCTTGAGCTCGGAAACCAGCTCGGACTTTTGAGCTCGATCCATGCCTTACACTTCCCTTTCCACCTTTCCGGCGGGACAAGCCGCCGGTAGGCCTTTAAAGCTTTCCGGCGGACAAGCCGCCGGTCGGCCTCTTAGCTCCCCGGCGGGCGAGCCGCCGGTTTGCCAACTTCATCCGGCGGACCGTCCGCCGGATGCACGAAAAGGCGAGCGGCAAGCGCCGCACGCCCACTATGTCCGAGGGGAGTGGTTGACGGCCTGATCTCATCAGGCAGACCCGGCGGCGCGCACCCGAGTGCTGCAGCCGGTAAAACTCTTCCCCGTCTAGGCGGGAGATTAAGGGCTGGCGAACCGGCCCACCCGCTGTCTCGGACGGAGCTTGCGGGGATGCCCCGGCAAGCGAAGCCGCGCCTATAAAGCATTCTGCGCTCTGATCAAGCCTTGGACCGTGGCTTGAAAGGCGTTGCGCGTGGGCTGGCCCGCCAAGCCCTCGTATTTCTTGACCAGCCGCAGATGATCCGCCGCTATCGTTGCAAACCGGTTACACAGATGAACATTCCATGAATCGCCTTGGCTAAGCCCTTGTAGGAAATCGGACAGTGCACCAGCGTGCACCCGGCAGCATTGGGCACCTTCCAGCGCGCCCGTGAAGGGATGATGGGATGAAAAGGTTTGGCTTGCTCGGCACGAGTGCGTTGCGCTCGGCCGCAGTTGTTTGTGTCTCCATGGGCCTGACGGCCCCCTCGCTGGCGCAAACGGCCCAGCCGGCTCCGCCTGCGCAGCCGGGGCAAGCCGGTGATGAAGAAGGCGTGACAGAAGCCGAACGGCCGGAAAATCTCGGTCAGAACGAGGTCGAGCTGGAATCGGGCCAGGACGCTCCGGACAATGCGGACGAGGGATCAATTGTGGTGACGGGCTCGCGCATCCGCAGCCCAAACCTGACCTCGGCGGTACCGATCACGTCGCTTGGCGTGCAGGAACTCACCGACCAAGGAAGCGTGTCGCTTGGCGACGCGCTCAACGATCTGCCCTCGCTGCGCTCGACCTTCAGCCAGTCCAATTCGACGCGTTTCATCGGTACCGCCGGTCTCAGCCTGCTTGACTTGCGCGGCCTTGGTACGGCGCGGACTTTGGTCCTGGTCAACGGCCGCCGACACGTGCCCGCGCAGCCGGGTACCGGGAACGTCGACGTCAACACCATCCCCACCGACCTTATCGAGCGCGTCGATGTGGTGACGGGCGGCAATTCAGCGATCTACGGTTCCGACGCTGTCGCCGGCGTCGTGAACTTCGTGCTCAAGCGCGACTTCGAAGGCATCCGCGTCCGTGGCCAGGGCGGGATTTCGGATCGCGGCGACCGCGGTTCCTACTTCACCAGCCTCACCGCCGGGCGAAATTTCGCCGATGGCCGAGGCAACGTTGCAGTCGCCCTCGAATATGCGAGACAGGAAGAGGTTCTGTTTCGACAGCGGGATCCAGAGCTCGGCACGTTCAGGGGCACCGACTCCTTCTTCACGACCGAGCTCACCCTCGGCGAGCCGCCGCAAGGCAACGGCATCCCGGACACCACCTTCCTAAGAAACATCAAAAGCAACACGAACGCACAGGGCGGCCTGTTTCAAGCGACCTGCCCGGCGGCTCCGGCGCGGGGCGAAACGCAGGCTCGGTTCCAGGCTCGCCGAGCAGCCGCGTGCACCGGCACCTTCCTTCCTGGGCGGCTCGGCGGGGGGGAGGTCGGCCGCACCTTCGTGTTCGACACGGACGGCAATCTCTTCGCCAACGACTGCACCTTCGATTTCCGCCCGGTGACCGGTTCGCCGAGCTGCATCGGCGGCCGGGGCATCACCGGCATCGAAACCAGCCAGCTTTTCCCGGAGCTGGACCGCTATGCGGCAAACCTCCTGGCCAGCTTCGAAATTTCACCGGCACTCCGGCCGTTCATCGAGGCCAAATATGTCCGCGTCGATTCGATCCAGAGAGGTCAGCCGACCTTTACGGGGGGCACGCTTTCAGCCACGTTCAGCATCAACAACCCCTTCCTGACAGATCAGGCGCGGTCATTCCTCCAGACGGCGCTCGCTCCGGGCGCCACGACCTTCCTGGCCCGACGCTTCAGTACGGACATCGGCGCCCGCGGCGAGAACCACAGGCGCGAAACGTATCGCATCGTGGGCGGTATCGATGGCACATTCAACGAGGACTGGCGCTACGAGCTCGCCCTCAATTACGGCCGTCTCTACACCTATTATCAGACCGCAGGTAACGTCCATCTCCAGCGCTTCGGGAATGCGGCGAACGCGCTTCGGAACGCGCAGGGCCAGATCGTGTGCGCGATCAATGCCGATGCCAGTCCCGCCAATGACGATCCAAACTGCGTGCCCCTCAATCTGTTCGGCAGCAACAGGTCGTCCCAGGCGGCCATCGATTATGTGACGGTGACCTCGTTCCGGAACGAGGACGCGGAGCAAATCAATGCGGTCGGCTTTGTTTCCGGGGATTCCTCGCAGCTGTTCGAGCTTCCCGGTGGTCCCGTCGCGTTTGCGCTAGGTGCCGAATACCGCCGGGAAACCGCCTCGTCCGAATATGACCCGCTCGTCAGCAACCCGGTGCGACAGACGTTTCTCAACGCGATCGCGCCGTTCAATCCGCCCGCGCTCGAAATCAGGGAGGCATTCGCCGAGCTCAATATTCCTCTCCTCCGCGACGTTCCCTTCTTCCGCGAGCTTACGCTCCAGGCGGCGGGCCGTGTCTCCGACTACAATGTGGGCCAGACCGGAACGGTCTTCGCTTACAATGCAGGCGGCACCTGGACGCCGGTGCGCGATATTCGCTTCCGCGCCGGCTATGCGCGATCCGTTCGCGCGCCGACGCTCGGAAATCTGTTCTCTTCGGAGACGCAGACCTTCCTGATTCCCACCGATCCCTGCGACCAGAGGTTCATCAACCAGAACCCGAACCGCGCAAGGAACTGTGCTGCAGCGGGAGTGCCGACGACCGAGATCAATCCGGCCACCGGCCTCCGTGTGCCTTTCACGAACCAGGTCGTCTCAAGTATCGCCGGGGCCAACCGCGGCAACCCGAACCTGCGGGAGGAGACCGGGAAGAGCTTGACGGTCGGCTTCGTCGCCCAGCCACGCGTCCTTCCCGGCTTTTCGCTGTCGGTCGATTATTACGACATCGAGGTCGAAAATGTGATCTTCAGCCTCGCCGGCCAGACCGTTATCAACCAGTGCTATGACGATCCGGGCGGCATCAACAATCAGTTCTGCGCCGCCGTGAACCGCCGGACGAGCGGACCCTTCGCGGGAACCTTCACCGGCCAGTTCAACAAGGTTGTCGGCGGCGTCACGCTGGAAATCCCGGGGCCGACCAGTCCGTCATTCTTCCAGCAGCCGTTTAACTTCGCGCGCTTGGAAACTTCGGGCATCGACCTCGATGCGGCCTACCGCACGAGGCTTGGCGGGAATGTGGCCCTCAACCTGCGCGCCATCGTTAGCTGGGTTGAGCGGAGAAACTCCTACTCGGTGCTCACCGATCCCAATTTCGCCGACCGGATCAAGAGCGAACTCGGTGATCCTGAATGGAGTGGAAATCTCAGCGCGAACCTTGATTTTGGCGTGTTCGATTTCGGCTACGATCTGCGCTGGATCGGGCAGCAGACGATTGGTGAGTATGAGGCACAGAACTCGTTCCAGGGCCGGCCGCCGCGGAATGCGGATGCATTCCCGCGCGTTTATTATCCCGATGTGTTCTACCACAACTTCCGCCTCGGCTTTGAACCCACGGAGCAGTTCAAGTTCTACGCCGGCGTGGATAATGCGTTCGATCGCCTGCCGCCTTTCGGCTTGGCCGGGACGGGCTTCGGCAGCGCAATCTTTGAGCCTCTCGGCCGGTTCTTCTATGCGGGCGCACAAGTGAAGTTCTAAGCGGCCTTCATCTCACGGCCGGCGAGGTCCCGCAGCACAAAATGGCCGGAGTTTCGCTCCGGCCCTTTTTGCTTCGTTCGTCAGCCTAGTCAGGTCGAGGTGAGGCGACGGGCAGGGGGGCGCTGTTAGCTGAGGCGAGGCATTCGTCCTCTGGATGGTTCCTGTGCCATCACCCCGACTGCGCTCGGCGGCTCAACTCACCCTAGGTGTCGGCAATGAGGTGCGGCACGAAGCGCGACAGGTTTCTCGTGATGGGGGTTTCGTCTTCCCTGATCGAAATGCCTGCCGCCTCATCGCCCACGATCCAGCTTCCAATTATCGGGTAATTGCTGTCCCAGCTCGGCAGCTGCGCAAGCGCCTGGAGGATGTGCCCTTCAGCGCCGTAGCCACCTGCCATGGGATCGCTGCGCCTGCCTCCATCGACCAGCTCGATGTCCCAGCCTTCGCGCGAGAAGAAGGGCTTGCGGACATAGCCGGCGCCGATCTCTGATCGTGCTGGGTCATCCTCGAAATAGGCCGGCAGCAGGTTCGGGTGCCCGCGGTGCCGCTGCCAAAGAAGCGGCAACATCGCCTTGTTGGAGAGGATCGACTTCCAGGCGGGCTCTAGGAAGATGGTTCGGCTCCCCGCGAGATGCCGGGCGTAAGGCTCCCGGAACATGTCTTCCCAGGGGTAGAGCTTGAAGAGGGCTGCGATGATGAAGCGATCCTCATCGACAAAGCGACCATCGGCATCCACCCCGATCTGGTTGATGTCGGTGAACTTGGCCTCCAGTCCCGCCTGGGAGGCGAGATCCTCAAGATAGCGCACGGTTTGCCGATCCTCCACATGATCGGCGACGCTCGCGAAATGGAGCAGGCTGCCTTTCGTGAACAATGCGGCGAAGCGCGCGATCAGTTTTTCGTGCAGGCTGTTGAACTGATCGGCTGAGGCGGGGAGGGTGCCGTCGGCGATACGCGCCTCGAGCCAGGCCCATTGGAAAAAACCGGTTTCATAGATGCTGGTGGGCGTGTCTGCGTTGTACTCGAGCAGCTTTGCGGGGCCCGTGCCGCCATAGGCGAAGTCAAACCGGCCATAAAGCGAGGGAGCTCCCTCCGCCCACGAAGCGGCAACGAAATCCCGCATCTCGGGGGGGATTGCGAGCCGCTCCATCAGCGCATCGCTGCCGGCCGCCTCGTCGACGAGATCGAGGCACATGGCGTGAAGCTCCTCGGTCGGGTCCTCTAGGTCGCGCTCGATCTCCTCCAACGAAAAGGCGTAGGCAGCCCGCTCGTCCCAGTAACGCTGCCCGGCTTCGTGGTGAAAGGTAAACCCCTGGGCTTCGGCTATGGTACGCCAATCCGAGCGTTCGCCGATAGCGATCCGGCGCACCCTTAGTCGCGCGGCAGCGCGAGCGGATCCCGGCGCCCGTCCTGGAGCGCGCGCTGGTCCGCGGGGGCGGCGAGGCGGGCCAGAATATCATCCGCCGAAGAGGTGCCCGGCAGAAGTCCTGCCGAACGCAATTTCTCGTCGAGGTCGCCGCCGGTCCGGGCGAGTTCAAGCTCTTCGGAGGCGCGGAACTTCTCCTCGCGGATCGCCTGCCGCTCCTTGAGACGCTTCAGACTGTCGGCGGCGGAACCGAGCTGCGATGTGGCGCCGCCGTGGCTTGCTGCCACGGACGCCTGGGCACGCTGTACCGACTCATTGGCGCGGACGATCTCGATTTCGCGACGAAGCGTCTCGATCTTGGTGTCGGTTCCGCTGATGATGGCGCGCATGCGCTCCTCGGCCGCTCGCATTTCTTCGATCTGCGGCATCTTGGTGGCAGCGTCAGCCTCGATGGTGGCGAGCCGCTGGGCGACTTCTCGCGCCAGGTTCATGTCGCCGCGCGCGATCGCCGCCCGCGCCGAGGCTTCATATTTGTCCCGCTGCGCGGCCAAGCTGTCGACATCTTTTTCGATAAGGCGGCGCTTGGCGACCAGCGTCGCAAGATCATCGCGTGCTTTGGCCTGCGCGCTGCCCGCATCGCGAATCTGCTGGTCGAGGATGGTGAGCGCATTGGCGTCCGCGACGGATGTGCCCGCTTCATGAGCTTTGCCGCGCACCAAGGTGACGAGTTGCTTCCAGATGGCCATGTGGTTCCTTTCAGGCGGCGTCTGCGAAGGCTTCGCGCAGATCGCGGGCCGCTGCGATTGCGTTTTCAGCGAGTACGCGCAGCTCGAGCACGATCATCTCAAGGCTCGAGGAGGCCGGCAGCTCTCCAATGAGCTCGTAATATTCGGCCCCATCCACCTCCGTAATCGCGAAATTCGACAGCGGCACGGCCTTCTGGGCCTTGAGCAGGAAGTGATTGAATGCCGCGGAATCCACCTGTTCTGCGACGGGCCACAGCAGCGTCGAGACAACGATCTGTTCGCCGGCGACGCTGATGTAGATCGGAAGATCGCCCTGCTCATGCATCACTGCCACCAGCACCGGCTCGGCACCCTCGACACGCCTGGTGCTGAGCTCGCCCCGCTCCGCAATGTCGGATGCGGTAAGCGCGTCGGCGAGGCTCGTCGTCGTCCAAACGCCTGGACCCTTTTCTGCCACCCAATCCTCCTTGCTTGCCCGACCTGCGGGATGATAGCAGTCTTGCCCGACCCGGCAAGGGCTAGGCACCGGAGCGCTCGGGGGAAGTTTGGGAGCATGGGTCCATCAAAACTCACCGTCCTGATCCGAAAGCTTTATCACGCGCTGACAGACCTCCATTGGGGGGTGCTGGCGCTCGCCATGCTGATTCACCTCGGCGCGTCTTGGCTGCTCTTGGGCTGGGCCGGCGAGGGCGACCTTCTCCGGCCGGCCTCATTTCTCTACTGGTACGCCACGACTGCCGCCACGGTGGGCTATGGCGATCTTGCTCCGAAAACGGACGCCGGGCGGCTCGTTACCGCCTTCTTCGTCTACCCCGGCGGGATTGCTGCATTCACGTCCATCATCGCAAAAGGCTTCGGCGCTGTGTCGGCCCGTTGGCGACGCCGGCGGATCGGCCTTGGTGATTACCGAGAGATGACCCATGCAATCGTTCTTGTCGGCTATGATCCGGAGCGCACGCCGAAGATGATCG
>JADDQD010000190.1 GCA_016781555.1 Pseudomonadota bacterium | reverse complement strand
CTTGTAGCCCATGCCAGTAGCTTGGAAAGCCTCGCCGGCCCGATTGACATTTTGGAGATCGACGTCTGCCGGATATGGGTAGATGCTGGTGCCGATGAAGCTCACCAGAACCGTCAATGCGAAACCGGCCACTATCCCCACGATCAAACCAAGTACGTTGCGCATCATCCCGGCTCTCCTGAAGCTGCCCTATCCGTTGACGATCGTTCCGCCATTGGGATGCAGCACCTGACCCGACATGTAGCTCGAATCCTCGCAAGCGAGGAAGAGGAAGCTCGGCGCCACTTCGTTCGGCTGCCCCGGTCGGCCGATCGGTGTGTTCTTGCCGAAATCGGGCATCGCTTCGGGCGGCTGACCTCCGAACGGATTGAGCGGAGTCCAGATCGGCCCCGGGGCAACTGCATTGACGCGGATCCCACTTTCGATGAGATTTTCTGAAAGCGAGCTGGTGAATGCCGTAATTGCGCCTTTGGTGGACGCATAGTCGAGGAGGTTCTTCGATCCTTTATACATCGTCACCGATGTGGAGTTGATGATGGCCCCGCCTCGGTCGAGGTGCGGTCGCGCGGCTTGGACCATGAAGAAATAGCCGAAGATGTTGGTCTGGAAGGTCCGCCGCAGCTGCTCTTCGCTGATGTCGGTGATTTCCTCATCGGGGTGCTGCTCGGCCGCGTTGTTAACAAGGATGTCGAGGCGGCCGAGCTGCTGGACGGTTTCGGCAACCGCGCGCTCGCAGAATGCTTTCTCGCCGACATCGCCGGCAATCGTGATTGCGCGCCGCCCTTCGCCTTCCACGATTTGCCTGGTCTTTTCCGCATCGTCATGCTCGCACAGGTAGAGGATGGCGACGTCCGCTCCTTCCCTTGCAAACAAGGCCGCCACCGCCCGGCCGATCCCGCTGTCCGCTCCAGTGATCAAAGCAACTTTGCCGTTCAGCCGACCGGAGCCGGGGTAACGCGGCTCCCACTCGGGCTTCGGATCAAGTTTGCTTTCATGGCCGGGGAGCGCGTCTTCATGGATCGGCTGAACGGTTTTGGTCACAGCGTCATTCCTTGGCGGCGATGCCCGCACCTTGCTGACCAAAGGCCTCGATCGTGGACTGATCCTGCGCGTCGTGCTTTGGAGTTTTTTCGACTGGCGTGTTGCCGTCCTTGCCGACGGTGAAGGAGTTGCGGCTGCCATCGCCTGGATCGTCCGACATCTGGTTGTTCTGGTTCAGCGCCTGGTCGGTGGAATCTGGATTGTGCTGGTTTTTGCTCATCGGGATCTCCTTGTGAGGGGTTGAATAGACAACCGGCGCTGCGGCATGGCGGTTCCACCCATTGCATTTCCCCGTGCGACTTCGTTCGCCTGAGGTTCAGCAAGGGTGCGGAAAGGGCGCACCCCCGGGGCAAGCAGAACAACAGGGAGTTCATCATGCCATCCAGCTGGGCGCGCCGGCGCACTGGTCTTAGTCGCGCGCTCGCTGTGTCGATCGCCATTGTGGTTCCGGCAATGCCTTTGCTCGCCCAGGGCAGCGGCGACGCGCCCCCTCCCGAGCCGTCAACCCCCAACAACACCGCTGAGCCCAAGACCTACACGCCGGCGGACTTTGCGCGGTTCGCTCCAAGAAACGCGGCCGACATGCTGCGCCAGGTGCCGGGGTTCATCCTCCAGCGCCCAGACGACCGGCGCGGCCTCGGCGAAGGCGGCGGCAATGTACTGATCAACGGCCGGCGCATCTCGGGCAAGTCCAACGACGCGCTGACCGAGCTCGGTCGCATTCCGGCGCGGAACGTCACCCGCATCGAAATCGTCGAGGGCGCAACGCTCAACGTGCCGGGGCTAACGGGGCAAGTCGCAAACGTGATCGCTACGCTCGGCGGCACCGCCGGCCAGTTCGCTTGGCGACCGGAGTTTCGTGCCGGCCCCGCAGATCCACTGCTGCTGAGGGGAGAGGCCTCGCTGACCGGGAGCAGCGGCCGCTTGGGTTACACTATTGGCCTCCGCAATGAAGCTTTTCGCGGCGGTGGATCCGGTCCGAGCCTCATCTTCGGGCCGGATGGTATGCTCATCGACACCCGGCAGGAGCTGATAACGGTTCGCGGCGACCGCCCCAAGCTCAGCGGCAGCTTCAAATATGAGGGTGCCGACGGCTCGGTAGCCAACCTGAACCTTTCCTACGGCCGCTTCTGGTTCGGCAGCCGCGAGATTTCCGACCGAAGCGGCGCCGGGCAAGTCGACCGCATTCGCACCGTTCGCACCCAAGAAAAGGATTATTCCTATGAGATCGGCGGCGACTATGAGTTCACCCTTGGCGCTGGACAGCTGAAGCTGATCGGCCTCCACCAGTTCGAGCACAGCCCCACCACCACGCGTGCAATCACGACCTTCGCCGACGAGGCGCCCGCTCTGGGCAGCCGCTTCAGGCGGATCGGGGACGAAAGCGAGTCGATCGCCCGCGCCGAATATCGCTGGAAGAGCGGCCCCGCCGACTGGCAGCTTTCCGCCGAGGCCGCCTTCAATAGCCTCGACAACGTCTCGGGCCTCTCCAGCCTTGTGCCAGGCGGGGAGTTCCGGGAAGTTCAACTCCCCGGCGGAAGCGCCCTGGTCAAAGAGGACCGGGCGGAGGTGCGCGCCACCTTCGGCCGGCCGCTCTCCACCAGCGTCTCGCTCCAAGCTTCACTTGGCGCAGAATATTCGAAGCTTAGTCTGAGCGGGCAGCAGGAGGCGTCCCGGACGTTCTACCGGCCCAAGGGCTTTGTTTCGGCGGCGTGGAAGGTGTCCCCAGTGCTGGACGTTACCGGGAAGGTCGAGCGGGAGGTGGGGCAGCTCAACTTCTTCGACTTCCTCGCCACGGAGAACCTGTCGAACGAAAACCGCAACGCCGGAAACCCCAATCTCGTGCCGCCGCAAAGCTGGCAGATCGCCTTGACTGCGAACCGAAACCTGGGACGCTTTGGCTCGACCACATTGCGCATTTACGGCAGGCTGATCAGCGACATCGTCGATCAGGTCCCGATCGGCGAGAAGGGAGAATCGCCCGGGAACCTCGTAAGCGCCACCGTCTACGGCGTCGAGACGAGAACGACGCTGCTTTTCGATCCGCTGGGTTGGCGCGGCGCCAAGCTCGACGCTCGGCTCAACCTGCAGACCTCATCCGTGGAAGACCCCCTGACCGGCGATCGAAGGGAGATCAGCGGCAGCACGCTTCGGAGCGTCGAGGTCTCGCTTCGCCGGGATGTACCGGGGACCGACTGGGCCTGGGGCGGCAACGCCGCGCACAATCGCTCGGCACCCAACTTCCGCCTGGGCGAAATTGCATTTTTCACCGAGGGGCCCGTCTTCGGCGCAGTGTTCGCCGAGCACAAGGACGTGCTCGGTCTCACCTTACGAGGCACGGTCGGCAACATTTTGGGCGGTAAAAACGTGCTGGACCGTACCGTCTTCAGCGGGCGTCGGACTGGGCCGATCGGGTTCGTGGAGCGACGCCGACGGGCGGGGGGACCGATCTTTTCGATCTCAGTCAGCGGGGCGATCTGACCTTAAGCTGCGACCGCTCCCGATCGGGCCGCCAGGCTGCAGCGTGCATCCGAAATGGGCGCGTCACCGTGAGGCGCGTAGCGCCGCGGCGACCAACCTGCGGGGTGCGAGAAAAGCCGGTCTCGATCGGAGGTGACGCCATGGTTCGTTGCCACGGCTGGCGGTCGATGCGGCCGCCGCTTGATGCCTGCTGCGCTTATCAAGACACGCCGCGTGCGCTTCGCATTCGCTCGCGATGACGCCGCGCATGGTAATGCAAGCTTCTGGGTGAATCAGGCTAACCCAGCCCGACAGTATTTGGCTTAGCTGCGGCTCGCTTTCTGGGCGAAAACTGCGCGCCGGACACGGGCCGGCTGCTGCGCCTCTGGAATTTTGACCTCGTCAGCCCAAAGCTTCTGGCTGACTGCGGTCTTGGCCGGACGGCACTGCGCGACCACTACCGGGTAGAGGATGTCTCCGGCACGCTCGATGGCGTCAACCGTAGCCGCTTCGCACGCTTGCGCGCTCTCAAAGCGAGTTGCCAGGGTGCTCACGGGCTCACAGGCGTTGTCCGCCTCACCGCAACCGAGAATCGCCATCACGTAAAATGCCGGGCCCATACAACCGCCTCCGCTCTGCTAAGGCCCAAACCGCTGAATCTATTTGTTGTTCCTGTTGTTTCGCCTCCATAACTTGGTGACGCCAACGTAAGTGCCTATTTAGGTCCGGATGTCCTCCCCAACCACGAAGGAAGCGGCACGGCCTGCCGGCTGGAGCACGCTTCGGCGCTTCCTCCCTTATCTTTGGCCAAAGCACGAGCCGGCTCTGCGATCCCGTGTGCTTATTGCGCTGCTGCTCGTGTTCGTTGCCAAAAGCGCAACGCTCAGCATGCCTTTTGCCTACAAGGCGGTCATTGACCGCATGTCGGCCGGCATGGACGAAGCGGTTGGCCTGGCGATCGCCTTGGTGCTCGCTTATGCGGGCGCGCGTTTTGGCGGCGTGTTCTTTGACAATGTTCGAAACGCGATTTTCGAGCGTGTCGGTCAGAACGGGGCCCGGCACCTGGCGGAAAACGTGTTTCGCCACGTTCATGGCCTTTCCCTGCGCTACCATTTGGAACGGCGGACGGGCGCGCTCACCAAGATCGTGGAGCGCGGCACCAAGAGCATCGACATGATGCTGTACTTTCTTCTGTTCAACATCGCGCCGACGGTTATCGAGCTGGTCGCGATCTGCGTCATCTTCGGCATCAAGTTTGGACCTGGGCTGGTTGTGGCGACCCTCGTCATGGTGATTGGCTATATCTGGTTCACGCGCACCGTCACCGAATGGCGCTCGCGGCTGCAGCGCGAAATGAACGAGGTCGACAACCAGACGATCGCGCGCGCCGTCGACTCGCTTCTCAATTACGAGACGGTCAAATATTTCAACGCGGAGGACCGGGAAGCGCGGCGTTACGGCACGGCGCTGAAGGCCTTCGCCAACGCTGCCGTCAAGAACGAGACGTCGCTGGCCTGGCTCAACGTCGGCCAGTCGCTGATCACGAACCTGATGATGGCGGGCGCGATGGCTTACACGGTGTGGGGATGGAGCCGGGGCGCTTTCACCACGGGTGACGTGGTGCTGGTGAATACCTTGCTTGCTCAGCTCTTCCGGCCGCTGGACATGCTCGGATGGGTTTACCGCACGATCCGGCAGGGTCTCATCGACATGGAGGCGATGTTCGGAATCATCGACACGCCCGCCGAAGTGCAGGACCCGCCCGGCGCGCCGGACCTTCGCGTCCATGCCGGTCGGGTCCGCTTCGAAGACGTGCATTTCGGCTATGATCCCGAGCGGCCGATCCTGAAGGGTGTCGACATCGACGTAAAGCCTGGAACGATGCTCGCCATCGTGGGGCCTTCCGGGGCCGGTAAATCGACGCTCTCGCGTCTTCTTTTCCGCTTCTACGAGCCGACATCCGGGCGGATCACGATCGACGATCAAGACATCTCGCAGGTCGGCCAGGCGAGCCTTCGCGCAGCTTTGGGCATCGTCCCCCAGGACACGGTCTTGTTCAACGACACCATTGGCTACAATATCGGCTACGGCTGGGAAGGCTCAAGTCAGGACGAGATCGTCGCGGCCGCAAAGGGCGCTTCGATACACGATTTCATTCTGGAACTTCCGCTTCGCTATGACGCTCAGGTGGGCGAGCGCGGACTGAAGCTGTCGGGGGGCGAAAAGCAGCGCGTGGCGATTGCACGGACCCTCCTCAAGGACCCGCCGATCCTGATCCTGGATGAAGCCACCAGCGCGCTGGACAGCCGCACCGAAGCCGCAATCCAGGAAACGCTCCGCAGCGTCGCGGCCCGGCGCACCTCGATCGTGATTGCGCACCGCCTGTCGACCATCGTCGAGGCCGACCAGATCGTGGTGCTCGACGGAGGCCGTGTCGCCGAACGCGGCACGCACCCCGAACTCCTCCGCAGAGGCGGCCTGTACGCCGAAATGTGGGCAAGGCAGCAGAGCGAGCGCGAAGAGCAAGAAGCGCAGGCGGCCGAGTGAACCCTGTTTTTTTGCCAGGGAATGCCGCTCGACGAGGATTGTGCCGAGCGGGTAAATGGCGGAGGTGACCGACCCGCTTGCGATCCTGCGGAGTACATTTGGCTTTGCCGGCTTTCGTGGGTTCCAACACGAGGTGGTGGATCGTGTCATGTCCGGCCGCCACACGCTGGCCGTGATGCCAACCGGGGCAGGCAAGTCGCTATGTTACCAGGTGCCCGCGCTCGCCCGACCCGGCACTGCGCTCGTTGTCTCGCCGCTTATCGCCTTGATGCACGACCAGATCCGTTCAGCGGCAGCATTCGGGATCAAGGCGGCCGCGCTCACCTCCGCCGAGGACGGTGCAGAGCGCCAGGAGACGATCCAACGCCTCCGCCGTGGTGAGCTCGACCTCCTCTATGTTGCGCCCGAGCGTGCGTCCGGGCAGTCCTTCAGGGACCTTTTTGCAAGCGTCCCGCTCGCGCTCATCGCCATAGACGAGGCCCATTGCGTTTCGGAGTGGGGCCACGACTTTCGCCCTGACTACCGGCTCCTGCGGCCGCTGCTGGACAGCTTTCCCGAAGTTCCACGGCTGGCCCTCACGGCGACTGCGGATCGGCAGACGCGCGCCGACATTCTCATCCAGCTCGGCATCCCTGAAGAAGGGCTCGTTCTGGCGGGCTTCGACAGGCCGAATATACGCTATCATGTCCGTCCCCGAGACGGTGTGACGTCACAATTGAAGGCGCTGCTTGCCGAGCATTCCGGCCCCGGCATCATCTACGCGCCGAGCCGAGCCGCGACCGAGAAGCTCGCCGAGCAGCTCGCACAGGGTGGCCGCATCGTGCTCCCGTACCATGCCGGGCTCGACCCTAAAGTGCGCGCCCGCAATCAGTCCGCTTTCGTCCAATCCGAAGACATGGTCATGGTTGCCACAATCGCGTTCGGGATGGGCATCGACAAGCCCGACGTGCGGTTCGTCGCTCATGCCGGCCTGCCCAAGTCCATCGAGGCTTATTACCAGGAAACTGGCCGGGCCGGCCGCGACGGCGAGCCCGCCGAGGCTTGGCTCTTCTGGGGCGCAGAGGATTTCTCGCGCGCCCGCCGGCGCATCGAAACCGAAGTGCCGGCCGAGCGGCGCGCCGGCGAGCGCCAGCGTCTCAACGCACTTGCCGCTCTGGTAGAGACCCCTGAGTGCCGGCGAACTTTGCTCCTCCGGCACTTCGGCGAGGCACCGCCGAAAGCCTGTGGCAATTGCGATAACTGCCTCACTGCCCCGACTACCCTGGACGCCACCGAAATCGCGCGCAAGCTCCTCTCGGCGGCATTCCGAACGGAGATGCGCTTCGGCATCGGCCATCTGACGGACGTGCTCGCGGGCCGCGAGACTGACAAGATCCTTGGCTTCGGTCACCATCGGCTCTCCGTCTTCGGTATCGCCAATGAGGAGGAACTTGGTCTCCTGAAACCTGTCGCCCGTGCGCTGATGGCGCGCGATGCGCTGCGGGCGGACGACTATGGCGGCCTTTCGTTCGGGCCCGCCGCGCGCGGCATCCTCAAGGGTGAAGACCAGCTTGAGCTGGTCCTGCCTCCAAAGCGCCAGCGCCGCGCGCGCCGGCGCGACACCACAGCACCCGGCGACGGCGAACCCTTGTTCGATGCGCTCCGTGCTTGTCGGCGCGACCTGGCAAGGCAGGCCGGCGTTCCGCCCTACGTGATCTTTCACGACAGCACCTTGCGCGAAATGGCAGACCGCAAGCCAACCAGCCTTGCGGCGCTAGCGCGGGTGTCAGGCGTCGGTGAAACGAAGCTCGACCGCTATGGTGCGGCCTTCGTGGAGGCGATCCGAAGCTTTGAGGGGGAAAGCCATGTTGAGCCGAGTTGACGAACGCACGCTGGTGGGAGGGCAGATCCGCGCCGAGCAGATGACGCCGCTCAAAGCCGAAGGCGTCACCATGATCGTCAACAATCGTCCGGACGGTGAGGAGCCGAACCAGCCCTCTTCACTCGAAGTCGAGGCAGCGGCTCGCGCCGCAGGCCTCGACTATCGGCACATTCCGGTGGCAGGCGGCTTTTCAGGAGACCAAGTGGACGCCATGGCCGAAGCCCTCCGCTCGGCCGAGGGCGCAGTGATCGCCTTCTGCAAGTCGGGCACGCGCTCGATTTTCCTGTGGGCGCTCGCGCGTGCGCAGCAAGGCGATCCTGCGGAAGAATTGATGCGAAAGGCGGTTCAGGCCGGCTACGATCTGACGCCAATCCAGCGCTATCTTCAGCGCTGATCCTCCGCCAGAACGGCTCCCGCCAAGGCGAGATCCTCTTCCTCGACCATGAGCCGTGCCGGCGCCATCATTCCGAGCCCAAGGCTCGAGAGACCGCCGTCGAAAAGCACCGCCTCGATTCCTTCCGCCGCGAGCCTGCCGCGCGCCATCTCGGCGGAAACCGGGCTGTGAAAGGTGGCGAGTTCAACTAAGGCCACTACCAAGCTACCATCAGGCGGCGGTGCCGCCGACCGTCAAGCCTTCAATCAGCAAGGTCGGCTGGCCCACACCCGCCGGCACCGACTGCCCACCCTTTCCGCAGACCCCGATGCCCTCGTCCAGCGCCATGTCGTTGCCGATGGCGGCCACCTTGGTCAGAACCGTCGGCCCGTCTCCGATCAAGGTTGCTCCCTTGATCGGAGCTCCGAGCTTGCCGTTCTCGATCCGGTACGCCTCCGTGCACGAAAAGACGAACTTGCCGCTCGTGATATCGACTTGGCCGCCGCCAAAGCTTTTTGCGTAGATACCATTCTTGGCGCGGGCGAGGATCTCGCGCGGATCATCCTTGCCGCCGAGCATGAAGGTGTTGGTCATGCGCGGCATCGGCGCGTGCGCGAAGCTCTCGCGGCGTCCGTTGCCGGTCGGTTCCACTCCCATCAGGCGGGCATTCAACCGATCGTGGATGTAGCCCTTGAGGATGCCGTCCTCAATCAAAGTATTGCACTGGGTCGGGGTCCCCTCGTCGTCGATGGTCAGCGAGCCGCGCCGCGCGCCGATCGAACCGTCGTCGACCACGGTCACTCCTGGGGCTGCAACCCGTTCGCCGATCCGGCCGGAAAAGGCGGACGTCCCCTTGCGATTGAAATCGCCTTCAAGTCCGTGGCCGATGGCTTCGTGAAGGAGGACGCCGGGCCAGCCGGGGCCGAGCACAACCGTCATCTCGCCTGCAGGAGCGGGAACGGAGTCGAGGTTCACCAACGCCTGGGCAAGCGCGATGTCGATTCCCCGGTTCCAGGTCTCGGGACTGAACAGGTCGTCATAAAGGTAGCGCCCGCCGAGGCCGTGAAAGCCGCTCTCCCGCCGCCCGTTCTGCTCCACCACGATCGAGATGTTGAGCCGAACGAGTGGTCGCACGTCGTGGGCAATGAAGCCATCGGCACGAACGATCTCGATGACGCTCCACGAACCTCCGAGGGAGACGGAAACCTGGCGAACGCGTGGGTCACGCGCGCGCGCAGCCGCATCCACGTTTTGGCAAAGCGCAACCTTCTGTGCGAAAGGGATCAGCCCAAGCGGATCGGCATCGGTGTAGAGGACGCTGTTGGTCCGCCGCGGCGCCCCTGGTTTGGGGCCCTTTGAAGGATCAAGGACAGCCATTGTTTCGGCAGCGCGCCGGATGGCGCCTTCCGAGAGCTCATTGGCTTGCGCAAAGGCGGTAGTCTCACCCGACACGCCGCGAAGGCCGAAGCCGGCCTGGGTGTTGAAGTCGGCGGCCTTCAAGCGGCCGTCATCGAAGCTGAAGCTCTCGGACGCGGTATATTGAAGATAAAGTTCCCCATCGTCGCAGTTCTTCAGCGCTTCCGCGGTGAGGCGCTGGGCGGTTTCAGGATCAAGCCCTTCCGGGCGGTAGAGGAAGCGGCGAGGATCGGGGATCGTGTTCATACGCCCGATATAAGGGCCACATGTGCAAAGTCTAAGGGGTCATGCACGGCAGGACGTGATCGGTCCTTGCCTCCATAGCGCGCTGATTGGCTGACTGTGCGACTTGGATGCTGGTTAGGCCGAGGTCCGGTCCGCCGCCCCGCCCTTCAGGATGAACCTCTTGTCGCAATAGCCGCATTCAACGTAACCCTTTTCGTCGATCTGCAAGTAGACGCGGGGATGGCCGAGCGCCGGATGCAGGTTGGAGGCTCCATCGCAGGCGACGCGAGGCGTCCCAACATAGCTTACTTCAGGAACGTCAGGGTCGTTGCTCATCGCTGCGCCTTAGCAATGGAGGCTGGGGCAGACAATGCGCGACGGTCCATCCGCTCAGGCCCTGCCCGTGCGCCGTGTCCCAAGAGCGCCTATGCTTTGCCCCCCGCACCAGTTAGAGGCTTCCGGCATGACCGAAGCCTTCGCCGCGATTTCCATTCGCGACCTTCAGAAAACCTATGCGGGCGGCAAGCGCGCGCTGGAAGGCGTCAGCATCGACGTCCCACAAGGGCAGATTTTTGGGCTTCTCGGACCGAATGGCGCGGGCAAGTCGACCCTTATCAACATCCTCGCGGGCCTCGTCAACAAAACAGCCGGCACTGCTTCTATCTGGGGCTTCGACATCGACCGGCAACCGCGAAACGCAAAAGCCTCGATCGGGATCGTCCCACAGGAGATCGTCTTCGACCCGTTTTTCACCCCCGCCGAGACGCTTGAGCTTCAAGCGGGCCTCTATGGAGTTTCGAAAGAGAAACGGCGCACAACCGAACTTCTCCGTGCCGTCCACCTTCAGGACAAGGCCAATGCTTATTCGCGAACGCTCTCCGGCGGAATGAAGCGCCGGCTGCTGGTCGCCAAAGCGATGGTGCATTCGCCCCCCATCCTGGTCCTCGACGAGCCAACCGCCGGGGTGGATATCGAACTTCGTCAACAGCTTTGGAGCTACGTGCGGAGCCTCAATGCCGAGGGCGTGACCGTGGTCCTCACCACGCACTATCTGGAAGAGGCGGAGCAGCTCTGCGACCGCATTGCGATCATCAACCACGGCCAGTTGATTGCGAATGAAACCACCCGTAGCCTGGTTGGGATGGCGCAGGAAAAGGCGGTGGAGGTGACCGTTGATCGCGACATCAGCGCTGTACCGGAAGCATCGTGCTTCGACAAAATCGCTATGATCTCGGAGCGGACGGTGGCCATCACTTACCGCAAGGACAGGGTCAACGCCGGCGAAGTGCTCGCAGCTCTTCAGCGCCACGGCTTCGGAATCGTCGATGTCTCGACGCGTGAAGCTGATCTGGAAGACGTTTTCCTGAACCTTACAAGAGCCACCAACCCGCATGGCTGAACGCGCCTTCGACGTCGTAATCATTGGATCGGGCGCCGCGGGGCTCAGCGCCGCGCTCAATCTTGCCCCCGAACTTCGGGTCGCCGTTCTCGCCAAGGGCCATAT
>JADDQD010000300.1 GCA_016781555.1 Pseudomonadota bacterium | reverse complement strand
TTGATCAAGCTTGGAATCGTCCTTGAGATAAACCTCGGATCGCCCTTTCGCGACTTTGTAAAGCGGCGGCTGGGCGATGTAGAGATGGCCGCGCTCGATGATCTGCGGCATCTGCCGGTAGAAGAAGGTAAGCAGAAGTGTCCGGATGTGGGCGCCGTCGACATCGGCGTCCGTCATGATGACGATCTTGTGATAGCGCAGCTTGTCGATGTTGAAGTCGTCGCGGCCAATGCCAGTGCCCATCGCCTGGATGAGCGTTCCGACCTCCTTCGAAGAAAGCATGCGGTCGAAGCGGGCGCGCTCGACGTTCAGGATCTTGCCCTTGAGCGGCAGGATGGCCTGCACGTGACGGTCCCGTCCCTGCTTTGCCGAGCCACCGGCCGAGTCACCCTCGACGAGGAAGAGCTCGCACTTGGAAGGATCCCGCTCCTGGCAATCGGCGAGCTTGCCCGGAAGCGAGGCGATATCCATCACTCCCTTGCGGCGAGTGAGCTCCCGGGCCTTGCGAGCCGCTTCCCGAGCTGCGGCCGCATCGATGATCTTCTGGACGATCGTGCGCGCGTGCTGCGGATTTTCCTGGAGCCAATCGGACATCTTGTCCGCCATCAGGCTTTCGAGCGGCTGGCGGACTTCGGAGGAGACGAGCTTGTCCTTGGTCTGGGAGCCGAACTTCGGATCCGGGAGCTTGACCGACACGATCGCCGTCAGCCCCTCGCGCATGTCGTCGCCGGTGAGGCTCACCTTCTCTTTTTTGAGAACGCCGGATTTCTCGGCATAATTGTTGAGCGTGCGGGTGAGCGCTGCGCGGAAGGCGGCGAGATGGGTGCCGCCGTCGCGCTGGGGAATGTTGTTGGTGAAGCAGAGGACCTGCTCGTAATAACTGTCGTTCCATTCGAGCGCGACTTCGATGCCGATGTCTTCGCGCTGGCCGGTCACCGAAATCGGGTCGGGGATGAGCGCAGTCTTTGCCCGGTCCAGATAGCGAACGAATGCCCCGATGCCGCCCTCGTAGAAGAGCTCGACCGTCTTTTCTTCCTCGTGGCGGGCGTCGGTCAGGAGCAGCCTCACGCCGGAATTCAAGAAGGCGAGCTCGCGGAAGCGATGTTCGAGCCTGTCGAAGTCGAACTCGACGATCTTGAAGGTGTTGGGCGATGGCAAAAAGGTCACCTTGGTGCCCTTTCTTCCTTCGGGGGCGGGACCGACCATCTTCAGCGGAGCTTCGGCGTCGCCGTTGCGAAAGCGCATCCAATGCTCCTCGCCATCCCGCCAGATGGTCAGCTCGAGCCACTCCGAAAGCGCGTTGACGACCGAGACACCGACGCCGTGCAGCCCGCCCGAAACCTTGTAAGCGTTGTCGTCGGACGTGTTCTCGAATTTGCCGCCGGCATGGAGCTGCGTCATGATGACCTCGGCAGCCGAGACGCCCTCGCCCTTATGGATGCCGGTGGGGATGCCGCGGCCATTGTCCTCGACCGAAACCGAACCGTCGGGGTTGAGCGTGATCTGGATGAGATCGCAGTGGCCGGCGAGTGCTTCGTCAATCGCATTGTCGGAAACCTCGAACACCATGTGGTGGAGGCCCGAGCCATCATCAGTGTCGCCGATATACATTCCGGGGCGTTTCCGGACCGCATCGAGCCCCTTCAGGACCTTGATCGATTCTGCGCCGTAGGAGTTTTCTTGTGGGGATGTTGCCATGGCGAGGATATAGCCATCCGAGCCGTGAAACCCAAGGAAATAAGCCGAGTCGGGCCATCCCGGCCCGGGAGGTTGTCGAGCATCTCCCCGGCCGGTTTTGGGGAGCGGATGCGTTCACGTAACCCGTGACGGAGCAGGGTAGACCCCGCCTCCGCTGAGCTCCAGCATGCTTGCGCTGGCGCCGATTCCGGCGAAAAGCGATGTTTCGGTGCCCGTCATCCAGACCTGACCGCCCGCTGCTTCCAAGCGCTCGAACAGAGCTGCACGCCGGCTTGGATCGAGATGCGCCGCAACTTCGTCCAGGAGAAGGATCGGCCGCCGCCCGATGCGCTCGGCGACGAGATCTGCATGGGCCAGGACGAGGCCGAGAAGGAGCGCCTTTTGTTCGCCCGTCGAGCAACGCTCCGCCGGCTGCGCCTTTCCGAGGTGGGTAACAAGAAGGTCGGTTCTGTGAGGGCCGGCGAGCGTCCGTCCGGCCGCGGCATCGCGCCTCCTTGCCCTTCTGAGTTCAGCCAGCAGTGCCTCCTCGCCGCCAAAGTTCCAGCCGCTGAGCGAGAGGCCAGGCCGGGCGAAAGCGCCCTCCGGCGCATCCGCCAGGCGTTGCGACAGGGCCGCAACCGTCACGGCGCGCGCTTCTGCAACCGCTGCGCCGTGCTCCGCCATCCGCGCCTCGAGCGCTGAAAGCCAGTCCTGGTCCGGCGCTTCCCCTGCCAGGAGTTTGTTTCGCGCACGCATCGCGGCTTCATAACGGGAGGCATGCACCGCATGAGTAGGGGACAAGGCAAGCGCCAAGCGGTCTAGGAACCGCCTCCGCCCCCCGGCCCCTTCCTGGAACAACCTGTCCATTGCGGGGGTGAGCCAGAGCACGGATAGCCATTCAGCCAAAGCCGTTGCCGCGGCAGATGCCCCATTGATGCGCACCTGCCGCCGCTCGGGTGCGGCTGTCGTGGTGCCAGTGCCGATGTCCACTTCCGATGCTTCAGCCGCGGAGGGGAGGGCCAGCCGCGCCGCGACTGCAAACCCGCCCGATCCGCCGCTACGCGCCATCTCGGACAGGCTCGCACCCCTCAGGCCGCGTCCGGGCGAGAGCAAGGACACGGCTTCGAGCACGTTGGTCTTGCCCGCGCCGTTTTCCCCGGTGAGCACGACGAAGCCGCCGCCGGGCTGGATCAGCGCGTCGGGGTAGGAACGGAAGTCGCTAAGACTGATACGGGAAAGCGCGGTCATGCCTGGGTCGAAGTACCACTTCGACCCACCTTTATACCCGCATCGGCATCAGCACATAAAGTGCCGCCGCCTGGTCGTTCTCGCGAAGCAGGGTTGGGGCGGCTGCGTCCGCGAGGTGCACCTCGACAATGTCGCCTTCGATCTGGTCGAGGATGTCGAGCAGATAACGGGCGTTGAATCCGATCTCGAAGCTGTCGGCGCCATAATCGCCGGGCACTTCCTCGGCCGCGGTGCCGTTTTCAGGGCTTGTCACGGAAAGCGTGATGCGGTCCCGCTCCAGCGCCATCTTGACGGCGCGGGTCTTCTCGCTCGCAATCGTCGCGACGCGGTCCACGCCTTCCTCGAAGCTTCGCGGGTCGATCCGGAGGAGCTTGTCGTTGGCCGTGGGAATGACGCGGCTGTAATCGGGGAAGGTGCCGTCGATCAGCTTTGAGGTCAGGATCGCGGTTCCGAGCCCGAAGCGGACCTTGGACTCGGAAAGGGATATCTGAACGGATCCGTCCATCTCTTCCAGGAGCTTCCTAAGCTCGGCCACGCATTTGCGCGGGATGATGATGTCGGGCATGCCTTCGGCGCCGTCCGGCCGGGGCACAGTGACGCGCGCAAGGCGGTGCCCGTCGGTTGCAGCTGCCTTCAGCACCGGCAGCGCGTCATTCGACACGTGAAGGAAAATGCCGTTCAAATAGTAGCGCGTTTCCTCGGTCGAGATGGCGAAGCGGGTCTTGTCGATTATCTGGCGGAGCGTCGCCGCGGGAAGCTCGAAGCGAGTGGGAAGCTCCCCTTCTGCGATCACCGGGAAATCGTCGCGCGGCAGCGTGGCGAGGTTGAAGCGGGCGCGCCCGGCATTCACCTGCATCTTGCCCTCGCTGGCTGCCAATTCGACCTGGCTGCCCTCGGGGAGCTTGCGAGCGATGTCGAACAATGTGTGCGCAGAGACTGTGGTTGCGCCGGGCTGTGTGACATCCGCCGCGACGGTCTCGTTGATCTGGAGATCGAGGTCGGTTGCCATCAGGCGAATGCCGCCTTCCTCGCTGGCCTCGATGAGCACGTTCGAAAGAATGGGGATCGTGTTCCTGCGCTCAACCACAGACTGGACGTGGCCGAGGCTCTTGAGGAGCGTAGCCCGTTCGATCGTCGCCTTCATTGGGTCCCCCGACAATGGTACTTTGGCCGAGTTGTAGAGCGGGTTATCCCGCGCGGCTAGGGGGTTGTGCCGCGCCGCGAAAAAAGGGCCGGAGCGTAGCGCCCCGGCCCTGTTTCTCCCGTTGCAAGGCAGAGCAGCAGAGAACGCCTGCTGCTCTGCCGCCTCGAAGGAGCGGTTAGAAGCGGAAGCCGAGGCCGACCAGCACCTGGTGACGGTCCACGTCGATGTCGGTGTCGAAATCTTCCGACCGGAAGTTGTCGATATCGAAGTCGTCGCTGAAGTCGAGGTTGTTGTAGTTCGAATAGCGATACTCGATCTTGCCGAAGGCGTTCGGACCGAACAGCTGTTCAACGCCGGCACCGATCCGATAGCCGTCGATGTTGCTGTCGAGTTCGAAGCGCTGGTTGTTGCCCTCGGTATTGGCTTCGATGCTGGTGTTGGTGTAGCCAGCCTTGGCGTATACGAGCGTGGTTGGGGTGGCAACGAAGCCGAGGCGGCCGCCGACGTAGAGGTCGCGACCGGTTTCAATGCTGGAGGTGAAGTTGATCCCGTTGATGGTCTCGTCATTCTCCTGCTCGCCGGTGGATTCCGTGAACTCGCCCTCTACGCCGGCGACAAAGCCGCCGAGATCGAAGTCGTAGCCCACGCCGACGCCGAACACGGCGCCTTCAATCGACTCATCGCGCTGGTCGTCATTCTCGACGCCTGTGTCGGGATCCTCGCCCGTCCCGAGCTGGCCGTAGCCCAGAAGACCTTCGACCCGGAAGCCGGTGAAGGGAGAGGCCTCGCCGACCGGCTGTGCCAATGCAGGCGCGGCAAAGCCGCCCGCCAGGAGGGCGGCCAGAACATATTTACGCATTTTTTTAGCTCCGTTGTTTTGTTTTATCCCGAGTGGGAACGGCAGGCCCAAGCGCCTCACTTGAGTAGAAGTTGCATGAATGCCAGATAAAGGCGTTTTCCTGTTGCCAAATTGCAACAAACCGTTGATCAAACCCGCAACGTGCGCGCATTCCTCGCCTTCCTCGTGCTGTCTGGACTGTCGTCTCCCGTCCTGGGCCAGCGGGAGTCCCTTGGGATCTTCTCGCATTGGGGCGCATTTCGGAAAGAAGATCCTCGCCGGTGCTTTGCCATCGCAGAGCCCCTTCGTGCCCGTCGTGCCGAGAATTGGAAGCCATTTGCCTCGGTCGGTTACTGGCCCGCGCGCGGTACCGGTGGGCAGCTCCACATTCGGCTCAGCCGGCAGAAAAGGCCGCAGTCGGCGGTGCTCCTTCGGATCGACGGCCGCACTTTCCAGCTGGTCGGCGCCGGCAACAACGCCTGGGCTCCGGACCGACGCGCCGACGCCGAAATCGTCTCGGCTTTGCGGACCGGCATTGACATGATCGTGGAGACTCGTTCGGTGACTGGCGCCCTGGTCCGCGATCTATACCAGCTCCGCGGCGCCGCAACGGCGATCGACGCCGCCGCCATCAGCTGTGCCCGGCGGGGCTGATGGCGCGCCGCCTCTTCATTGCGCGACATGGTGAAACCGTGTTCAACGCCGCTGCGCGGATGCAGGGCGATGCGCCCCACACGCCGCTCACGCGGGCGGGCTTCGCGCAGGCGGATAGAATAGGGCGATCTCTGCGCATCCACCTGGGCCCGAGGCCTGACCTCGAGCTCTGGGCGTCGCCGAGCGGCCGCACGCTTCAGACGCTCGCAATCGTGGCAGAGCATCTGGAGCTCGATTGGAAGGGTGTCCGCACCGACAACCGTCTTCGCGAAATGGACATGGGCGCCTGGGGTGGTCGCTACTACCGGGACATCTTCGCCGAGGTGGGCGAGTTCGTTGACCGATCGAGCAGCTTTTTCAGGCTCCAGCCACCCGGCGGCGAGTGGTATGACGACATTGCCGTACGCCTCCAGGCCTGGCTCGGCGAGCACGCCTCAGCGGCTAGAGATCGATTGGTGATCATGCATGGGATCTCGTCCCGCGTGCTTCGGGGCCTCGTAACCGGGGCGCCGCAGCGTCCCGATTGCCGTGCGCCGCTTGCCGAAGCTCTCCCACAAGGCTCCGTGGTCTGCATCGAGGACGGGGTTGAAACTTTGGTCCATCTGGGAAGCGGCGGCCATGGTGCCAGCGCGGCGTCTCCCACGGCCTAGCAAAACTGCCGCTTCCGTACTAAATGAGCGGCATATGACATCATTGATGAGCATCCCCGGGCATATTGACCCGGTTCCCGTTCCACGCCCAGAGGTGGTGAGCGATGACGGGCGCGTGGCGCTTGTGGGCCTTTCCCGCGATGCCATTCGCGACGCGTTGATCGAGGCTGGCATGGAGGCAAAGCAGGCGAAGCTCCGTGCCAAGCAGCTTTGGCACCAGATCTACAACCGCGGCGCGACGGATTTCGAGGTGATGAGCGACATCGCCAAACCTCAGCGCGCCTGGCTTGCCGAGCGGTTCAAGATCGGTCGCCCCAACGTCGTCGTGCAGCAGGTTTCCACTGACGGCACGCGCAAATGGCTGCTGAAGACAGACGACGGCCATGATTTCGAGATGGTCTTCATTCCCGATGCCGACCGCGGAACGCTTTGCGTGTCGAGCCAGGTCGGCTGCACGCTCAATTGCCGCTTCTGCCACACCGGCACTATGCGCCTGGTGCGTAATCTTACCGCTGGCGAGATCGTCGGCCAAGTCATGCTTGCGCGCGACTCTCTTGCTGAATGGCCTTCGCAGCCGGAGGGACGTCTCCTCTCGAACATCGTGATGATGGGGATGGGAGAGCCACTCTACAACTTCAACAATGTCCGCGACGCCCTCAGAATCGTGATGGACGGCGACGGGCTCGCGCTCTCCAAGCGCCGGATCACACTGTCAACTTCCGGCGTGGTTCCAATGATGGAAAAGGCCGGCGAAGAAATCGGCGTCAACCTTGCAGTGTCACTCCATGCCGTGACCAAGGAGGTGCGCGACGAGATCGTGCCCTTGAACCGCAAATATGGAATCGAGGAACTGCTCCAGGCCTGCGCCGACTATCCCGGTGCCAACAATGCCCGCCGCATCACCTTCGAATATGTCATGCTGAAGGACAAGAACGACAGCGACGAGGATGCGCGCGAGCTTGTTCGCCTCATTCGCAAGTACAAGCTTCCTGCCAAGGTGAACCTCATTCCGTTCAACCCCTGGCCGGGTGCGCCTTATGAATGCTCGTCCGACGAGCGCGTGCAGCGCTTCTCGGACATCATCTTCGAAGCGGGGATCAGCGCGCCGGTGCGCCGCCCGCGCGGCCGCGACATCATGGCCGCCTGCGGACAGCTGAAATCCGCGGCGGAGAAAAAGAGCAGGGCGGAGCTTGACCGGCTCGCCGAGGAGAAGCTCGCCGCTTTGGCCTAGGCATTGGCGTTGGGCTTGGCGCGCGCACGCAACTTATTCTAAACTTTGCTGATGCAGGCCAGAGCGTTATCTAAGAATAGCGTCGGGATACGACGCCCTTTCTGCCGAGGGAGGCACGGTTTCGATCGATTGGGGCGTTCAAGCTGGAACCGTTCGCATGACCTGGAAGGAGCGGCACGGCCCGCCCGTGGTGCAGCCCAATCGACGTGGCTTCGGATCTCGGCTCATCGAGAAGGGGTTGGCGGCCGATCTCGGCGGTTTGGCGCAACTGATCTTCGAGCCGGACGGGGTGTGCTGCATGATCGAGGCATCATGTGCTGCCATTCAGGCGCGGGAGGCGAGCTTTGACTGAGTGGCCGCTTCGCATCCTCGTAGTCGAGGATGAAATGCTCGTGGCGATGAATATCGAGGACATGCTGCTCGATCTCGGCCACGAAGTCGCGGGGCTGGCAAGCCGGCTCGGACCGGCTTTATCGCTCGCCCGGGAAGGCTCGTTCGACCTCGCGATGCTCGACGTCAACCTGGCGGGGGAGGCGAGCTTTCCGGTCGCCAATGCGCTCCGGGAGCGAGGCATCCCCTTTTTATTCGCTACCGGCTACGGTGTGCAGGGAATAGCCGAGGAATACCAGTGGGCCCCCGTTCTCCAGAAGCCCTTCCGCTCCCGCGACCTCGAACACGCGCTACGCGCGGCCCAAATCCAGGCCTGAGCGCCCACCGCTCAAACGGCAGCTGCAGGAATGAGCACGCTCGCCGGCAACGGGGACTAAGCTTCCCGCTCAAATTTCGGTTGATCTTTCGCCCTGTTCGGAGAAGTCAGCGCGCTCACCTTCCCAAGCAGAGCCAAAATGCCCCCGATCGCCACCCGTCAGAGCGAAGGCGCGTACCCAGCCGGCTTTTGGGAACAACCGTTTTTCTTGGGCGCCCTGGTGTTGCTCTCTGCTTTGCCGCTGCTCTGGCCGGAAATACCACCGCTCGTGGACCTGCCGGGCCACATGGGCCGCTATCGGGTGCAGTTGGACCTTGCCGAAGCTCCGAGCCTCCAGCTGTTCTATGACTTCCGATGGGCATTGATCGGCAATCTTGGTGTCGATCTCCTGGTGGTGCCGCTGGCGAAGCTTTTCGGGCTGGAGCTGGCAGTGAAGCTCATTGTGCTCGCGATCCCCGCGTTGACGGCAGCCAGCTTCCTCTGGGTGGCCCGCGAAGTGGCCGGACGGGTTCCTCCGACCGCACTGTTCGCCCTTCCTTTCGCTTATGGCTATCCGTTCAACTTCGGCTTCGTGAACTTCGCGCTTTCCATGGCCTTTGCCTTTCTGGCGGTTGGCTTATGGCTGAGGCTCGCGCGGTTGGGCAGGCTCAAGCTTCGTATCCTCCTGTTCGTGCCGATCTCAATCGTCATCTGGGTAACGCACACCTTCGGGTGGGGAACGCTCGGAGTGATGGCCTTTTCGGCCGAACTCGTTCGCCAGGTGGATCGCAAGCAGCCGTTGCTGCGGGCCGGGGTCCAAGCGGCGCTTCAGTGCCTCGCGCTGGCTCCGCCACTTCTCCTGATGTTGCTGTGGCGCGGCGGAGGCCACGCCGTCGGTCGGACGACCGACTGGTTCAACTGGAACCGGAAGCTGGACTGGCTGCTGATGGCCCTGCGCGATCGCTGGGAGATCTTCGACCTGGCGGCGCTCGGCGTGATTGCCCTTCTCCTCATCTTCGGCTTGTTGCACCGCAAGCTCGAATATTCGCGCAATCTCGCCGCATCCGCGATCTTTCTGGCGATCGTTTTCGCGCTGCTTCCGCGGATCGTGTTCGGCTCCGCCTACGCGGACATGCGGCTGGTCCCTTATCTGATCGCGGTAGCCGTTATCGGCATTCGCTTGCGGGAGGGGGCGACGCGCCGGCTGGCACAAACGCTGGCCATCGGCGGGCTCGCCTTTTTTTTGGTTCGGACGGCAGCCACAACGGCGAGCTTCTGGATCGAAGACCAACGCTATGACAAGGAGCTTGCAGCGCTCCAGCATGTGCCGGTCGGCGCGAAGTTGGTGAGCTTCGTGGGGGAGAGCTGCCGGTCCCCTTGGGCGATGTCCCGGCTTCGTCACCTTCCAGCCCTCGCGCTCGTCCGCAGACGCGCTTTTTCGAACGACCAGTGGGTGATGGCTGGGGCTCAGTTGCTGCGCGTCCACTATCGCGCAGGCTCACCCTTCACGCAGGATCCCTCACAAATCGTCACTTCGAGGAAGTGTCGGGGTGAGATCTGGCGGCCGATCAACCAAGCGCTTGCACAATTCCCGCGCGCCGGCTTCGATTATGTCTGGCTGATCAGCCCGCCGCCTTATGACCCCCGTCTCGCGCGCGGCCTCCGCCCGGTCTGGCAAAGCGGCAGAAGCGTGCTGTTCCGAGTGGAGCGCTAGACCTTGATCGGATCAGGCTGAACCAGCCTGATCCGTGCATCAAGGTCTCCACCATAGAAAAAAGGCCTGATCGGTCCCGGAACACCGCGAAATCGACTCCTGCCTCTGCCCGGAAAGTGTCAGGAAAGAACGGCCACCAGCGAAACGCCTGCAGGCAGCGGCACCCGCCCAACCAGATGGCGCTCGAGGCTGAAGATGCCGCCGAGCACAGTGTTGACCGGCGCGGCGGGCATTCGATCGTCGCTCTCCTTCTTGCCCGTGAGCTTGCCGGCAATCCGAGCTGCCGCCGCGAGCGGGAACAGCAGGCTGTTGAAATAGGTGATCGTCTCGGCCCTGAGACCCGCCTCCTTGATCACGCGGGCGAGCCTTTGCTTGGAGTATCGCCGATGGTGATGATGGGCCTCGTCATGCGCGCTCCACATCCATTGGTTCGCCGGCACCGTGAGAAGAATGCGGCCGCCGGGAGCGAGCTTATGCCTGATGCTGGCGAGCGACGCCCGATCCTCTTCGATATGCTCAAGCACATCGAGCAGGGCGACGAGGTGGTAGTTGCCGTCGGGAACACCGGGAAGCGCGGGAAGCGGCGCCGTGCCGACCTCCCGCCCAAGCCGCCGGGTGGCGAGCGCCCGCGCGCCTTCGTCGACCTCGATCGCGTCGACGTGGCCAAAGCGGCTCAGCATATCGAAATTATGTCCGGTTCCGCAGCCGATCTCGAGTATGCGAGCCCCGGAGGGCAGCGGCACCTTGCGCTCGATAAGGTCGGAAAGGATGCGGCGTCTGGAGACAAACCACCAGTGCCGGCTGTCAAGCTCGGCCATGCGATCATAGATTGCGCGTTCCATCAGCGAACTTCCTCACTGCCCACGCGATCCTCGAAGCCGACCTTTTCGCGGACCACGTAGATGGGGCGCTGCTTCGTCTCGGTGAGAATTCGGCCGACATATTCGCCCAAAACACCGAGCGATATGAGCTGCAGTGCGCCGAAGAACAGGGTCGCCACCATGAGGGAGGCGTATCCCGGCACATCAATGCCGGAGAGGCTTGTGCGGATAACCAGAAACACGGCGTAGATAAGCGTCAGCAGCGCGATCGCCACGCCAATATAGCTCCAGATGCGGAGCGGCATGGTGGAAGCGGAGGTGATGCCGTCGATCGCAAGCGTCCAGAGCTTCCAATAGCGGAACTTGGTGCTGCCGACCTGGCGCGGCAACCGATCATATTCCACCGCGGTTTGGCGGAAGCCGCCCCAGGCGAACAACCCCTTCATGAAACGGTTCCGCTCCGGCATTCTCCGGATTACATCAACTACCGAGCGGTCCAGAAGCCGGAAATCGCCAGCATGTTCGGGTATCTTGTCGTCGGACAAGTAGTTGTGCGCGCGATAGTATAAATCAGCCGTGAGCCGCTTGGGGAGGCTGTCGCTGCTGCGATTTCGGCGAACGCCGTAAACCACCTCATAGCCCTCCCGCCACTTCTCCAGCATCTCGCCGATCACTTCCGGCGGATCTTGGAGGTCGACGTCCATCGGCACCACCGCTTCGCCTGCGGCATGGTCGAGGCCGGCCGAAAGCGCTGCTTCCTTGCCGAAATTGC
>JADDQD010000266.1 GCA_016781555.1 Pseudomonadota bacterium | reverse complement strand
GTCGGACGATCACGCTCCCAGAGCCGCTTCAGGGTGGGCAAATCCATGTGGTCGTAATGATTATGGCTGATGAGAACGAGGTCGATCTTTGGCAGGTCTTCAAACGCGATGCCGGGTGCGCGCACCCGCTTCGGCCCAATCCATGAAAAAGGTGAAGCGCGCTCAGACCAGATCGGATCGGTGAGGATGTTGAGCCCACCCGCCTGGATCAGGACGGATGAATGTCCGATCCAAGTCACGGCCATAAGTTTCGGGTCGACGCGGCCGACGCAGCGGCTCCAATTCTCGAGCAAAGCGCCTGTGAGCGGCGCACAAAGCGTGGCGGCAGGCGGCGGATAGCCTTGCGTCACTCGGACCTGCGCCGGCCACTCGGCGCGTTCGTCGCTGCCGAGCCAGCGGTTGAAGAAGCGCTGGGGGCCACCATGCGGTGCGCTCTTGGTTTCGGGGTTGAAGAAGCGTTGGCCATCGAAATGGTCGCTCGGCGCGCCACGATAATAGATCCGGTCGAGGAACGGTGGAACGAGCGTCGGCGCGAGGGAGAGCACGACACCGGCGAAGAGAAGGAATGTGCCGATCCGCTTCAGCAAGGTACGCATGGCCGCGCTGATAGCTGGACGGTGCTGCGGTTGGAACCGCGGACGGATCAGCGATCGAGGCGGAACCCCGCGGGTGCGCGGGTCTCGGCATGCCCCTCGTGATAGATGTCAACGCGGAGATCGACCTTGCCCGGTGCGGTCCCGCCACAGTCGATCGGGTAAAGCGCGAGCACTGAGCCGTAGCCGCCAACTCCGCCCTCCGCCTTCGTGCCGACCTTCGGAGTGGATCCGTCCGCGCAGCGCAGCCGCTGCATGTAAGCGCGGGTTCCCTCCGGGCCACCGACGCGGATTGGATTCTCGGCGCTTCCAAGCGGGTGCACCGCGGCTGCGGCGATTGCCTGCTGGAGTTCCGCATCGCTGTTGCCGGAGCCGACGGTGGCGAGGATGTCGCGCCGCGCTGGGGATTCCTCGCGCGGCGGCTTTGCCGATGCTGTTGCGGCAACAGCGACCGCGGCTAACGCGAGGACATATTTCGACATTTTGGAAAAGCTCCGAAAGATTCGCAGTCTCTTTTAGCGAGGTTTCCCGCAAGTCCAAGTTTGATGGCGGTTAGAACGAACCGACAGCAGTTCCCAAATATTGAGGAGGAAAAGGCGTTAGGGTCCTAGTGAAAGTTGCGGCTTTTCACCTCAATCACGGGCTCTCCCCGCCCGCCGGTGCGAAGCGAAGGCAGGGTGCGAACGCTTCGTTCCCGTTGGCGGTGATCGGGCGTACCGCCATGGGTGGCACCATCGCCTGGGCCCGGACGATGCGGAAAATGCATTTCGCCGACCGAATGGAGAAGGCCGGTATAATCCTCGATCCGATCGGTAATGATGTGGATCACCTCCCCTTCCCTTTGGACGGTCCCCTTGATGCCGACCATGGCTGCCGACATCACCGTCCGCCGCTGCGCCTCGAACCTGTCGGACCAGATGATGGCGTTGGCAATGCCGGTCTCGTCCTCGATCGTGACAAACGTGACGCTGGTCGAGCCCGGCCTTTGGCGGACAAGAATAATGCCGGCGACTTCGACCTTGCGGCCGTCCTTTATTCGGCAAAGGTCATTGCAGCGTGTCGCACCGCGCCGGTTGAGCTCGGGCCGGAGAAAAGCCAGCGGATGCGCCCGAAGCGAAAGCTGCAGCGAGCGGTAATCCTCCACCACCTCGCGTCCTTCGGTCATCGGCGTCAGCGCGACTTTTGGCTCCACGATCTCCGCTTCGCGCGCATCGGCGGCGGCGAAGAGCGGCAGCGGTGCAGCCCCAAGCCCCCGCAGCTGCCAGAGCGCCTGACGGCGATCGAGCCCAAGCGAAGCAAATGCATCGCCTTCGGCAAGCTTTTCCAGCGATGCGAGCGGCACGCCCGAGCGACGCCACACCTCCTCAACCGTGGCGAACGGCGTCTCCCCTCGCGCCGCAAGGATCTGCGCGGCGTGGACATTGGACAGCCCCCGCACCATCCTGAGGCCAAGCCGGAGGGGGATAAGGCCTTCTTGGTTCAAGGCAGAGAAACTGTCCTCCCGCTCCAGCGTGCAATCCCACCGGCTGCGGTTGATACAAACGGCGCGAACCTCCACCCCATGCTCGCGCGCGTCGCGTACGATTTGCGCCGGCGCATAAAAGCCCATCGGCTGCGCGTTCAGCAAAGCGGCGCAGAAGACGTCCGGATGGTGGCACTTCATCCAGGAAGAAGCATAAGCGATTTTCGCAAAGCTCGCCGCGTGGCTTTCCGGAAAGCCGTAACTGCCGAATCCCTCGATCTGCTTGAATGTCCTTGTGGCGAATTCTTCCGAATAGCCGTTGGCGATCATCCCCTTGACGAGCTTGTCTTGAAAGGCGCTGACCCCGCCGGTGAATTTGAAGGTCGCCATCGACCGCCGAAGCGCATCCGCTTCGGCGGGCGTGAAGCCGGCGCCGACAATCGCGACCTTCATCGCCTGCTCCTGAAAGAGCGGCACGCCGAGTGTGCGCCAGAGAACTTTCTTCAGCGCTTCAGACGGAAACTCGACCTTTTCCTTGCCCTCTCGGCGGCGCAGGTAGGGGTGAACCATATCTCCCTGAATTGGACCGGGGCGGACGATCGCGACTTCGATGACGAGGTCGTAAAACTCACGCGGTTTCATTCGCGGCAGCATGCTCATCTGGGCACGGCTTTCGATCTGGAACACGCCCAAAGTGTCGGCGCGTTGGATCATCTCGAAGACCTTCACATCGTCGTCCTGAAGGTCGGCAAGCTCCATATCCATGCCCTTGTGGTTGCGCAGGAGATCGAAAGCGCGGCGCATGCAGCCGAGCATGCCGAGGCCGAGCACGTCGACCTTCATGAAGCCGAGTTCCTCGATATCGTCCTTTTCCCATTCGATGACCCGGCGATCGGCCATCGCCGCAGGTTCGATCGGGACAAGATCGTCCAAGCGATCCCGAGTGAGAACGAAACCACCCGGATGCTGGCTGAGATGGCGCGGTGTTCCGATCAGCTGCCGCGCAAGCTCGAGCGTGGAGGAAAGGCGAGGGTCTTGCCGATCAAGATTGAGCTCTTCGACATGACGATCGGATACGCCTTCGTTGGACCAGCCCCAGACCTGACCAGCAAGCGCGGCGGTGAGATCCTCGGGCAAACCCAACGCCTTGCCGACCTCGCGAACGGCACCGCGGGCGCGGTATCGGCTGACGACCGCCGTCAGCGCGGCGCGGTCCTGACCGTAGGTCTGATAGATCCACTGGATCACTTCCTCGCGCCGCTCATGCTCGAAATCGACGTCGATGTCGGGCGGCTCCTTGCGTTCGGGCGAGATGAAGCGCTCGAACAGAAGCTCGTGCGCCACCGGGTCGATGGAGGTGATGCCAAGGATATAGCAAATCACCGAATTGGCCGCCGAGCCACGCCCCTGGCAAAGGATGCCTTGGCTGCGCGCAAAAGCGACGATCGCGTTCACGGTGAGGAAATAAGGCGCGTAGCCGAGTTCGGCGACCAGCTTCAGCTCGTGGGCGAGGAGCTTTGAATACGCCTCCGGCACGCTTCCTTGGAATTTGCTGGCGAGCGCCTGTTGCGTCATCAGCTCAAGCGCTTGCTGCGGGCTCAAACCGGGAATGACGATCTCGTCAGGATATTGATAGCTCAATTCCCTGAGCGAAAAAGCGCAGCGCTCGGCGATGTCGGCGGTGGCGCGGATCGCATCCGGATAGTCGGCGAAGCGGCGCTCCATCTCCACCGGGCCCTTCAGATGCCGATCGGCATGGCGTTCGCGCCGGAAACCCAGTTCGTCAATGGTGCATTTGTTGCGGATCGCCGTTACTACATCCTGAAGCATGCGGCGGTCGGGCGAATGGTAGAGCACGTCGCCCGTCGCGAGATTGCGCACGCCATGCGCGTGCGCCATCCTATCGAGGTTGTGGAGCCTCATCGCATCGCCTGGGCGGCGGCGGTGGGTAAGCGCCAAAAAAGCGCTGCCGCCGAAGATGTCGGCAAGCCGGCCGAGGCCAGCAGCCACTTCCTTGTCAGGTATGAGCGCCGCCACGAGGCCTTTTGCATGCGCGGCGACATCCTCCCAATGAAGGAAGCATTGCCCCTTCTCGCCGTGTTGCGCATCGGCACGGCTCTTACCGAGGGTGAGGAGCCGCGTCAGGCGCGACCAGCCGGCGCGATCCTCCGGCCAGACGAGCAGCGAGCTACCCTCCTGAAGATCCAGCCTGCAGCCCGCAACCACCCGGGTGTTGGTTGCATCCGCTGCGATTGTTGCCTGGACAAGGCCGCCGACGCTGTTGCGGTCAGTGATCCCGAGCGCCGGGTAACCAAGCAAAGCCGCCGCCGCGAACAACTCGTCACACGACGAAACCCCTCGCAGGAAGCTGAAATGAGAAGTGGCCTGAAGCTCGATATAAGTCATCTTCCCTTCTCCCGGTTGCGGGAGAAACTCGGGATAAGGGGCCGAGCGGAGGAAGGCTTCGGAAGCTGAGGGAAGAAAGGAAAGCCCCTCACCCTGCCGCTCCTACAAACGGAAAAGGGAGAGTCACCCGAATACCCCATGGAGATACCAGCTAAGATCGCCGGTGCGTCCATCCAGGCCATCGCCGCGCCGGTAGATCCAGAAGCGCGCGCCGTCCTCGTCCTCCACCTGGAAATAATCGCGCACCGCCTCGGCTTCACCAGCGCGCTTCCACCATTCACCGTAGATACGCTCCGGCCCGTCCGCTCGGGCAATTGCATAAGCGCGCCCACGCCAGGTGAAGCGGCGGGGTGGGTGATCGGGAAGAAGCGCGACGACATTCTCGACCCGCTCAGGCGGCGAGAGAAGCCGCACCGGGCGCGGCCATTCGCGCGGCCATTCGGCAGTTTCGGCAAGCGGTGATGTCCGCCGCAGCGATCGTTCCGGCACGTCGCTTTCGACGGCGCTCGTCCGGAACAAGCGGCGAGCGCCGAGCCGGCCCGACAGCCGGTCAATAAGGGGCACGAGATCGGGCGCGGGCTTACCGCCGGCGAGCGCGCTCTCGATCACCTGAGGGCCAAGCGGCTCGGCATGGGCCGCGACGAGACGCATCGCCTCGATCCCGAAGCCAGGTTCGATCGTCTCGATCTTGGCGGACAGGAGCCGGAGAAGATGGGAGACGTCGCGGGTCGCCCTGGCCGTTCCAATTGCGACATTTTGCTCCACGCCGTCGATCCGCGAGCACAGGAGGAGGAGGGTGCGGGCGGCGAGCCCCGCCTTTTCGAGCGTGCGAATGAGCTTCGTCATCAGCTCGACCACGGCCCGCTCGATTGCTTCGGCAGTGGCAATGGGTTCGGCAAAGCGAAGCGTGGCACTGGGCGGATCCCTTGGCACGACCGGATGAAAGGGTTCGGCCGCCCGGCCGAGCGCCTGGTCAAGACGTTCAAGGAGCGTCCTTCCAAAGCGGCGCTGGAGCGGGCCGCGCGGCATTACCAAAAGGTCGCCGATGCGGTCGATGCCGAGGCGGCGCGCGGCGCGCAGCACGTCATCCTCGATGCGGAGTGACGCGATCGGGAGCCCGGCGATCGTCTCGGCTTCGTGGCCTGAGGGGCAGAGCGTGACTGGATGTTCCGAGCAGCGCGCCAGCGCATGCGCCGCGCCCCCCGTTCCAGCGACAGCGATGCGGGCAGTAAATCCGAGCCGCGCGCAAAAACGAACGATCCGCGCGCACATACGCTGCTCGCCGCCAAAGAGGTGCACGACACCGGTCAGATCGAGCCAGAGCCCGTCAGGGCCGGAGGTGGCTGCAATCGGCGTCCAGCGCCGGGCAGCAAACAAAGCGAGGCGGGTGAGAAAAGCGGCGTCGGCTTCCGGATCGGAGTTGCGCAGTTCAAGGTCCGGCATCATCGCCCGCGCCTGCGTTACCGCCGTTCCGGGCCGAAGTCCGAGACCTTGGGCAATTGGGCAAGCCGCGGCAATGACGATCCGCTGCCCCGAACGATGGGTTGTGACGATGGGTGCAGAAGATCCACTCGCGGCGGGCGATCGGACTGGAGCAACGAGTCTTCCAGTTCCGCCTCCTCGGAACGGCGCCTCAGCCGCCTCGGTCCTGCGCCCCAATTCGCGTATCTGCGGCCGCTGATGGAGGGGAAGCGCGTCGATTTCGGCTTGAGTCTCTTCCCGCGCCCAGCGCGCGCCCGGCCGCCAGCCGCCGCCGCGAGGGCAAGAGCAGGAGTCGGTTCGCTCACCCGGCTCGATCTCTGCTTGCGGCGCGCGTCTGGCAGATGCTCCTGCCATCATAAGCGCGGGAGCGGGAGAGGAGAATTTACGCAGCCCGCCGCTTTCGATCCGCCGCAAGCGGTCGATGGAAAGGTTCGGCAGGTATAGCGAGGCGACCCGTCGCATCTGAGGCCTCCACGATAAGGTTGAAAGGTTCACCGCCGCGCTGGCGGGCGAGTTCAATGCGCCAGCGGGAGCGCCCTACCCCCGCCACCGGCAGATTTGCGGACGGCGCGCAGGCGCTGTGCCAGCGAGTAACGGCAGCAGATGGAATTGCGAGCGGATCCTCCCCGGTTTTGCGCCACCGCTTCAACATCAGCGCCATCGTGCGGCCTTCTTCCGCAGCAAGCTGGAGCCGGCGGGTGGAAGCCATTGTCACCCGGCCGATCTCTCCCACGACCGCAGCCAGGCCGCCATGGCGGAGCCCCTCCTCCATGACGGCAAGAACTTCCTCGTCGCGGCGGCATTCAGCATATATCAGACGATCCGGAGTGAGGCCGGCCTGCGCAAGGCCAGGCGCGAAGAGATCGCGGCGGCTCATTGCCCAGAGCACATTTCCCTGAAGACGCGCGGCGATGCCGGCCAGGAACAGCGTTGCTGCGGCATCGTCGGCTAGGCCAATCTTCGCACCGGCAATCTCATGCAGCGCCGCCGCCGCAAGCCCGCCTCCAGCGAGCCGATCGTCAACGGCATCAATGCCGAACCCAAGCCAGGCACGGCCCTCGCCTGCGCCAGCAGATTCGATCGCCCGCACCTCCGCACGAAGGGCGGCAATGCGCTCGCGGGATGGCGACGAAACGGACATGGCGACTCCAAGACTCAGATGTTCCTGATATGTTCCACCATGCCGAACAGAGTCAACGGGAGTCTTGGAGGCATTGTCGAGCAGCGCGACCGGTCGCAAACCGGCAAAAAAACCTCCCCTTGTGGGGAGGGACAGGGCCCGCTCAGCGTTCCGGTGCAGCCCGCCCCTTCTTGGCCAAGCCGTCAACTCTCACAGGGAGCTAGCGAGCCCAGATGCGATCAGTCCCTGCCGCCGCCGCCGCTATTCTGCCCGCCGGTGCGGCTGTTCTCGTTACGGTCGGCGCGCTGTTTCTTGTCTCCGCCGACATCGTCCTTGCCGTTCTTGTTGAAATCGCCCTTCTTCTTGTTGTCGGTCATCAATCCGTCTCCTTTTAAGTTGGAGGGTCAACAACCGGGCCGGGCGATCGTTTCCGGATTCACCCGGACTTCTATGACAGGGCTCATTCCCGGGCGAGCACTTCCTCCGCCACCCGGTGCGTGCGCTCATTGTCTACGTCAATCGCCAGCCGCCCGTCGTTGAGGACCAGCGGCTGAACGTTCACTCCAAAGCGACGCGAGATATGGCGAAATATTCCCTCCAAGCTGTTGAGCCGAAAGCGAAAACGAATGAGGTTCAGCACACCGAACGCTTTAATGATCCGCTCCGGCTTCTTTGCGAACTGTCCGCCATGGCGGAAAGCCTCCGTTGCTTGCAGAGCGCGCGCGTTGCGGAGCCAGAACATGTTGCAGTTCGAAAAGCCGCCGTTTTTGAATTCATAGAAGCGCTTCTGCCCCTCCGGATGCGCCGCCTGAATGGCTTCCTTGCCCGCCATCACAACCAGCGCATCCGCCTGGCCACCCGCTCCCGCTTCGGCAAGGCGGCGGAGCGAATTCGGCGTCATCAGCACGTTGTCGGCGGTGGTGACGATCAGCGGAAAACCAGTTGTTTTCGAAGCATCGACGATGCTGTCGACAATATGGTGCTGCGCATCCACCGGCGTCAGCCGCCCGTCGCGTAGCAGGCGAGCAATAATCGGCTCAGCCTGGATCAGTTCGAAATTCTCGACGGAAACGAAGATGGGCGCATCCGGGAAGGCTTCATCAACAATGGCAAGCACCCGCGCGATCATTGCCACGCCACGAACGGGCACGAGGCACTTGTGCGATACTCCAAACCGCTCTGCCAGCGGATCGAGCGCTGCGGACCGGCGCCCGGCAAGAACGAGAATCTTCGGTGTCTGCATCATGTTTGCGGCTGCCCCCCAAGGCTCTTCGAGAGGCGATTACGTCAAATCCGCCGCAAGGTCACGCCACATGACTTCCGATCGCCTTATGGCGCCGCCGCTGAACCGAGGAGCCGATCCCCATCGCTTCGCGGTACTTGGCAACCGTTCGGCGAGCGATGTCAAAGCCCCTGGTCCTAAGAAGCTCGACCAGTTGATCGTCCGAAAGCACAGCGCGCGGGCTCTCGGCCCCGATCAGCGCCTTGATGTGGCTTTTCACTGCCTCTGCCGCCACAGCGTCGCCCCCGTCGGAGCTCTGGATACCGCTCGTAAAAAAATATTTGAGCTCGAACATGCCGCGATCGCAGGCCAGATATTTGTTGGACGTGACGCGGCTCACCGTCGATTCATGCATCCCAATCGCCTCTGCGACCTGACGCAGCGTCAGCGGCCGAAGGTGCGACACGCCGTGCCGGAAGAATCCGTCCTGCTGCTTCACGATCTCGGTAGCGACCTTGACGATGGTGTGGGCACGCTGGTCGAGAGCCTTAAGCAGCCAGTTGGCGCTGGCGAGGCATTCGTTCAGCCAAGCCTTTGACTGTCTGCTGGGCGCGCCAGCGGACAGCTCCGCGTAATAAGTCCGATTGACAAGCAGTTTGGGGAGCGTCGCGCTGTTGAGCTCGACCGCCCAACCCTGACCGCGCCGCGCGAGGAACACGTCGGGCACGATCGCATCGACGCTGTTTCCCTGCCCGAACCTGCAGCCGGGCTTTGGATCATAGGCGCGTACTTCGCGGATCATGTCGGCAAGATCCTCGTCGTCCACGCCGCAGATGCGCTTCAAGGCGGTGAGATTGCCCTTGGCCAGATAGCCGAGATTATCGATCAGGCGAGCCATTGCCGGATCGTACCGGTCCGCCTCCTTGGCCTGAATTGCCAGGCATTCGGCGAGCGTTCGAGCGCCGATGCCGCTGGGATCAAAGTCTTGAATCACACCGAGCACCCGCTCGACGTGTCCCAGACCGGCGTCGAGCCGATGCGCAATGTCTCGAAGCGAGCCGATGAAGTAACCGGTCTCCTCGATTTGCTCGATTATCTGCCCGGCGATCACCAGATCCTTGCCCTGGAAAGAGGCGGCAGCCTGCGCCAGCAGATGCGCGTGAAGGCACAGGTCACCACCCGCCAAGTTTTCACAATCTGGATCTTCGCCGTAAGCTGCTCCGCCGGATGCGATCCCGTTCAGTCCAAGACCACCGTCGAGGCCCATCTTGCTGTCGACCGCGCTGTCTTGGTGGAAGTCCTCGCTGTTATAGTCGACGTCGAGCGGAGCATCGCGACTGGCATCGCCGGAGACAACAAGCGTGTCGACGGTGGCTGGCTCATCGCTCTGCGGCGAGGGAAGGTCCGGCTCAGGAGTTTCGCCGGTGCTTTCCTCCTCGGCCCCGCCGCTTTCCAGCAGCGGATTGCGATCGAGCTCCTCAGCGATGAAGCTTTCGATCTCGAGGTTTGACAGCGCCAACAAACGGATCGCCTGCTGGAGCTGCGGCGTCATCACCAGCGACTGGCTTTGCCGAAGGTCGAGGCGAGGTCCGAGCACCATGGCGGTCTACAATTCGAAGCTTTCGCCGAGATAAAGGCGGCGTACGTTAGCGTCCGCCACCAATTCTGCAGGGCTGCCGGCGAACAGCACTTGGCCATCATAGATGATGCAGGCGCGATCGACGATATCGAGTGTCTCGCGAACATTGTGGTCGGTGATAAGCACGCCGATGTCGCGCTTCTTCAACTCCATCACCAAGCCGCGAATATCCGAGATCGAGATAGGGTCGATGCCAGCGAACGGCTCGTCCAGGAGCATGATCGAAGGGTCAGCGGCCAGCGCACGGGCAATCTCGCAACGGCGCCGCTCGCCGCCGGACAGAGCCATTGCGGGAGCATCCCGAAGGTGCTCGATGTGAAATTCCGCCAACAGCTGCTCGAGCCGCTCGCGTCGCACTCGCTTGTTGGGCTCGGCCACCTCAAGCACAGCCATGATATTCTGCGACACCGTCAGGCCGCGGAAGATGGATGTTTCCTGCGGCAGATAGCCGAGACCCAGGATGGCGCGCCGGTACATCGGTAGACCGGTGATGTCGACGCCGTCCAGGAGGATCCGGCCGCTGTCGGGTTTGACGAGCCCCATTATCGAATAAAAGCAGGTCGTTTTGCCCGCGCCGTTGGGGCCTAAAAGTCCGAGCACCTCGCCCCGCTCAACTCCGAGCGATACGTCCTTCAACACGACTTTGCGATCGTATGACTTGGCGATCGAGATCACGGAGAGGCCGCGAGAGACGTGTCCGAGTGCAGCGTCCCGATTCGGCCTAGCAATGGCGGCAGTCTCGTTCATTTTGCTCCGCTTCCCCCACGCGGCATCAAGCGAAAGCCAGGCTCCGTCTCAACCGGTGGGATTCCTGCATGACTGAGCGCGTAAGTCGAGCAAATAACGCCTAAGCGCTTCATTTTGGCTCAGACCGTTGCTCCTTACTCATTCCGCTGCGGCACCGTGAACGTGCCTGTGACCCGGCCGCCGCTTGCGGTGGTTCCCGCCGGTCCGCTCCGCGCCGGCGGTCCGCCATCCATCACCGCCCGTCCGCTGTCGAGGTCGAGCACAAGCCGTCCGCCCTGCACGCGGGACTCGCCCCGCGTCAGCGTCACGCCCCCCAGGAGCGTGATCAGGCGGTTGCGCAGATCGTAGATTGCGAACTGGCCACGCGCTGTTTCGGATGGGCTCTGGACGGTCACACCGCCGCTCGCATCGATGCGTTGTATTTGAATACCACCGGCGTCACTATAAGCGACAGTGACGCGCGCGGCGTTGAGCTGCAGGCTGGCCTGGCGAGCAACCACGTTGCCGGAAAAGACGGCGCGGTCTGCGCGATCCTGAACCTCGATGCGATCAGCCGCGACATCAACGGGCGCATTCGTGTTGTGCCCGCGGAGTGCTGAAACCGCTTCCTGTCCCGCTGCCGGCTGGGCCCCCAGCAGTGCAACCGCTGCCGAGCCGATGACCGAAGCTGAAGCCAATCTCCTCATCCTGCTCATCGGAGGCCGCCTTGCTTGATGTGCAACCGGGCATTGCCGGTCAGCACAACCTCTTTGGCCGGAAGATCCGCCACCATGCGATTGGCGGAAAAGCTTCCGAGCGGCATGCGGCCTTCGACGCGCCCGCGGCTCTGCAGCCGCCGCGCGTTGAGATCCACGGCAACGTCGCGCGTCGCGAGGCGGTAGCCGTCGGCGGCGGTGAACAGGATCGGTCCGAGCACGTC
>JADDQD010000056.1 GCA_016781555.1 Pseudomonadota bacterium | reverse complement strand
GGCAGACTGTCGGCGGTCTCCAGATCGGCCGGATAGGTCTGCTCCCATCCGACAGCAGGAGGGCTGCATTCAGCGGCCCAGCAATCAGGCGACAACGGATGGGACACATGGAGGCCGATCGAGGCGGAAGGGCGGGTTGTCCGAGGGACGGCAACGGTCCCAGCGGCGCAAGAGCTTACCTTCGGGAGCAGCCAGGGTGGAGGTCAGCGAAGGGGTCAGGCCGAGGGTAACGTGGGAGTGGTCCTGGTGTTCGTGGCCGTGGGAGACGGCCGGATCGAGGTCGTAGGTATCTTCATCATCATGGGAATGGCCGTGGTCGCCGTGGGGGGCGAGTTCCGCAGTCCAGGTTGATGACAGAGAGGAGTGGGCCGGGTCGGCGTACCGAAGCGGCGACGAGCCCAGCATCACCGCGAGGGCGATGAGGAGACGGAGACCGTTCAGGAGTACCGTTCTCGACAACATGGGGGCTGAAAACCGGGATTTCCCTTCAAGCGAGGGGGGATCACGTAGGGAGGCGGTTACAGACGGCGCGGTCTTCAACTCCGAAACCCTTGCTGCATCCCCTCCAGGGGGATAGGTATCAGACATGATCCACCAGAGCCACCCCGAAGTCATCGCCCGGCTAAAGCGGGCCCACGGCCACCTCGCCTCCGTGATCCAGATGATCGAGGCGGGGCGCCCCTGCGCGGATCTCGCACAGCAACTCCACGCAGTCGAGAAGGCGATAGGCAACGCCAAACGCGGGCTGATCCAGGACCACATTGACCATTGCCTCGACGAAGCCGTGGCCCAGGGCGGACGCTCCGCCAAGGCCACCATGGCGGAGATCAAGGCGATCACGAAGTACCTGTGAGGTAGGCCATGCCCGACATCGCCGAGATCCTTCGCACCGGCGGCAACGGCTGGATCTACCTGCCACTTGCTATTCTGCTGGGCGCCCTGCACGGGTTTGAGCCCGGCCACTCCAAGACCATGATGGCAGCCTACATCGTGGCGATCCGGGGCACGGTCGGTCAGGCGGTGCTGCTGGGCGTCTGTGCTGCCCTGTCCCATTCCGTTGTGGTCTGGGCGGTCGCCCTCGTCGGCCTGTCCCTCGGGCGCGAGGTCGTGACCGAGCAGTTCGAGGGCTGGCTCCTGGTCGTGTCAGGCGTCATCATCCTCAGCGTTGCATTCTGGATGCTGTGGCGGACGGGACAGAACCTCGGCTGGTTCCACCGGCATCCGCACCATGGCCATCGATATCATGGGCACAGCCATGGCCCCGGAGAGCACCATCATCACCATGACGAGGTCCGCACCATCGACACCGGCCATGGGGTGGTTGAGCTGTCCGTGTTCGATGACGGCGTGCCGCCGCACTGGCGGGTGCGCACTCTGAGCGGGGCGTCCTGGGATGCGCAGAGCGTTGCCGTTGAGACTGAGCGGCCTGACGGGATGCGCCAAGGCTTTACGTTCGTGGAGCGCGACGGCTACCTGGAGTCGGTCAACGAGATCCCGGAGCCTCATGAATTCAAGGCACGGGTCCGGCTCTCTCACGGCAACCACGCCCACGTCTACGAGGTCGTCTTCAGCGAACACGCTCATGGACACAGTTACGAGCACGCTCACGGTCACCACCACCACCATCATCACGACCACCATGGCGAGGATGCCCATGAACGTGAACACGCGGAGCAGATCGCTCGGCAGTTCGCGGTGAGTGGCACCCAGGTGACGACCAGCCAGATCGCGCTCTTCGGCATCACAGGTGGATTGATCCCCTGCCCGGCCTCCATCACGGTGCTTCTGATCTGCCTTCAGCTCGGTCAGTTTTCGCTGGGCGTGGCGACGGTGGCGGCCTTCAGCCTTGGGCTGGCGATCACGATGGTTACCATCGGCGTTGCCGCAGCCTGGGGGATGCACCATGCCTCCCAGCGCCTGAACCTGTCGGACCGTCTGCTCCGGGTGCTCCCGCTGGGATCGGTGGCGCTCGTCGCCCTGATCGGGTTCATCATGCTCTGGGACGGCCTGGGAGATCTCCAGCCCCTAGGAGCCTAGGGGTAGCAGTGAACATGGGCGGTGCAGCGTGACCCAGGAGATCAGCCGTCGCCATCCCCTCCCATCCCGTCGCAAGCTGGCCGGTTCAGTTGTCCTCGCCATGGTAACCGCAGCGGCCATCCTGATCCTGCTGGTGCTCCCCGCTGAGTACGAGATTGATCTCACAGGCGCAGGACGTCTGCTCGGCCTTGTACTGACGGACGAGGAGAGAGCCCAAGCCATGACCTTCAATCCCCCGTTGATCCCACAGACCCCAGTATCTCCTAGGCCTTGACCGAGATCTCTACACCCTCGCTGTCCGACCCATCAGTTCCAGGATCAGGTCTACCGGGTGAACCTCCAGGCCCTCAGCATTCCTCAGGTGGCTTGACGCTCGAGAACTGCCAGAGCAGCGCCAGATCGTACGCCGCCTTCAGGACCCCCGCGAGGACAAGCGGCCAGCCGAACGGCGACACCGTCAACATCCAGCCAGCCAGCAGCGGCGCGAGGGCGGAGGCCAGGCTGCGCGGCACGGCGGTGACGCTCGCGGCTGCGGGTCGCTCCTCCGGCCGGACCACCGCCATGACGTAGGAGGACCGGGTCGGGACGTCCATCTGGGACAACAGGCCTCGAAGGATCAGAAGCCCGAATGCGATCCAGATCGTCGGAGCGAAGGCCGTCAGGATCAGGAAGAGGCTCGATGGCAGGTGGGTGAACACCATGGTGTTCACCAGCCCGAACCGGCGGGCCAACGGCACGGCCGCGAAGTACGAGACGGCTGAGCACAGGCTGGTCACGAAGAAGATCGCTCCGACGGTAGTGACGCTGATCGAAAACCGTTCGCTGAGCCAGAGCGCCAGGAGGGCATTGATGACGAGCCCGCCGCCGAACGCATCGACCGAGAATAGGGCTGCCAGGCGGTAGACGATCCCGCGCGACGGCCCGAGTGGTGCCGGCGGGGCGTCGGTGCCGGCTTCTACGCGGGGTGACAGACCGCGGTAGAGCAGGAATGTGAGGAGGCCGAGAGCACCGTAGAGCCCGAAGAGAACCACCGTCGTGACCGTTGGCGGAAGGATGGGCGTGGCCCAATCCACCACGCCGACTGAAAGTGCTCCAAAGGCCCCGAAGAGGGCGCCAACGAAGCTGTAGCGCGCGAACGCTGCTGTTCGCTTGTCGTCCGCGACCACATGAGCGATCACGGTGTGTTCAAGGGGCAGGAAGACACTGACGTCACCGCCCGATGGATTGAGCGTTCCGACAAAGGCGATTACGAGCAGCGGCCAGAAGCTTGTGATCCCAGCAAAGCCAACCCCGGTCACAGCCATCAGGAGAGCAGCCGTTAGCAGTGCGACGCGCCTCGGGATGCGATGGGCTACGAGACCGACCCCCAGCGTCAGCAGGGCCGAGCCCATCAACGTCGCCGTCGAGACGACCCCAACGGCGAAGGCATCATACCCCAGTTGCGAGAGGTGGAGCGGCAGCAGGATGGCGACGTAGCCATCCCCGAAGGCCCGCAGAGACCTGGCCAGGAGAACACGCCTGACATCGGGCTGCAGGCTGCTGACGGAGATAAGCCGGCGCTTTCCGAGGCGCGTCTCTGCTTCTTGGCCTTCGAGGCCGGTCCCTGGTGTGGCGGTGGTCAAGTCTTGCCGACCTTGACGCGATCAAGCGCCGCTCGCAGGCCGCCGGCCAGCTTCCAGGCATCGTCGTTGGCCCAGAAGTGCATGAAGAACAGCCGAGGCTCGTCGTTGAGCATGTGGTTGTGGAGCGCCGTGATCTCGATCCCGTTTGCCTGCAGCGCCCGGATAACGGGGTTAACCTCCTCGGCTGTGAGCACGAAGTCGCCTGTGATGGCTGCCCTTCCGGACCCGGTAGGCTGGAAGTTGATGGCGATCGCCGATCCCATCGCCTCCGGCACCTCCATCCCGCTGTCCTTGGTCGTCTCGGCACGTGGGATCGAGACCTGGTAGACGCCCCCGTTCACCTTGCCCTTGCGCCCGAGCGCCTGGTCGATGGCGGCCATGTCGAGATCGAGCGTCTGATCGGTCGAGCCCGCTGTCGCCGGTGGCTGCGAGCTCGAGGCCGTGCCGCCGCCCAGCGGCGTGCGGCTCTGGCCCAGTGCCTGGCGCAGCGCGGTCGCGAGCTTCACGGCATCGCCATGCCCGCCCACATGCATGTACATGGTGGCGGGCTCGGAGCGAAGCAGATGGTTGTGGAGCGCCGTGACCTCGAGCCCGTTCTCGGCCAATACCTTCATCACCGGGTGGACCTCCTCGTGCGTGAGCACGAGGTCGCCCATCACCATGGCATCCTGGCCGCCGCCCATGGGCTGGAAGGCGAGCCAGGTGCCGAGCGCGAGCGCCGGTTTGATCTCGACGCTGTCCAGGCGGACTTTCAAGTCGGACCGCGGCAGGCTGACGCGGTAGACGCCGCCGGCCTGAACAGTTCCCTCCTTGCCCAGAGCCTGAGCGACCGCCTTCCAGTCCGGATCGGCGTGGGCTGGAACGGCGAAGGCAAAGATGGCCGCGGCGAGAGCCGTCGAAAGCTTGAGATGCATCGGTCTCCTCCTGTCGTGTCGCCCCGCCATCGTAGGATCGGTTCTGCAGCGCTCTACGGCGCCCTGCTCGTGTCGCTGAGGGCAGGAGTGGCCCCTTAGTTGCGCGCCGCGGGCTTCTGCAACACGCCATCCTCGGTGACGCTGATCCCAGGCTGGCGCAGTTGCACCTTCGTGCCGGCTACCCAGACCTGGTAGCAACGCTGCTCGTCGCCCTCATGGGAGCGACAGAGCTCATCGCCCACCACGCGCCACTTGCCTGTTTTGCGCTTGCCCATGGAAATAGCTGAGAGGCTGCCGTCTCGCTTAAACACCTCGGCGAAGTGAACCTCGTCCGTGAACTCCTGGCCTGCGAACTTGGCCGTGATCTCGCGCCCTTTGAGCTGACGAAAGGCGTTGGCCGCGTCGGCCTTAGCCACCGTGCCCGCGACAAAAAACGCTGCGAGCGCTCCCCTGATGGCCGTCCTTCCAGCCATCATCGATGCTCCCCTCTCGACCGAGTGCTCTCAGGACGCGTCTCCGGCTTTTGCAGGATGCCGTCCATGATCTCCCCACCTGGTCCACGGAACTGCACGTTCCTGCCCAACACCCAGACTTTGTGGCAGCGCGGATCACCGTCAGCGAGGGAGAAGCAGACCTCATCCCCCTTGATGCGCCAGGTGCCGGTGTTCGGCTCGCGGTCGCCAGAGGCCATCGGTCCACCCCTCTCATTCGAGAGGAGGCGCCCACCCTTGGCGAAGACGAGCCCCCAATGGATCCCGTCCGTGAGTTCCTGACCCGAGAGCCGGACCGCGATCTGCGGCCCTTTGAGCTGGCGATAGGACTCGCCGGCCACGGCTCCGGTGATGCAGAGAACACAGAAGTCGAGCGCCGCGTCCCAGTCGCGCAGACCGCTCAGCGAAGTTATGGCGCCGCGGACTGTCATGGCGTCAGCGGCTCGATCCTGAGCCGATCGAAGCGGGTGACGCTGTCGGCCTTAGTCCAGAACGCCACCTTGCCGGGGGACCGGAACGTCTGATCGGCGACTGTGAACAGCTCCCGGTCGTTGAACACCACCGTGAACTGATCGCCTTTTGCGCGCAGGGTCAGCTCGTGCCACTCGCCCGCCGGAACCGGAAGGTCGGCTCCGGCGAGCTGCTCGCGTCGGCCCCCGACGACCTTGTAGAAGCGCACGTTGCCCTCGAGCGCGTTGGCGCGCACCACGTAGTAGTTCAGCGGATTTTGAAGGCGCACCGCGAGGCCGCCAGCCTGGTCGATCCGACCAGCGATCGCCTTGAGGGCTGTCGTCACGGCAATGTCGGCCAGGACGGTCGGCATGTAGATCAGGAGCGGGAAGCTCGGCTCCGCCGGTTCGGTACTCACCTGGGCGACAGCCTTGCCACCGGCCGCACCGTTGTCGGCCACCACCACCCAGCGGCCGGACGGCCCATCGCCGGTCAGCATGGGTTCGAAGTCCACGGGCGGCTGGCCTGCGGGCGCATCGGCGAACGTGACCGCCGTTTGGGGCTGGGCCCAGGCGCCCGCGCTCGGCGCAGCGGCGGCCAGGGCGGCGGTCAACAGAAGCCGGCCGAGGTTCATGACCTGCGAGCCTCGTCGAGGAGCCGGCGGACGCTCGGCCAGTCGATCGCATTCATGAACACGCCGACATAGTCGGCGGCCTTGGCGCCGTAGTCGATGTGATAGGAGTGCTCGTACATGTCGAGCGCTAGGATCGGGATGCCGTCCGCAACGGTCGTCGTGTGGTCCGCTGCCCACGCATTGACGAGCTTCTGGTCCCGCTTCGACCACGTCAGCAGCACCCAGCCCGAGCCGCCGGCCTGCGCCTTGCCCATCGCTGCGAACTCGGACCGCCAGCGCTCAACGGAACCAAAGTCACGGGTCAAGACATCCTGCAGCACATTGTCCGGCCCGCTCTCCTCGCCGAGCGAGGCGAAGAAGACCTCATGCAGGATCATAGAGTTCATCGCGATGAGCTGCTCGCGCTTGAGGCCGTTGATTACGAAGCCAGGCGCGGTCTCGAAATCGAGCGAAGCGAGCTGGTCGCCGATGGAATTGAGCCGTTTGACGGCACCGCCGTAATTATTCTCGTAGTGGCTGATGATGAGGCGCTCCGACATGCCCTTAATCCGCGCAGGGTCGCAAGCGAGCGGTTTCATCGTGTAGACCATATCTTCCTCCCATTCGTTCCTTTGGCCGACAGTGCGTCGTGGATCATCTGAACAGGACGAGCCCAGCCGCCGCGGCGGCAAGGACGACCCAGAGGATCGTCGTCTTGGCCTTGAACACGTAGAGAGCCGCGAGCGAGGCCGCGAAAATCGCGAGCGGGATCAGCACACCGGGCACGTTCACGAGGGTCTTGTAGCCGAGCTCCAGCGTCGTGGCGGCGATGAGCCCGATGACGCCCGCGGACACCCCTTCGAGAAATGACCGGATCCGCTCGTTGTCGACGAGGCGTTCGAGCTGGTCGTGGAAGAACAGCGAGAAGCTGAATGCTGGCAGGAAGATGCCGATGGTCATCACGATCGCCCCGAGCGGCCCTCCGCCGAAGTACCCGACGAAGGTCGAGAAGATGATCAGAGGCGCCGGCAGGATGCCGGACAGGGCAAGGCCGTCGAGGAACTGGGCGTCCGTCATCCACCCATTGCCAACCGCGTCGTCGCGCAAGAACGGAATGACGGTGTAGGCCCCACCGAAGGTGAGGAGGCCGGCCTTCAGGCCGGAGAAGAAGAGCTCGACCAGCGACGGCTTCTGCTCCGCAACGGCCGGAGCCACGAGCGCAGTCCCGCCCGCGAGGCCACTGAATGTGCTCCAGGCAAAGTAGAGCGCGATCGCGACGAGGGCTCCGGTGATCAGGCCGGCCAGCACCGTCTGATGGCGCGCCGCGAACACGTAAGCAAGGCCCGCGACCGGCAGCGTGAGCCAGAAGGGCGCGCCAGCGAGAGCAGCCGCGCCCGCGGCGATCGCAATGACCCAAAGCCAGCGGTCGAGGAGCACGTGGCCGCCGATCCGGTGGACGGCGCGCACGATCAGGGCGATCACGGCTGGCTGAATGCCCAAGAATGCTGCCGCGGCCACGGTCTGAGCGATGTTCGTGGACAGATAGAGCCAGGAGAGGGCGAACATCAGCACAAAGCCGGGCAGCATGAACCCCAAGCCTGCGAGAAGACCACCGAGCCGTCCCTTGGGCAGCGTGCCGAAGAAGACGCACAGCTCGTGAGCCTCCGGACCCGGGAGCACCTGATAGACCGCGAGGAGGCGGTTGAACCTGGGACCTGAGACCCAGCGTTCCTCCTCGACGAGCTCGCGGCGGATCATGGCGATCTGGGCGACCGGGCCACCCCAGGCTAGGAAACCGAACCGCAAAAAGCGCCAGAAGATCTGGGCATATGACAGCTGTGGAACGGTGGCCTTATCGAGGCTCTGCTCGTCACCCATGACTGCACCCGCTGGCATATCCACTTTCATCTACGACCTTCTTGAAGTTGCACGGCAGTGATCGGCAGGAAGGCGGCTTCGTGCCGGTTGCGGGCTTACGGGGTCCCGAGCTTCGAGGTCGAGGTGAAGGCGAGAGGATCGCTCGCCGGAAACGACTCCTCTGAGGCTTCGTCGACCACATTCTTGCCTTTGGCGCTGAACCCCGCCGGCGGCCAGCTGTGCGTCTCGGCCTGTCGGGACTTCGCCCAGGCATAAAGTGCGTCGTAGATCACGAAGCCATGCCGGAGCACCTCATGATCATCGGGCGACAGGTCTCGCAGGCCCATGGAAATGGCGAGCAGCCCCGCCGACTGGGGCGTGAGATCGTGCCGATCGGTGTCGGCGCCGCGGACGATGGCCGCGATCGTGACGAGGGCCGGGTCGCGCTGGAGCCCATACGCGGCCACGAAGGTGTCGAAGCTGCAGCCCTCGCCGACATGGGTAAATTCGACGTCAGGCACATCGTAGGGCGTCGCGCCGGTTTCCTGCGCGACCCGGATCACCTCGGCTGGGGGAACAAAGAGAAATTCCGCTTCCTTGTCGATGAACCGGGCGATCAGCCAGGGGCAGGCGATGCGGTCGATCACGGGCCGCTCGCGGGTGACCCACCTCATGGTGCTCCTCCCTGTTAATTGATCCTAATGCTGCCGGGGTGTCAGCGGGCGCTTTGCGCGGTTCGGCAGCCGGACGCCAGCACCAACGCACCCGCGATACAATTGTTTCAACGCCGCCGAACACGTGATACGGTTTGCTGGAATGAGTAGCTCTCAGCCTCTTGCGTCGGAAGCTCTGCCTACACGATGGCTCTTGCTCATCCATCAGCTGCCGCCAAAGCCGGCCTACCTGCGCGTCAAGGTTTGGCGGCGTCTCCAGGGCTTAGGGGCCGTTGCCATCAAGAACTCCGTCTACGCGCTCCCCTTCAGCGAGGAGACACAGGAGGACTTCGAGTGGCTCCTGCGCGAGATCCAGGAGGGCGGCGGCGAAGGGTCCGTGTGCGAAGCTCGCTTCATCACCGGCCTGAGCAACGCGCAGGTTGTGGACCTGTTCAATCTGGCCCGCGACGGGGATTACGAGGCGGCGGCCAAGGAGGCTCGCCTTATCCTGCAGGCCGTCTCGGACGAGGTCTCGACGTGGGAGGAAAGCGCCCCTGAGCTTGCGGCGAAGCAGGCGCGGTTGCGCAAACGCCTTTCCGAGATCGAGCGCATCGACTTCTTCGGCGCCCATGGCCGGGAGAGCGTGGCCGGTTTGCTGGCCGGGATCGAGGAACGCGTCGCCGCGTCAGCGTCGGCCCAAGCGATGCAGAAAGAGACCGAGATGGCCGCGCCTCAAGGCATCGACGACCTCAAGGGAAAGGTCTGGGTCACGCGACGCGGCGTCCACATCGACCGCATGGCCTGTGCTTGGTTGATCCGGCGCTTCATCGACCCGAACGCCCGGTTCAAGTTCGTACCCCATAACGGCTACGAGCCGGAGGTTGGCGAGCTGCGCTTCGACATGTTCGAGGCCGAGTTCACGCACAAGGGTGATTGTTGCAGCTTCGAGGTGCTGCTCGGGCGCACGGGCCTTTCCGACCCGGCCCTGAAGGCCATCGCGGAGATCGTGCATGATATCGATCTCAAGGACGCCAAGTTCGGCCGCCCGGAGACGGCCGGCATCTCTCGCCTGATCGCCGGGATCGGAGCCGCCACCAGCGTTGATGAGGAGCGGATCGAGCGGGGGCGCTCCATCTTCGACGACCTCTATGCTTCGTTTCGCGACGCACGTGGTTGAGGAGGGCGAATGGAAGGCTGGACGTGACGCCCGGACGCATCCTGTGGAGCCACGCGCTGCGAGCCTTCGGCAACGGCTTCGTGGCAATCCTTCTACCGGTCCACCTTAGGTTCGCCGCAAGAAAGTGAACTCTATGTGCGCTAGGTAGGGGACGCAAGCGGCCGATCCGACACGACGAGCGCCGCTACAAGGACCGCTGGCGCATCGAGGCTGCATTCTGCCGCCTGAAGGACTTCCGGCGCGTGGCCACCCGCTATGATAAGCTCGCCATCAACTTCGCTTCCGCCGTCGCGCTGGCCGCCGTCATCGCGTTCTGGTGCTGATCAGGTCCAGACCTCAACCGTGACAGAACTCACGGGTTCTCAATCGGGGCTCTGACAGATGCCGCCCTGACGTCAGAGAGCGCGATGCCCTGAGTCCAGAGGGCCGCGGCTCCCACACCGACAATGCTCAAGGTGTTCGCAGCCTGGATCACCAGAGCCATGGCGAGCGCCTCCTCTTCGGGCACCCCGAACAGGCGCAACGCGAACACGGCCGCAATGACAAACCCGCCGGCCAGGCGCAGGAAGTGGCCGAGGATCGCCAGGAAGCCGAGGAACACCATCACGAAGAGATACTCGGCAGGGCGCAGGCTGACCCCGAACGCCAGCCCGGCCGGGACAATCTGGGTTGCTGCGAGGAGCTTGATACCGAGGCTCGCGAGCACGATGCCCAGGGTGCGCCGCGGGTCGTCCGGCCAGTTGATCCCTTCAGCGAACGACGACGCCAACCGCCGTGCCGGTGCGTTCAAACGGGCGGGAAGCCGCTCGCCCACGCGCCTGACGAGTGGGCCGGGGCTAGTCGCCTGTCGGCGGAATAGTCCGAAGCCTGCAAACAGAAGAACAAAGAGCACGAGGCTTCCGCCCCCGCCCCAGGCAAGCCCTGCTCGAATGCCTCCCGAGGGGTCCGGGAATGCGGTCGCGAGCACAGCCACCGGCACGAGGCCCACGAACACGAGGCCGTCCGTCATTCGGTCCAGGGCAACGGTCGCCAGCACCGCTGTGAGCTTCAGGTCCTCGCGCCGGGCCACGAGCCAGGAGCGGGCGATGGTGCCAAACCCGAACGGGATCAGGGTGGCGAGCAGATAGCCCGCCATGATGGCTCCAAACAGGTACGCCGTGTTTATCCGGCGCAGTGGCCACAGAAGCTGCCGCCACTTCCAGGCGCGGACTACCTGCTCCACGATGATGACCACCGGCAGAAAGAGAAGGAACCGGAGGTCGGATTGAGCCAGCACGACGCGAAAGCGTTGGAGATCGAACCCGCGCAACACCCAGACCAGCGCCACGATGCCGACGAATGCACCCAGCCAGGGCAGCCAACGCTCCCATCCGCCCCGTCGCGGGATGTGGTTCGGAGGGTTCGACACTTCAGGTTCGCGGACAGCGGCAGACGGTAAGGTAGGCCTCATTGAGCTCCGCTCCAGCAAGCCGGTCACGTTGAAGGGTCTCAAGAGCTCTGAGCAGGTGTTCGGCTACGTCCAGGCGTCCTTCGCCATGGGCCCTCGTGAACGCCTCCAGGATCTGGCGCTCCAATGAGATCCGCTTCTTCGGCATAGCGACCTCCTGCAGGCCTGTGAGGTTTCAAGACCGCGATCACCGTGCCACCTTCCAACATTGGAAGGTCAAGAGGCCTTCAGCAGTCTCCTTCCGCTGCCCAGGATCAACGTCGTTCCAATGAAGCCAGCCCCAGTGGGCCGGTCCATTTCTGGGCTGGGTTGCTGCGAGCT
>JADDQD010000099.1 GCA_016781555.1 Pseudomonadota bacterium | reverse complement strand
GCGGTATAGTCGGCGGCACCGACGTCGTTGTGGCATAGCCGGCGAAGCTCGCGCAGCAGGCCGGCGCGATCCGCAGGCGCGCCACTGCCAATCATGCCGCGGATGATGCCCTTCAACTCGCGCAAGGGCGCGTCCCCGGCAGCTTCGGCACCATAGAGCCGTGCGCCGAGCAGGCGCGAGGCCTCGCGCCAATTGTCCTCGCCCTCGTTCATCGAGAAGCGAACGATGCGGAACAGCCGTGCCATCGTCACCAGCTCGTCGTCGGTCGGTGCCGTGGCGGAATGGGTCGCCCACGCGGTCCGCGCATGGGTCTCGAAGAGATCGAGCGCGTCGCGCTCTGCCGAAGACCGCCCGGCCTTAGTAGTTGCCCAGCTGCCGCCGAGATCCAATGCGCGGCATCCGCGCTCCAGCGCGTCGAGCGAGCGCGGCGCATTGGCGGCAACCGCCAGCACGGCGCGCGCCTTTGCCGGATCGACCGCAACGCCGGTGGCGCGGGCGTCGATCATGACGCGAACGAGCTGGCTGATGGTCTTGCCGAGCGGGCTCTTGGGACTGGTGGCCAGCCCAGCGCTGGTCTTGCTCTGCAGGTCGATGCGAGCGGCGTCGTCCTGGCCTAAGCGGATGTCGTCGAGCCCGTCGCCAGTTTCGAGCTGGATCGAGACCGGCAAGGCGGTGTTGGCGAGGCCAAAGCGCCCGCCGACCGGCATCCGCGCCAGCAGATGGGCGGCAAGCCAGGCGCCGACCTCCGCCTGGAAGTCCATGCCGGCTTCGGTCGCCCGCCCACCGGCGCGCATTGTAGATGTCGGTGGAACTTTGCTAGCCAATTGCGTCCTCTAAAATAGCCGCGGCGCAGATTATTGTTGGAGGCCACCACGTCTGCACCTGGCCGATTGCAGAAGATCCGGCCTGCCGTCTTCAACCACAACTAGGGCGAGCATAGGTAATGCACGCGCCGATCAGACGATTTGCAGGAAGGCCAGGTTACTGATGCGGTACCGCCCTCCGTTGTGGCTAGCCGCATAGTTTCATCCACGACTCATCTGCGTCTCCGTGTCACCGATTGACCGCGTGCGCACCAGCGGGGAACATGCTCCTCCGTCTCCAAAGCTACTTTCCGTGCCTCCCTCCTTCTGGTGGCCTCTCGTCAGTCCTGCAAATCGCTTGGCAACAATTTGATGGCAGGGTCCGCCCCCGGTTCGCGGAACGGCTTCTGGAGCGTTTTGACAAGCGCTGAGCGTACCAGTCGGTCGTACTGCGCTTCTTTCCACGCGCGAAATTGATCGCCGTTGATGCTCTCAATGCCTAGATCATCCTCCGCAGTTTCGCGCGCAATGCGAATGAGCATCTCAGAACTGCCGACCTCCGTCAGAAATTCCAGAAACTCTGGGTTGTCCATTTCCGGCCGTGTTACCATGCGAGCCTCCTGCCTAAAGCGTCTAGCAGAGACCTTCGCTGAGCGCATCAAACATCCAATTAGCGGGTCTTGAAACCGAAGTAGCTGCGGGGCCTGTATTTTCCGCCTGCGCCTTGCGGCGCGTAAGCCTGTGGTAAGCCGCAATTGCACTCACCAGGGCGACTGGGCATGGTATGGTTTCAGAGGCAGTGTCAGGAGCGGAAATGAAGCTCAAGCAATTTAGGGTTCGTGAGTTCCGTAGCATCTGGGACTCTGGCCCAATACAAGTGGACGATCGAACCACTTGCTTCGTCGGGAAGAACGAGGCGGGCAAGACCACCATGCTCGACGCCCTCTACCGCACCAATCCCATCAAGCCCAAAGACGCGGTTTTCGAAGAAACGTACGATTATCCCAAGCGGGAAGTCGAGGATTATCGCTTCGCCGTCGAAAACGGGGACCGGGACGAGGCGGTGGTGGTCGAATGCGTGTATGAGTTAGATGAGGCCGACCTAGGCGTCGTGGCGGACGTATTCGGCCCCAAGGCTTTCAAAGGCCCGACCGTCACCCGCAGGACATACTACGGCAAATCGAATAGCCGCTTTGTGATGTTCTGCAACGACGGAGAGGCCCGGAAGCATTTAGCGAGCAATCCGGCGCTACCAGAGGAAGTCAAAACCTCTTTAAAGGCGGCCGCCGACTGGCCCGCCTTCGCGGCGGCGCTGAACGAAGCAGCGGCAACGGAAGAGGTAAATGCGCTCAAGAAGCTCGTCGCGAGCGTCCAGGAAAATGGGCTGAGCTACTACGTCTTCAACTCACTGATTTGGCCTCGAGCGCCAAAGTTCCTGTACTTCGACGAGTACTACCAGATGGAGGGTCAGGCCAACCTGAATGCCCTCATCAGCAGGGAGGACAACGATCAGCTTGAGGACTCCGATTACCCGCTGCTCGGCCTTATCAATCTGGCGCGGCTGGACCACCGCAAGCTGGTAGAAACAAAGAACACGACCGAACTCAAGAACAAGCTGGAAGGTGCGGGCAACCACCTAACGACGCGTATCGTCAAGTACTGGTCCCAGAACCGACACATACAAATGCGCTTCGACGTACGCGACGCCCGGCCTGAGGACCCGGAAGGAATGCGCACGGGGGTCAACGTTTGGGGCGAGGTCTACGACACCGTCCACTGGGCCACGACTCCGCTGCGAAACCGCTCTCGTGGCTTCGTGTGGTTCTTCTCCTTCTTGGCTTGGTACGAGGACGTTAAGCGTCAGAAGCAGAATGTCATCCTACTGCTGGACGAGCCAGGCTTGTCGCTTCACGGCCGAGCGCAGGCGGACCTGCTCCGCTACTTCGACGCCGAATTGAGTGGCCACCAGCTCCTCTACACAACCCACTCACCGTTCATGATCGACCCGGCGAAATTCGAGCGGGTCCGCATCGTGCAGGACCTTGGCATCGATGCAACCGAGGCGCTCCCGAAGGACGAGGACGGCACCAAGGTGCTGGCGAACGTGTTCGACGCGACCGATGACAGCCTGTTCCCCTTGCAGGGGGCGCTAGGATACGAAATTCAGCAGACGCTGTTCATCGGGCCCAACTCGCTCATCGTCGAGGGCGTTGCCGACATGCTCTACTTGCGCGCGGTGTCCGCGCAGCTGGAGCGGGAGGGTCGCGTGGGACTGTCTGAAAAGTGGGTCATCACGCCCGTTGGGGGCAGTGGGAAAGTGCCCACGTTCGTCTCTTTGCTAGCCCCCCAGAAGGGAATCAACGTGGCCACGCTGCTCGACATTCAAAACAGCGACAAGCAGCTCATCGAGGACCTGTATAAAAAGAAGCTGCTGACTAAGAAGCAGGTCTCGACGTACGCTGATTTTACCGGTGGCTCGGAGGCCGACGTTGAGGACATGTTCGACCGAGATTTCTACGTGGAGCTCGTGAACGGCGAGTTCGCTGGGCAGCTCAAGGGGAAAATCAATCCCAGCAAGCTGAACGCCCACGAGCCGCGGACGCTGCGCGCAATCGAAGCCTGGCTAGCCGCCAACCCCATGAAATCCGGGTCGTTCGGTCACTACCGTCCCGCTCGCTACTTCACTGAGAAGCTGCCCACGCTGTGGCCGAAGGTCTCCGACGCCACCAAGGACCGCTTCGAAGCGGCCTTCACCCACCTAAACGGGCAGCTGGCGTAAGGCCGCCGCAGTCACTTACGACCGCCTTATGGGCCGCTTAATGGCCACAGCAATGACCCCAGAGTGGTAGGCTAAGTCACTGATATTGCTGGGAAAGGGTGGTGGACGCACTAGGGCTCGAACCTAGGACCCGCTGATTAAGAGTCACACTCAGTGGCATTCCTCTGAAGTGCTACCAATTACCCGATATTGCCACAAGTCACTGATATAACATAGAAATCTCGAGCGTCTTGCTACGACTGTTTGATCCACATTTCTATCGTTTCACATTTTTGGTGGTTGCTGGGTGGTTGCTGAGCCTGAAGCGCCTGTTATGGTGACTGCTTGTCAGAGATCGAAAGGTTACAGGTGTCAAAGCTCACAAAAACGTTGGTCGATGCGGCAGAAGCACGGGCATCAGGCGCCTACTATGTTTGGGACGACGCCGTCTCGGGCTTCGGCGTGAAGGTCCTGCCGAGCGGCTCCAAACGATATCTGGTAAAGTACCGGGGGCAGGGCGGTGGCAGGGGCGCCCCACAGCGCTGGCTTAGCCTCGGGCTGCACGGGCAGCTTACATGTGAGCAAGCGCGCTTGATGGCGAAGCAGGTGCTTTTCGCTGTCGCATCCGGGAAAGACCCGCAAAGCGAGAAGTTCATCCAGCGACAGGCGCCCAAGGTTCAAGACCTGTGGGAGCGGTTCGAAGTCGACTATTTGCCGATGCGGAAGCCTCAGACGCGTAAGGACTATGAGTCTGAGTGGCGCCGTATCATTGCTCCTAAACTGGCTAGCTGCGCGGTTAGCGACGTCACGCGTACGGACATGGACAAGCTGCACAAGAGCCTCCGAGAGCGGCCGTATCGTGCCAACAGAGTATTGGCGCTGTGTTCCCGGTTGATGACGTTAGCGGAGGCATGGGGATGGCGGTCCCAGGGCTCTAACCCTTGTCGATACGTGCAGAAGTTCGAAGAGCGCGCTCGTGCGAGGTATTTGAGCCAGGAAGAGCTCAGAAACGTGGGCACGGCACTTCGACAGCTGGTCGATGCTGGCGACGTTGGGGCGTCGGCCGCCAATGCCCTGCGTATGCTCCTGTTTACTGGCGCCCGATTGAACGAGGTGCTGACCGCGAAATGGGAATGGGTGGTTTGGGACCGCAGCCTGATCGCCCTTCCTGACAGTAAGACAGGCGCTAAGCCAATCTATTTGAGCAACGGCGCCATTGACGTTCTAGTTCAGCAACGGGAACTCACCAAGGAGAGCGGCAGCGTGTACATCTTCCCCGGTCGCTCCAAGGGCCACATGATCAACCTGACGAAGGTGTGGAAGCGCGTGTGCCAGTCTGCCGAAATTGAAGACGTGCGTCTGCATGATCTCCGACATACGGCTGCGAGCATCGCGGTGGGGCAGGGGGCTTCTCTGCCGATCATAGGCCGATTGCTGGGGCACAGTCAGGCTCAGACCACGCTCCGCTATGCACACGTGGATTCCGACCCCGCATTGCAAGCCGCTAATCTAATTTCGGACGTGCTCAACAAGCACTGGAACCATGAACCCGCTACTCATGACGTTATGTGATTTTGGCCATCGGTCGAATCAGCAAGATCGACGAGCAGCTTCATGGCATTGTAGAGGTCAGGGGTTCGATCCCCCTCGGCTCCACCAACAACTCCAAAGACTTAGTTGTTATTCTGCAGGTTATTCAGCGCCGGGATGTGCGGCCAGCAATCACCCAGCAAGCACACTGCAGCCTCTGGACGGACTGCTCGCTAGCGGCCTTCGTGGTGTATCGCACCAGCAGCGATGTGAAGCGTGCGGAGCCTCTGGTTCGTCGCCATTCGGCCGACCACTCCGCCGGCAAACTTCCAAGCTTGTGATGCGGGTTCGATCCCCGCTACCCGCTCCAGCCTACTTTTCCGACCCATTCTGCCAGCTTTCGTCGCCTCAAGCGCGGTGGCTAAAGCGGCTCTACCAACATCGAGCAATCACCTGATGTAGGTGTCAGGAGCATCCTCGAGGGTTGCGGTGGCAGGTACAGGGCTCCAGATTCGTCCTCTAGCTGACCCATCAAAAGCCTATGAAGGAAGAGCCCATTTTCGGGCACGACTAGCCGAACGTAAGAACATCGATCGCAGGGGGCGCTCGGGCGAGAGTTGTACCCTTGTTGGGCGAATGCCTGCTAGCGGCCGCGCCGTGGAAACCCGATGGGCCTGATACGCTGCATCGAAGCAGCACGTTCCGCGTTCCGTGGCGTTCAAAAGCTGACTTCAACCTGTCGGGCTTTGCTCAGGAGGTATATTCCTGATGTCGTTCTCAGACACCTCCCGACGCTCGCGCGGCTAGGGCTCGCTAGCCGCGGCCTCCTCTACATTGTGATTGCCGCTCTGGCGGTGGAAGCCGGGGGTCCGAACGGCGCAGCAGGGGCGATCAGCTATCTCGGAACCAGCGTGGGTCAGTGGCTCGTGCTTCTGATGCTGCTGGGCTTCGGAGGCTATGGCGGCTGGCGCTTTTCGGACGGGGTTTTCGGACTTGATCATCCTGGTTGGTCACGAAAGGCGATCTTTCAAAGATCAGGCTCCTTAGCGAGCGCGGGAATTCACTTCGTGCTCGCTAACCAGTGCTTTGAATTTCTGGTCGACCCCCACGAGTGGACGGGTGAGTTGACGAGTGCCGCTGCGGCGATCCTTGCTCTCCCTGCTCTGTGGCTAGTCCTGCTGTTTGCATCCGCAGCAGTCGCCCTGGCGGGGGCCGCTCAGTTCATCAAGGGCGTGAACGGCTCATTCGTGACCCACTTCGACCCACCCTGCAGATATGCATGGCTAAGGTGGATTGGTCATTTAGGCTACTCGGCTCGGGGGCTGGCCTTGCTGTGGCTGGGATACGTTTTATTGATGGGCGCCCTGAACCCTCAGCATGCTCAGATTGGCGGAGTGGGCCTTGCGCTCATAACGTTGAGTGGCCCGGTGGCGAGAATTCTAGCTGTCGGATTGTCGATCTTCGGCGTCTACTGCCTCGCCGAAGCGAGATATCGTCGTATCACTCCGCGTCCCGCACCCCCGCCGCCCGCGATATGACACCACCGACCACGACGAAGCCATCGAAACGCCTTTCAAGTCGTTGTTGATGTCAGTTCCGATGCTGGCGGACGCCAGCCTCATTCTTGGTTGCAGCTGCCCCTGGCCGTGGGGACCGTTATTCTCGTCGGGCTCTACTTGCGCTGGTACAAGGTGTTCGAGAGGCCGCTTCAAATGAGGCAACGCACGTGAAAACAAACAGGATTGCCAGATATCTTCCGCGCTCTCGTTTCGTGACGCGGGGCGCGCGGGAAATCGGGGCAATGTGTCCGTCGTCAGAACATTTGGCGCAGATTGCGGCGTAGATTAGCGGAGTGTTGGCCTCGCCTGGGGGTTGATGTTAGGCGGCGAGCTTGCGGTGCTGCAAGCGCCGATGCTCGAGGGTAAGCCATCCAGAAGCCAAAGCAAACCGGTCGCCAATCGGTGCACAGGCCTGACGAGAGAGGCTACGGACAGGCAATCGTGCCAGAGCTCATGATGCGGGGCTCACTCCGTCTCCGTTCCTTGATCACTCATGGGGGTGCTGCACATGGCTGAGCTCAATCACACGACCAGACCCTTCGTCACCCAGCGCCGATTCGAGCTCGTGCTGCTGGCGGCGGCGCTGTTTGAGACGCTGCATCTGATGGGGCTGCTTGGGCGGCGAGCCGAAGTCGATGGAACGCCGCTGGCGATCATCTTCACCTTCGGCGTACCATGGATCGTTCTGCTGCTGGGCTCGGCGGTCACCCGCATGGGAGCGCGATCGCCAAGTGGTTGCTCGTTGCGCTCGCCGCCGTTGCGTTTGTGAGCGCGGTGCGGATCGGCACGGCACGCTGGCAAGAGCCGGCGATCTTGGCCGGTGTGATCGCGGGCCTGCTTCAGGTGATCGCGGTAGCGATGCTGTTTACGCCAGCCGGACGTGGCTGGACGCGCTAATCGCGAGAGCACTCTTACAGTGATGAGCGAGCACGCTGCGCCCAGTAGAGACGCCCACGTTGGGAAAAGCGGGGCGCTCTAACGCGGTGACCAACCTGACGGGTAGCCACCTGATGCAGCACGTCAGTTACGCGTTTGCTGCCTAGGCATTCGAACAGTCAGGCTAGTTTCGCGCTCGGGACTAAACATTCACCGAGCGGTCGCGGAGGTTCCAGTCCCTGGCAGGAACAGCGAAATCACAAAGATGAAAAGTTCAGGACGAGAGGGAATAGGTTCCAGCTGCGGGTTGCGCTCTCGCTAACTCAAAGGGCCTGATTAACGTTTGCTCCCACACCTTTAAGCAATTGGGGAAGGCTCATCTTTTTCCGTGCAAATCCCTTTGCGAGTGGTATCAAAGACATGGGGAAAGCGGGGAGCCTCCAAATTCAGTTGTGAGTTCGGTTCGACGCCGCGCGATCAGGGCTGAACACGGTGGCCGGCTCCGGATCAGATATGGTCGTGCACCGGGGGGTGATGGACATGGAACAGGCGGCTACCGGAAGAATGGACGGGGCGCTTTCGTGCTTCGTTCTTCTTGCCCGCTTCCTCGGCGTTCCCGCAGATCCCATGCAGATTGGCCATGATCGAGGCAAAGGAGACGATCCTTACTCGCTCGAAGACCTGTCCCGAGTCACCGGGCGTCTCGGTCTGGTCGGCCGGATCCGGCGATGCGAGGTCGACGAGCTTCGAAAGATGCCGCTGCCGGCGATCGCGCAGCTTAAGGACGGCGATGCAGCGCTCATCCTGAAGATCGAAGATGATGCTGAGGACCCCCGCATCCTCATCCAGTTCGGCGAGCGGGAGCGTCCGGAGGTCTGGACGAAGTCGGAGATGCGGGAGCGTTTCGCGGGTCGGCTTCTCCTCATGACATCGCGAGAGCGTGTTGCAGGCGCTGCCCGGCCTTTCGACATCAGCTGGTTCATCCCCGCGTTGGTGAAATACCGGAAGCCGCTTCGAGACGTCCTGATTGCTTCCTTTTTCCTCCAGCTGATGGCGCTGGTCTCGCCGATCTTCTTTCAGTTGGTGATCGACAAGGTACTGGTGCACCAATCAGTGACGACGCTCGACGTGCTGGCGATCGGCCTGGCAGTGGTGCTCGTTTGGGAAACTGCGCTATCGGGCCTACGCAATTGGCTGTTCGCGCACAGCACCAACCGCGTCGACGCCGAACTCAGCGCACGCATGTTCCGGCACCTCCTCAATCTGCCGCTCTCCTACTTCGAAGCGCGCCGCGTGGGCGATAGCGTCGCCCGGGTACGCGAGCTCGAGCGCATCCGCGAATTCCTGACCTCCAATGCTGTCACGGTGGTCATCGACCTCTTCTTCACGATCGTCTTCTTCGTGGTGATGTATCTCTACAGCCCGATGCTGACGCTGGTCGTGCTGGCTTCGATCCCGATCTATGCCGCCATTTCGATCTTCATCACGCCCGCCTTGCGCACGCGGCTGGACGAGAAGTTCCGGCGCGGCGCCGAGAACCAGGCGTTTCTCGTCGAGGCCGTGACGGGCATCGGGACTCTGAAAGCAATGGCCGTCGAGCCACAGATGCGGGATCGTTGGGAAAAGCAGTTCGCCGGATACACCCAAACCGGATTCTCGGTCGCGAAGCTTGCGAACTGGGGCAACCATCTCATTCAGATCGTGTCCAAGCTAACGACGGTCGCCATCCTCTACTTCGGGGCGAAAGCGGTCATTGCCGGTGATCTCACGGTTGGGTCGCTGGTTGCGTTTAACATGCTCGCAGGCCGGGTTGCGGCCCCGATCCTTCGATTGTCGCAGCTATGGCAGGATTTTCAGCAGGTCCGCATCTCGGTGGATCGCCTTGGGGACGTGCTGAACGCGCCGGCCGAGCCGGAGCACAATCCGAATCGGGCAAGCCTTCCCGCAATCAAGGGCCAGATCGAGTTCGACAAGGTGCGCTTCCGCTATCGTGCCGATGCGCCCGAGGCGCTACGCGGGGTCAGCCTAAAGGTCGGCGCAGGCGATATGATTGGCATCGTCGGCCCTTCCGGATCGGGCAAGTCGACCCTGACCAAGCTCGTCCAGCGCCTCTACGTTCCTGAGCAGGGGCGGGTGTTGGTCGATGGTGTTGATTTGGCGCTCGTCGATCCCGCTTGGCTGAGGCGGCAGATCGGCGTGGTCCTTCAGGAAAACATCCTATTCAACCGCACCGTCCGCGAGAACATTGCGCTGGCCGATCCCACTCGCCCAATGGAAGCCGTGCTTGCGGCAGCCGAACTTGCTGGCGCCCACGAGTTCATTCTGGCGCTGCCTCACGGCTATGACACGATCATCGACGAGCGCGGCAGCAACCTTTCCGGGGGGCAGCGCCAGCGCATCGCCATTGCACGCGCGCTTATCTGCGACCCGCGCATTCTGATCCTGGACGAAGCCACTTCGGCCCTCGACGCCGAAAGCGAGGAGATCATCCAGACCAACCTCAGGATGATCGCGCAGGGAAGAACGGTGATCATCATTGCCCACCGCCTCTCGGCTGTCCGGCAGTGCCATCGCATCGTCACCGTTGAAGCCGGCGAAGTGACGGAGGAGGGGGACCACGAGGCCCTGCTCAGGAAAGGCGGTCGATACGCCGATCTCTACCGCAAGCAGATGGGAATGGCCGCATGACCGTGCTTTCGGGCCGATTTCCGACCACCTCACGCCATCTGGCGGTGCTGCGGGAGGCGTGGCGACGCGAAAACGAGGCGGATCGGACGCGCAAGCCTCGCGCCGAGCATGAGTTTCTTCCTGCTGCGCTGGAAATCATGGAGACGCCGCCGAGCCCCGGATTGCGGATCCTGATGCTGACCTTGTGCAGCCTCTTTGCAATTGCTGTCCTTTGGTCCTTCTTCGGCCGAGTCGATGTGGTGGCAGTGGCGTCCGGAAAGACGCTTCCCGTCGCCAACGTGAAGGTCATTCAGCCGATTGAGATCGGCGCCGTTCGCGCGATCCATGTGCGGAATGGCGAACCGGTCAAGAAGGGGCAGTTGCTGATCGAACTTGACCCCACCTTGGCCGGCGCGGACGAAGCGCAGGCGACGCACGGGCTGCTTTCAGCCCGGATCGCGGCTGCCCGAAGCGATGCGCTCCTCGCCCACCTGGCCGGACGCCCGGCTTTGTTCGTTGCACCGCCTGGGACGCCCCCCGAGATCGCCCAGACACAAGTGGAGCTGGTCCGAAGCGCAGTTGCGGAATATGAAGCCGAGCGTGCGAGCCTGCTCCAGGCGCGGGCGGAGCGCGCCGCCGAACTCGCCGGTACTTCGGCTGAGATTGCGAAGCTCCGCCAGACCCGGCCGCTGATCGAGCAGCAGCTTGGTGCGCGGCGCGAACTCTCCGACAAGGGCTATTTCTCGAAGCTCAAACTACTCGAATATGAGCAGCTCCGGCTCGAGCACGTCGGCAATATCGGCATCCACGAGAGCGCTGCCGCCAAGGCACGGGCTGCGATTGCCAATATCGGTGCGCAGCTTTCTCGGCTCCGCGAAGGCTTCGCCAAGAAAGCGGCAAGCGAGCTCGCAACCGCCGAGGACGAATCCAACCTGCGCGGCGAGGAGCTGAAAAAATCCGAGCGCCGTCGCCTGTTCCAGCAGATCCGCTCACCCGTGGACGGTACGGTCCAGCAGCTCGTACTTCATACGATCGGCGGCGTGGTGCAGCCTGCCCAGCCGCTGATGGTGATCGTGCCTTCCGGAACCGATGTTGCGGTGGAGGCGCAGATCCTCAACAAGGATATCGGCTTTGTTCGGGAAGGTCAGGCGGTACGCGTGAAGCTCGAAGCCTTTCCGTTCACCGACTACGGCCTTGTTGAAGGCGTGCTCGAAACGATCAGTCGCGACGCCGTTCAGGACGAGAAGATCGGCCTCGTTTACACCGCCAGGATAAGGCTCGATCGCAATTACATTTCGATCGCGGGTAGGCGGCAACTGATCGGCCCCGGCCTCGCAGTGCAGGCCGAAATCAAGACCGCTGAGCGCCGGATAATCCAGTATCTTCTCTCGCCCATATCGCAGGCGCTAGACGAGGCCGGGCGCGAGCGCTGAGCCGCCGGATCGTCACCGTTAACGCGAGAAAGGCCGCTTTCGATCACGCTGCCGATCTTTGTTTGGAAAGAGTCCATTTCGGACGTGAAATCAGCTTGACCCATTAGTTCCCACGTGAGCACTATTCGGTCGAACGGACGAGTGTTCCTTCGTCGCGACTCGGCGGCGAAGAGCGGAAGATCC
>JADDQD010000216.1 GCA_016781555.1 Pseudomonadota bacterium | reverse complement strand
GCAAGGGCGTCGCTGTCCTCGGTGATGTAAGTGGCATTGACCCACGCGGCGCGGTTCACATCAACGCTGATGTCAGCCAGTTCCTTTTCGGCGCGCTGAACAAAGGCGTCGGCATCAGCGGCCGTCGCCGCCGCGCCAGCATCACCCGGTATTGACGGGGATGGGGCAGCGGCGGCGGCTGGCAGTTGGTCAGCGGAGGCAGTGGTGCAGGCGGCCAGGGAAATTGCGAGGGCAAGCGAAGAAATCGTTGCTTTCATGGGTGACATCCTCGTCCGTTTATTTGATCTGCTTCATAGTGTCCGCTCCTGAACAGAGGCTGGTCAAGAAGCAAGGAAGCCTGCGATGGCGCGGCCGAGTTCGGGCTTTGTGACCGCGCTCATATGGTTTCCCGGCACCTCCACGAATCGGCCGTTCGGGAGAAGTTCGGCGAGATCCTCAGCCGGTCCGTTATCCTGGTCATCCGCACCGGCAAGGACGAGCGTTGGCATCGTGACGCGGAGAAGTTCCTCTTTCGTTGAATCAACAAAGCTGTCCAGAAGCGGAAGCAGCGCCTCAGGGTCGCCTTTGGTGGTCTTCAAAAACGCCTCTGCAAGCCATTCGGGGGAGCCGCGCGGGTGCGTACCTAGTCCCCTCAGTATTTTGCGGAAATGCGCTGCGCGCCCGCCGGTCGAGAGCAAACCTCGCAAGCCCATTCCGCTCACGATCAGCCGAGCCGGGGTGGCGCCCATGATCACCATGCGCGCGGCGGTACGCCCACCCAGCGAATAGCCGCCCAGATCAAAGTCCGTCAGCTCCAAATGGCGGATCAGCGCGAAGCCGTCGTGGGCGAGCACGTCGGGCGGATAGGCTGAGGCCTCATGCGGTTTGGCGCTGTGGCCGTGAGCGCGAAGGTCCGGCATGATGACGCGAAAGCCGCCACCGGCTATTTCGGCGGCATGCCCAAAGCGGATCCAGTTGGTCTCGGCGTCGGAAAAAAGCCCATGCAGCAGGACGACCGGACGTGCCCCGGCATTTCCAAGCTCGTGCCACACCAGTTCGGTGCCATCGAGCGATGCGAAGCTGTGCCTAGTCGGGGAGCTTGCCAACGGTTCTCATCCAGCGGTCAACGATCGGCTGATATTCGTCCGTTCGCTGTTCGGGAAGCCCCTCGGTGTTGATCCAGGCACGGTGCATGCTCTCGGCACCGAAATGGTGCTTTGGGATGAAGCCGGAAGCATCGTCGAATGAGCCCACCGTCAGGTCCATGTTGCCGCTGTCGGAATATTCGAAACCCAGCGAGGTGCCGCAGTCACGGCAATAAGGCCGCCGGGCAATCGGCGACGACGAATACCAGTCCGGCTCTCCTTCCCAGCGAATCGCGTCTTTGGAAAGGTTCTTGAATGCGACCGACACAGCTCCGGTCGCGCGCTGGCACATGCGACAGTGGCACAAATAGGCCACGTCATCCTCGACCTGCGCTACATAGCGGATCCTCCCGCAAGCGCATCCGCCGCCCATTCTCCTGCGCATGAAGCTAATCCCGCTCTTTCAATCCCGCCTGCCGCATTCGCCAGAGCGCAACCTCAACGCGGTCCTGGCCGAAGAAAGGCTCTCCTTGGAACACCAATGTCGGGACGCCCCAGTGGCCCGAACCTTCCAGTGCTTCCACGTTCGCGGCAAGCTCCGCGTCGAGCTCGCGTGGCTGGCTTTCCGCCTCCGCGTCGAGTTGCACATGATCAAGGCCAGCGCGTTCGGCAGCGCGGGCGAGATGGTCGCCTTCGTTCCAGCCCCGAACGCCGCCCCAAATCAGGCGCGAGACTTCGTCGGCATATTCGAGGCCTTTGCCGCACCTTGCCGCCGCCTGCCCGAGGCGGGTGAGCCGGTAGATGTGCGGCTGATCGGGCGCGATTCTCCGGGTGGCCATGTCCTGCACGATTGGATCAGGGCTAGGCGACGCGAACGGCAGGCCCAGAAATTCGGCGAGACGGACAACGTCCAGCAGTGTGTAGCGCAGCCAGTTGGGATGGTTGCGCTCGAAGAAATCGGGGTTACGGATTGCAAGCGGATAGACCGGCCGAAGTGCGATCGTGAGCTCATAACGCTCGGTGAGCTCGCGGTAGCGGCGCGTCGCAAGGTAGCTGTAGGGGCTCCGGAACGACCAGAAGAGATCGGCCCGGAGCTCCGTCACATCAGGCCGCCTTTTTGAGGTGCCTGCGACCAAGGAGCTCGGCGATCTGAACGGCATTCAGCGCAGCGCCCTTCCGCAGATTGTCCGAAACGCACCAAAGCGACAGGCCGTTCTCGACCGTCGGATCTTCGCGGACCCGGCTGATGTACGTCGCATATTCGCCGACGCATTCTACCGGCGTCACATATCCGCCGTCCTCGCGCTTATCGACGAGCATCACGCCTGGGGACTCGCGAAGGATGCTCTGCGCTTTTTTCGCCGAGATCTCGTTTTCGAACTCGATGTTGATCGCTTCCGAATGGCCGACGAAGACAGGGACGCGAACGCAGGTGGCAGTCACCTTGATCTTCGGATCCAAGATCTTCTTGGTCTCCACCACCATTTTCCATTCCTCCTTGGTCGAGCCGTCGTCCAGGAAGGTGTCGATGTGCGGGATCACGTTGAAGGCGATCTGCTTCGTGAACTTCCTCGGCTCGTTGGCATCCCCAACGAAGATGTTGCGGCTCTGCTCGAAGAGCTCGTCCATGCCCGCTTTGCCAGCGCCGGAAACCGACTGATAGGTGGAGACGACGACGCGCTTGATCTTGGCGTAGTCATGCAGCGGCTTCAGCGCTACCACCATCTGGGCGGTTGAACAGTTCGGATTGGCGATGATGTTCTTCTTGGTATAGCCATCGATCGCATGGCCGTTCACTTCCGGCACGATCAGTGGCACGTCGGGATCCATGCGATAAAGCGATGAGTTGTCGATGACGGTGCAGCCCGCCGCCGCGGCCCTGGGTGCATGTTGCTTCGACGCCTCCGATCCGGCGGCGAAGATCGCCATGTCCCAACCCGCGAAGTCGAAGTGCTCGATGTTCTTGACGCGCAGCATCCGACCGGTTTCGCCGTATTCGATTTCGTCACCCGTGGAGCGCGGCGAAGCGACCGCAGCAATCTCGTCCGCCGGGAATTCGCGCTCCGCAAGGATGTTCAGCACTTCGCGCCCGACATTGCCCGTCGCGCCGACGACGACGACCCGATAACCCATTTTTCGATCTCCAGATTTCAGAGGCGCGATCTAGACCTCCGGGCTTCATTCTCCAAGCGGAGATCGCAAATGGGATCCCGTTTTTCTAAATTCAGCGCCCCCCAACTGGGGCCTTCGCCTTCACGTTGCGATCGAGGAAACGCTCGATCGTCGTCCACAAATGCGTTTGTCGCCCCTCGCCCGTGATCGCGTGCGTGGCGCCTGGATAAACCATCAGTTCGAACGGGCGCTTTTCCTCCTGGAGCTTGGCGATAAGTGCCGTCGAGTTTTCGAACACGACATTGTCGTCGGCCATGCCGTGGATGAGGAGCATCGGGTCTGAAATTTTTGCGGCCTCCCTTATCACCCCAGCAGCCGCGTACGGTGCGGGATCGCTGGCCGGATTGCCCAGGTAACGCTCCGTATAGTGGGTGTCGTAAAGCTCCCAGCGCGTAACGGGTGCTCCGGCAACCCCTGCCGCGTAAGCGCCAGGCGCGGCTTCGAGGAGCTTCAGCACCATGTAGCCGCCATAGGACCAGCCGTTGACCGCGATGCGCTCCGGATCGACGAACTCCTGTCGCTTCAGCCAGTCGAGTCCGGCGAGCTGATCTTCGACTTCGACGCTGCCGAGCTTCAGATAGAGCTGATCGGCGAAGCGGCGCCCCCGGCGAGGCGTTCCCCGGTTGTCCACCGAAAAGACGATCCAGCCCTGGTCCACCAGATATTGGTGCAATGGATTGGTCCAGCCGCGGATCACCTGACCACCCGACGGGCCGCCATAAACTTGCACGAAAACTGGATAGCGCTTGCCTGACTCGCGCCGGGGCGAAAGCATCTTATAAGGGATTTCCGTACCGTCCGCTGCCGGGAGCGTGCCGAACACGGGCGTCACGTGACTATCAAGGTAGGGCGCATAGGGATGCGTTGCGTCGAGCTTGTTTTCCTCGATCCAGGCGATCCGGCGCCCATCGACTGCGGCAAGATAGACCTGGGTGGGGTGATCGGGATTGGAGCGGAAAATGAGCGCACGAGTCCCCTGCTTGTCCATCTCGGCGCCGTTATTCCAGCCGCGCTCCGTGACCCGCACCGGCTTGCCCGGTTTGGCAAGGCTGATCCAATAGAGGTGCTGCTCGTCCGGATGATCGAGCGTCCCGGTGAAGTAGACGCGGCCGGCTGCTTCATCGACGCCGGTCACTTTGGCGACTTCCCAGTCGCCGCTGGTGAGCTGGCGCCATTTGCCACCCTTCCAGCGGTAAAGATGTGAAAATCCGGAGCGCTCGGACGACCAGAGGAGGCTGCCGTCCTTCAGCGGCCTCAGATTATGGTGCAGGTTGATCCAGCTCTTCGATGTCTCGGTGAACAGGACGTTCGAACGGCCTGTTGCCGGATCGATCCGAAGCAGGTCCAGCTGCTTCTGGTCACGACTTTGGCGCTGCACGAACAGCCATTTGCCGTCCGCACTCCAGTCGACCCGGGCCAGATAGATGTCGGGGTTGTCGCCGAGATCGACCTTCACCCTTGAGCTTCCGTCCGGCGCCATCACGTAGAGGTCCACGCGGGCGTTCGCCGTGCCGGCGAGCGGATAACGCTGCTCGTACAGCTTTGTCCCCTCCGCGCCGATCGCGGCCCGCGTCACGACCTTAACGGGGCTCTCGTCGACACGGGCAACCGCAAGGTAGCGATCTCCCGGAGACCACCAATGGCCTTCATCTCGATCCATCTCCTCCTGCGCAACGAACTCCGCCGAGCCCCAGCTCAGCGTGCCTCCACCGTCGCTGGTGAGCTGCCGCTCAGTGCCCTTTGCGAGGTCGATCACGTAAAGGTTCTGGTTGCGTACGAACGATAGGTGGCTGCCGGTCTCGGAGACCTGCGCGTCCACTTCCGTTTCCGGCGTCGCCGTGATGCGCTTGGCGGTACCATCCAGGGAGGCGACGTAGAGATCGCCATCGATCGGCACGAGCAGGGACTTGGCGTCGGCCGCCCAGGCATAGGCTGCGATACCTTTGGTGCCCGCGATGCGCGCGCGCTCGCGCCGCATCTTTTCTTCTTCCGAAATCTCGCCGCCGGTGCCCATTTTGGCCGAATCCACCAGCATTCGCGCCTCGCCGGTGGCGGTGTCGACGGCCCACAGGTCGTAGCGGTCGCGATCCTCGGGCCTGTTACGGAGCACCGTTGCGAGCCGACCGTCGGGTGACAGCTTGGGCAGGCGCGGCGCGGCGCCCTGAAGAGACGGGCTCTGGAAGACGCGCTCGAGCGTCAGGTCCTTTGCAGCAGCAGGCTGGGTGACGAGAAGCAAGGCGGCGGAAGCGGTGAGAATTGGGCGCATGCTGCGCACCCTAAGCACAAGCGACCCAAAAGAAAGGGCGGAGAAGGCTGCAGCCCTCCCCGCCCCCGTTTCTTTCCGGGCCTGAAGCCTAGCCTTGCGCGTTTTCCGTCGCCGGGGTCGCAGTTGCGGCTACCGCCTTCGACTCCGGTCCGTGACGGGTGTCGCGGCGCTCGGCGATGCGGGCCGACTTTCCGGTGCGGCCACGCAGATAGTAAAGCTTGGCACGGCGCACGGCACCGCGGCGGACGACTTCGATTGCTTCGACATTCGGCGAATAAAGCGGGAAGACGCGCTCCACGCCTTCACCGAACGAAATCTTGCGCACGGTAAAGGAGCTCCCCATGCCTCTGTTGGCGCGGGCGATGCAGACGCCTTCGAAATTCTGGACGCGGGTGCGATCGCCTTCGACGACGCGGACGCCGACACGGAGCGTGTCGCCCGGGCGAAATTCGGGGATGGTTTTGGTGGAAGCGAATTGCTGGATCGCTTCAGCTTCGAGCTGCTGGATGAGGTTCATGTGTTTAGCCTTCGTCTTCGCGCTGCGCGCCAGAGGGCGGTGTCCTTCGCGCGTCCCCGTGACGCTCGATCAGGTCCGGCCGCCGTGACCGTGTGTCTTCCACTGCTTTGGCTTTTCGCCAGGCAGCGATCTTCGCATGATCCCCCGATCGCAGCACCTCAGGGATCGTGCGCCCTTCCCATTCAAAAGGTCGGGTATAATGAGGATATTCGAGGAACCCAGCTTCAAAGCTTTCCTCCTCACCGCTCGTCGGGGCGCCCATTACGCCAGGGAGCAGCCGAACGCAAGCGTCGAGCACGACGATCGCCGCGGTCTCGCCCCCTGATAGCACGTAGTCGCCAATGGATATCGGCAACAGCGGCCGCCCCTCGAAAAGCCGCTCGTCCATGCCCTCGAAACGGCCGCAAAGGATGGAAACGCCGGGGCCGGCGGCGAGCTCTCGAACCAACGCCTGGCTGAGCGGCTTTCCGCGCGGGGTCATCGCCAGGACCGGCGTGGCAGGACAGCGCTCCATCACATGGTCGATAGCGCGGGCAAGGACGTCGGCTCGCATCACCATCCCTGCCCCGCCCCCAGCCGGCGTGTCGTCCACCGACCGGTGCTTGTCCGCCGCGAAGTCGCGGATCTGAACCGTGTTCAGAGACCAGAGACCCTCGCCCAATGCGCGACCCGCAAGGCTCTGCCCGAGCGGCCCCGGGAACATGTCCGGGTAGAGGGTGAGGACGTTTGCTTCCCAGGTCATGAAGGCGCGACGATGTTGAACCGGAGCGCTTGAATGCCGGCGGGAGCCGTTGGAGCAAGAAGGAGCAGCCCTTGCAGACGTCCGCGCTCGCACTGCCATTCGAACGTCGCCGACAGCTGGCCGGTCGCCGTCAACGGCGCTTCGGTCCGGCATGTCCCGACCGCAGATTTGAGCCTGGCAAGTTCCCGCGCCCAGTTTTCCGCCGAGCGGTCGAGGAGGAAGTTCATGGCGAGGAGGTTACCGGCGGCACGGACGTTGCCCGCCCCGTACATGGCCCTTGCGGCGCGATAGGCGGCGGCGAGCGAGCCGCTGACCGGGATGACGCTCCCCCTCAAAGCACCAGCGTTATGGAGCTCGACCGCGCCGTCCCACGCCGCTCCGGCGCCGCCATTGTAGGTGCGGTTGCTAAACACGAAAATGCCAACGCCGTGATCCGGCATCAGCATCATGTGCGAGCCGTAGCCCGGATAGCCTCCGCCATGGCTCAGCGTGACGCCCAGCTCGCAATCGACAGCCGCGATGAGGCCCTTGCCGTAAGCGGCCGCCTGACGGCAGGCAGTCTCACCCGTGCTTCCGAAGCGGCGCCGGAGTTGCGGAAAGTTCGAGCCCTGCTGGAGTTCACGAACCGTGGCGCGCCGAACCGGCCCCTGCTCGACCCCGTCGCGCGCAGGCCAGGCCGAGAGGAGATAAGCAATCCACTTGGAATAATCGTTGGCGCTCGTCTGCACCCCGCCCATCGCTCCAAAGACCCCGTGGCGCATGGTCGGCTCTTCGCTATGCGCTTCATTCTCCCAGCGATAGCCGATCGCCCGCCGCTCGATCGGCCAGTCGCGCACTTCATAGCCGGTGGAGCCCATGCCGAGCGGCCGCATGATCGTCCGCATGATATACTGGTCGTAAGGCATGCCCGAGGCGTTGGTGACAATCCGGCCGAGCAGCGCGTAGCCGAAGTTGGAATATTCAGAAGCCGTGCCGGGCGTCCGGGTGAAGGGCACTCCCTCCCTCAGCATGCGCGTGAACTCGGCTTCGGTGATCACCTGCTGCCGGTCTCCCCAAGGATCATCCGTCACGAAGCCGGCGCTGTGGCTAAGAAGGTCCCTCACCCGGATCCGCGGCGAGTCCACCGTCGGATAGCGCCATCCGCGCATCTCCGGCACATATTTCTCCGCCGGCGCGTCGAGCGACAGCTTTCCTTCGTCTCGCAGCTTCAGGATGGCGAGCGCAGTGAAGACTTTGCTCATCGAGGCGATGCGGAAGAGACTGTCCGCCGTCACAGGCCGCTTCTGGTCAAGGTCCTGGACCCCAAAGCTCCTGGCGTGGACCAGCCGGCCGTCGGCTACGATTCCGTAGACCAAACCGGGCGCGTGGCTCTGTTGTTGGAAGTCGGCAAAGATGCGATCGATCGCGGGAATTGCAGCGGCAATCTTCTCCGGCACACGTTGGGCCAACGCCGAGGAGGGCACGGCAAGCAGCATGGCCGCGCAAAGAATTTTCAGGATCTTCATGGCTTCTCCTGGAGGTCGCGAGGAGAAAGCCTAGCTCCCGAGCCGACAGCACGCCAGAGCCGCCGAAGCTCTCCTTGCAGCTTGGAACCAAGCAAGTCGCTCCGCGCTAAGCCGGCATGGATGACATGGACTATGACTGCCTCGTGATCGGAGGAGGCCCCGCCGGTCTCACCGCCGCTATCTACCTCACTCGCTACCACCTGTCCTTGAAGGTGGTGGACGCCGGCAAGAGCCGCGCAAGCTGGATTCCCTGCACGCACAACCATGCCGGCTTCCCGGGCGGCATTTCCGGCAAGGATCTACTCGCCCGGATGCGCGAGCAGGCGCAGATGTACGGCGCTTCGATCGAGACTGGACGGGTGACCCGGCTCGACAAGATCGAGGGCGGATTCATGGCCGAATGGGGCAGCGGATCGGTCACCGCACGCAAGGTTCTGCTCGCAACGGGCATCACGAACCGGCGCCCGCCCATGGACGAGGACCTTCACGACGAGGCGCTCGCGAACGGATTGATCCGCTATTGCCCCGTTTGTGACGGCTTCGAGGTGACTGACAAGAAGGTCGGCGTCATCGGGAGCGGCTCGCACGGTGTCGCTGAAGCAGTATTCATTCGCGGCTTCACCCAAGACATCACCTTGATCGCTCCGGATCGTGCGCATGATCTTAGCGCGGGGGACAAGGCCAAGATGCACGAGTTCGGCATCAAGTGCGTCGACGGGCCTTGCGAGGCCGTGGCCACCGCAGACAAGAGCATCACCATCGCGACACCTTATGGACATCATGCGTTCGACAGCGTCTATCCGGCGCTCGGCTCGGACACGCATACCGAGCTTGCTCAGCAGGTCGGGGCCGAGCTCAAGGAGGGCAACGTCGTTGTGGATACGCATCAGCGAACCAACGTGCCCGGCCTATACGCCGCTGGTGACGTCGTGATCGGGCTGGACCAGATCAGCCATGCAATGGGCGAAGGCGGCGTCGCGGCGACCACGATGCGAAATGACCTTTCCAAGGAAAAGCCGATCATTCGCGAGCAGTTGAGAGGGAATTCGATCAGGTAAGAAAAAGCGGGTCGACGACAATCCTGCCTTTGAACAGGTCGGCTATGCCTTCACGGAATGGAACCATGGAGCGCTTGCCGCCCCGCGTCTCAATTTCGAGTATGTCCCCAGCTCCGAAATTTTCGACGGCCACCACCGTGCCGAGCGTCTCGCCCTCCGCACTTTCACACGGCAAGCCGATGAGGTCGACATGGTAATATTCCCCCTCATCGAGCGGCGGCAATGCGGAGCGGGGCACTGTGACGAGTTCGCCGCGTAAAGCCTCGGCAGCGGTCCGGTCGCCGATTTCCGCGAAGCGCGCGATGGCGCCGCCGCCGCTTGGCTTCACGGACTTCAAGGTCATCTCGCGAGCGCCGACCGCGACCGTTCCATGACGGTTCAGGCTTTCGGCGTTTTGCGCGAACAGCTTCAGCCGGACCTCGCCGCCGATGCCGTGGGCACCTGCGATGGCGGCGAGGGTTACCCGGGCTTCAGGCAAGCTTACTCAGCCTTTTCCGCGCCTTCGGCCGGAGCGGCGTCCGAAGCACCTTCGGCGGGCTCACTGGTGGACTGGCCTTCATTAGGAGCCTCGTCCGCGGGCGTGGCTTCGTCCTCACTACCGGCAGCTTCAGCCGCTGCTGCGGCAAGCTCAGCATCGCGGGCGGCACGCTCTTCCGCGCGCTCCTTCGCTTTTTCGCCGGGCTCCCCCTTCTTCAGGTTACTGCGCTGCGCACGTTCGAGGATGCCGGCCGCATCCAGGAAACGGTGCACGCGGTCCGACGGCTTGGCGCCAACCGAAACCCAGTGCCGTGCACGCTCTGCGTCCAGCTTGACGCGCTCCGGACTGTCCTTGGGGAGCAGCGGATTGTAGCTGCCGATACGCTCGATGAATTTGCCGTCGCGTGAATTGCGCGCGTCGGTCACCACGATCTTGTAATAGGGGCGCTTCTTCGCGCCACCACGGGAAAGCCGGATAGAGACTGCCATTGTTTGTCCTTTCTACTGATGCGTCTATTTCTTCATGAACTTGTCAAAGCCGGGCGGCAGGTTGAACGGCTGGTTGCCGCCGGCTCCCGGAAGCCCGGGAAGCCCGCCATGAGGCGCGGCACTGGCGCCAGGCATTCCGCCCATCCCGCCGAGCATTCCGCCGAGGCCGCCGCCGCCGCCGAACAGAGCGCCGAGCTTGCCGAGCCCGCCCATCTTTTTGATCTTCTTCATCGCCGTTGCCATTTCCTGGTGCATCTTCAGGAGGCGATTGACCTCCTGCACCGTTGTTCCCGAGCCTTTGGCGACACGGATCTTCCGCTTCGCGTTGAGGAGCTCGGGACGGATCCGCTCCTTCGGGGTCATCGAGCTAATGATGGCATCGAGGTGAACCAGGGTCTTATCGTCCTGCGCCTTCTGCGCGACACCTGCCATCTTCTTCATGCCGGGCAGCATGTTTGCGAGTGCCCCGAGGCCGCCCATGCGCTGCATCTGCTGGAGCTGATTGCGAAGGTCGTTCATGTCGAACTGCCCCTTCGCCATCTTCTTTGCAAGCGCTTCGGCTTCCTCGACCTTGATCGTCTCGGAGGCGCGCTCGACGAGGCTGACCACATCGCCCATGCCGAGGATGCGCCCAGCGACGCGGCTCGGGTGGAAAGGCTCGAGCGCCTCGATCCCTTCGCCCACGCCCGCAAACTTGATCGGGCGGCCCGTGACGGCACGCATCGACAGGGCGGCACCGCCGCGCGCGTCACCGTCCAGTCGGGTCAGGACGACGCCCGTGAGATCCACCTGCTCGGTGAAGCTCCGCGCAACATTGACGGCGTCCTGCCCGGTCAGCGCGTCGACGACCAGAAGCACTTCAGTGGGATTGGCTGCCTCGGCAACCGCCTTCATCTCGTCCATCAGCGCCTGATCAACGTGGAGGCGGCCGGCTGTGTCGAGGAGAAGAACGTCGAACCCCTGGAGGCGGGACGACTGGAGCGCGCGGCGGGCGATCTCGACCGGCTGCTGCCCGGTGACGATCGGCAAAGTGGCAACACCTGCCTGGCGGCCAAGGACCGCGAGCTGCTCCTGGGCTGCCGGACGGGCAACGTCGAGCGACGCCATCATCACCTTCTTGCGCCCCTTGTCGCTCAGGCGCTTTGCGATCTTGGCAGTGGTGGTCGTCTTACCCGAGCCTTGCAGCCCAACCATCATCACGACTGCAGGCGGAGTGACGTCAACGTTGAGCTCGGCCGTTTCCGAGCCGAGCATCTCAACGAGTGCATCGTGAACGAGTTTGACCACCTGCTGGCCCGGCGTGACCGAGCGGAGCACCTGCTGGCCCACCGCCTGTTCGGTCACTCGATCCACGAAGTCGCGGACGACCGGAAGGGCGACGTCGGCTTCAAGAAGCGCAATTCGAACCTCGCGCATCGCCGCACGGACGTCCGCTTCGGTGAGCGCCCCCCGGCCGCGCAGGCGGTCGAAGACTCCGCTGAGACGATCGCTCAAGCTTTCGAACATTTCGCCCACTTCCC
>JADDQD010000232.1 GCA_016781555.1 Pseudomonadota bacterium | reverse complement strand
CTCGGAGCGCGGCTTCGCGGTGGCGAAGGACGTGCCTGATCCCATCGTGCGCGCCCTTGAAGCGGCCATCGCCGACAGCGTGCGCGACCCCGAGTTCATCGCGTCCTCGCCGGGTGATGCACCGGTGCTGTCCTATCTTCCAGGCGCGCAGTGGCGGGAGTCTCTCAACGAGAACGCCAAGACACTGCGCGCAATCGCCGACACCCTGCCCAAGTGAGACCCTAGGTGAGCCTACCCGCCATAGGCTGGTGGCTAGAGAGGCTCGCTGAACCCGTCGCTGGAAGCTGCGGGACCGGCGTACCTGACCTCGTCCCCATGCCGCCCCACGCGACGCCGCTGTAATTGCCGTCGGCAGATGACGGTCATTGGTTCAGGCAAAGGTATGACTGAGATGCCGGTGATATTCGTTTCAAGCCCCATTCACGAAGATGTCTTGACGGAGTTGAGAAATCTGGGAACCCTTTTCTGCGGGTTTGGTCCGGACGCTGTTCCATATGAGGACATCATGGGCGAGGTCGAAGCGGTCCTTCTTCGGTCCGGCACTTTCACGGGCCAAATGATCGCCGACTCGCCGAACCTCAGGATCATCGCACGTCACGGCGTGGGAACCGATACAGTCGATATTCCTGCGGCAACCGCTCGGAACGTTTGGGTCACCAATACACCCGGGGCTAACAGCCGAGCGGTGGCCGAGCATGTCTTCGCGTTGATCCTTTCCTTGTGCAGGAAGGTCTCGATCGCATTTGCCCGCACCCAAAATGGTGAATGGGCTGGCGACAGGATGGCGCTGACGGGAGTCGAGCTGAACGGCCGTACGATCGGGCTTCTCGGCCTCGGCAACATCGGCAGGCACGTGGCACGGATCGCCGAAGGATTTGGAATGAGGGTGCTCGTCACCGATCCGGCTCTGCGGCAGGGTTCCGACCCGAGCCTGCATCTCATCCCGTTTGACGAACTGGTGCGCGAGTCTGACATCCTCAGCCTGCATCTTCCGCTCCTGTCCTCGACACGGAACATCATCGACGCGGCCGCCATCGAGCGGATGAAGGATCACGCCATCCTCGTGAACACTGCAAGAGGGGGGTTGGTCGACGAAATTGCCCTCGTCCACGCGCTCCGGAACGGCAGGCTGGGCGGAGCGGCACTGGACGTTCTGGATGCCGAGAATGCCGACATGACAGACCCCCTGCCGCATAATCGGATACCACTCACCGAGTTCCCGAACCTGATCATAACGCCCCATGTCGGAGGTCAGACGCAGGAAGCCTTGATGCGTGTCGGGCAAATCGCGACCGACGCCATCCGCTGCGTCCTGGAGGGCAGTCGCCCTGACTGCGCCGTCAATGACGTATCATCCGGCGTAAGTGCGGCCGACCACCGGATCACAGCATAACCTTTCCTGGGAGATCGAAATCATGTTCATCAACGCATCCACTGAATCCATCAGCGTCACGACCGACTGGACGAGGGCTCCGCTCGATCAAATCGAAGCTGTGGCGCGATATCCGGTTGCCCTGATTGGCGACATCCAGCGGAGAATGGGAATGATGGTGTCCGCCATCCGGCCAATGACAAAACATGCGCGGTTCCACGGCACCATCCTCCCCGTCCTGACCCGCGAAGGCGACAATCTGGCCATCCATTGTGCGCTCGATGAAGCGGTCCCTGGCGACGTATTGGTCATCAACGGCAATTCCGAGGTCAACCGCTCGCTGTTTGGGGACCTGCTTGCCGAAATCTGCCTGGCACGCGGCATAGCGGGAGGCGTGATCGACGGCGCTACCCGTGATGTCGATGAGATTGAGGCAATGGGCCTGCCGGTCTTCGCCCGGGACGTGAATCCTGCCGGTCCCACGAAGACGGGGCCCGGCACCGTCGGGGTCCCCGTGGCTTGTGGCAATGTCGTGTGCAATCCGGGGGACGCGATCATCGGTGACCGCGATGGCATCATCGTCGTATCCCGCAACGATCTCGTTCCTTATGCCACGAAGATCGTTGAACAGGAGACGTTCGAAAGCTCCCTTCGTTCTAAAATCAGGGAAACGGCGCAGAAGCGTGCGTGACGCCGGCTCGCCGTCGGCAATGATCCGCCCCGCTCCTATCCACATAAAGCGTCCGACGCCTACGTCTCTTGAGGCCGCAACGAGTCAGACTCGGGCCCTTTCGATCCGCTCCGAACGTCTGCTCCAGGCCTGAGGGAAGACCAGGCTCTCAGGTCCAAGTAGTGCCATTAGAGACCTTCCTAGCTCACACCATAGACCAATCCCCAACCCGCTCATATTGATACTCCACTCATGGGATATCCAGGCCGTTGCTTATTAGGCTTATGACGCTCGTTGGAAGTCCGCTTGTCACAAAGTGCCAATCGCCATGAAAGAGGCGGTTGGCAGACATTCCAACGGCGTGACCAGATGTGTCAGATCACAATGATCTCGCCATCCCCGGGTATAAGAAGGCTGGTGGCGAAGCCCTCATTCTCTGAGAAGGCCCGCAGTTCGGCACGGCTGAGCACACAGTGATTCACGGCCTCCATGTGGCTGGCGATCAACCGGGCCGTCGGCGCCGCCCGGTGTACGGCCAGCACGTCCTTGGTCCCCCATGATGATTGGATCGAGGCCAATGACACGTGCGTCGCCCGAGTTCAGGACGATCACCTCGGGCCGATGCTTGGCGATGGCCTCCTCAACATGCCGGTTCCACACGGTGTCGCCCGCCACATACAGGGTGTTGTGAGAAGGATGGCTGAAGATGACGCTGCAAACTGTGCCCAGAACCTTGCCTGCCGCTTCGATGGCCGCGTCGGTGCCGTGCTGGCCACCGGTCTTGGAGAGTCTGACCCCTTTGAACTCGGAGTTCTCCGCCAACAGCCGTATGTCGGTGAAGCCCGCGCTTCGAATCTGCGCCGCGTCCTCCTCGTCCTGAGCGAAAATCGGCAGCGACTTCGGGAGCCTGGCCTTGGCCGCGTCGTCCCAGTGGTCGGAATGCAGGTGCGTCACGATCACCGCGTCAACATTGATGACGTCCACCAGGGGCATCGGCAGGGGAACGAGAGGGTTGCGCAGGTGACTGTTGGCCGTGCCCTCGAAGCCGGGATACGCGCCCATCTCCGCCAGCAACGGGTCCACGAGGAACCGTAAGCCGCCGTAGTCGATGCGCAGCGTTGCATTGCGCACCTGCGTGAGCTTCGCTTGGCCGCTCGCGCCAAGCAGCCGCTCAGCCGATGTTCCTCGTGTTGTGACGGATGAGGCGACAAGCGCCCCACCGGCTGAGGCAAGCGCCTGCCGGCGCGTGATCATGACGTTGTTCTTGGACTTAGCAGTCATCTGTCATTCCTTCACGTTGGGAGTTTCGGTGCTCGCGAGCGCAGCGTCAGCGCCCCAGTAGCTCGCCTGTCGTCACGACCTTTCCGTAGGCGAAGGCGAGCGCCGACATGTACGCGGCATGGACCTGGGCAGCGGGGACCGTTGCTCCGTCGAACTCCAAGTCGCGCGTGGCGCAGGCGTCATGGACGACGATGGTGGAGTAGCCAAAGTCCGTAGCGGCGCGGCTGGTCGCGTCGATGCACATGTGACTCATGGCCCCGACGATCACGACCTCCTCGACACCCTCAGCGTCGAGCAGGCGCTTCAGCTCGGTCTCGCGGAACGAGTTGGGGTAGTGCTTGACGAGAACCGCCTCGCCCTTTTTAGGCAGGACGGTCGGGATGATCTCGACACCTGACGACCCAGGGACGAACAAGGGAGCCTCGGCTATCTCGTGGCGAACAAAGATGACCCTGTCTCCCTTCGAACGCGCGGCCTCGATCACCCTGGCAGCGTTCTCGGTGGCTATCTCGATGCCGACGAGGGGCAGCTTGCCCGACGGAAGGTACTCGTTCTGGAGGTCGACAACGATGATCGCGCGCTTGCTCATGGGGCTTCATCCTTTTCCGGGGTGATGAGAAGGCCCTTGGATACTGCCCCTCCGGTCATGATATGAGTGGCAGGACCGACATATTTCGGGGCGATATCGACATGAGTGAGGGGGGAGCGGCTGAGATTGGTCTCGTGGTGTACCCAAGCGTCCAGATGGCGGCAGTGCTCGGGATGACAGATCTCTTCACCGTCGCCGACGGGCTGGCGCGGAAAAAGCGGCAGAACCAAGAGACACCCCTGCTGAGGGTCAGCCATTGGCAGCGGGAGCAAGGAGAGGAGACCCCGTGCCGCGTATTTGATACGGCCCCCGAAACCGCGGGATTGCCTGCCGTCCTGGTACTTCCGCCCGGCTTGGGCGGTCCTGTCCCGCCGGAGGAGGCCTCCCTCTTCGCCAAGTGGCTGCGCGATTGCCATGGTGCGGGTACCTCGCTTGGCTCGATCTGCAAGGGCGCGTTCCTGCTCGGTGAGACGGGGCTTCTCGCAGGCCGGACGGTGACGACGCACTGGAGCTATGAGGAGCAATTCCAGACGCGCTTCCCGGACACACGGGTAGATACGGACCGCCTGATCATCGACGACGGCGACATCATCACGGCGGGCGGTGTGATGGCCTGGACCGATCTTGCCCTGAAGCTGATCGACCGCTTCTTGGGGCCGACGATCATGATCGACACAGCACGAGCGTTCTTGGTCGATCCTCCCGGCCGGGAGCAGAGCTATTACAGCGCCTTCTCGCCGCGGCTGACGCATGGTGACGCTGCTGTGCTCAAGGTCCAGCATTGGCTTCAGGCGACGGATGCGAAGGAGATCGACCTTCCAACACTCGCTAGGCGGGCTGGTCTTGAGGAGCGAACGTTCCTGCGGCGTTTCCAGAAGGCCACGGGCCTGACGACCACGGAATACTGCCAGAGGCTGCGCGTTGGAAAGGCACGGGAGCTTTTGCAGTTTGGGACGCTCTCCTTTGACCAAGTGGCTTGGGAGGTAGGCTATGCCGATCCCGGTGCCTTCCGAAAGGTGTTCACCCGGATCGTCGGCTTGACGCCCAATGACTACCGACGGCGCTTTCGAACAGCCGTCAGTTGATGATCGCCTGAACAACGGCTTTCAGGTCGTGCAAGAGTCGAGATATGTGCACCAATCCGCAGCGAGGAACGGCAATGACGGACATGAGGCCGAGTACATGATCGCTCTTGTGCAGGCAAGTGCGCAGGCAAGCAAAAGTCAGCACTGGGTCATCTCCTGACGTGTCCAGATCGAAGTGTATGCCCGCAGTGCGCCCCAAAACCGGACCTTCGGCTCTCATCCCTGCAGTGACAGCCCACAGGGCGATCTCTCCCCGCCAACATGCTCCGGCTCACTCCTCCGCGATCTCGTTCCTGGTCTATACACCAACGTCCGCTAGGCGGCGGAAACCTGACCAGGACGCCAAGTCCGAGGAGTGCCAATACCAGACCTCCCCACCTGCCTGCCGCTTGTTACTGTTTGAGCTTCTGGATCATCCACGAAGCCCTGACAAATGCTGCTCTAATAGCAACGCTAGCAATTGAACCTTGGTCGTAGCGGAACCCGTAATTCGTTGCAGGGTTCGCTTCGGGAGTGACTATGGGCATAGCGTCGCGTTCCAGCCGACGTCGTTAGACGCTGGTTATCGCCAACGGCTCCTGTAGCAAGGACGGGAGGAGCAGATGAGCATTCGTTACGAGCCTTTTCCAATCGGGATTGAGGAGGAATACCTCCTCATCGACCCGGAAACGCGGTCACTGGCCGGGCGGCAGCCCGCAGGCTTTATGGCGCGATGCAAGGAGATCCTCGGCTCCCGTGTCACCCACGAGTTCCTCCAGAGCCAGGTCGAGATCGGCACCGGCGTCTGCCGCACGGTGGGCGAGGCGCGCGCGGAACTGCTCGACCTGCGCCAAGCCGTTGCCGCCTCGGCCGAGGAGTTTGGCATGCGGATGATCGCAGCCTCAACGCACCCTTGGTCGCATTGGCGGGACCAAGAGCCTGTGGACATGGAGCGCTACCGCATCCTTGGCGCAGAGCACCGCAGTCTGGCGCGGCGAATGGCGATCTGCGGCATGCATGTCCATGCCGGGATTGAGGACCTCAACCTGCGTGTCGACCTGATGAACCAGGTCAGCTACTTCATGCCGCATCTTCTTGCTCTCAGCACCTCATCTCCCTTCTGGGAGGGGCACGACACCGGCCTCAAGGCTTTCCGACCGATCATCATCGGCGACCTGCCCCGCTCAGGTCTGCCGGAGGTCTTCGAGAGCTGGAACGACTGGACCGAGCTCCTCGACGATCTCGCTGCAACTGGCGTGGTCACCGATCCATCGAAGATCTGGTGGGACCTTCGGCCGAGTTCACGGCATCCGACGCTCGAGATTCGGATCTGCGACGTTTGCACCTGGCTTGAAGACTGCCTGACTATCGCGGCACTCTATCAATCAATCTTAGCCTTCCTGCTGCATCTGCGGAACAACAACCAGCGCTGGCGCCACTACCGGCGCATCCTGATCCTGGAAAATAAATGGCGGGCACAGCGATACGGGGTCGAGGCCGAGCTGGCGGATTTCGGCAAGCGGATCGTCGTGCCACTGCCCGACCTCATTGACGAGCTGATCAAGATCGTGCGGCCCCATGCCGAGGCGCTCGGCTGCATCGCTGAAGTGGAGCATGCCCGCACCATTGCGCAGCGAGGGACCAGCGCCGATCACCAGCTCAAGGTCTACCATGACGCACTCGCGGCGGGGGCCAGCGATCACGAGGCGCAGGTGGCTGTGGTCGATTGGCTGGTCACCCAGTCGGTGCAGCCTGACGGCACTGCGCCTCCCGCCCAAGCCTGTCCCGCCGAGTTGCAATCTGGGCGGCAGCCACCTACCTGACTGACTCGGCGGGAGCAATCGCTCGACAACATCCCGCTGCGATCCCCTCATCGAGCAGATTAGCAAGGTACATGAACATTCAGCTGAGCCAGCCTGGGTTCGGCGGGGCCGATCGAGTATCTCCGGTACGGCGGCATTCGCAGATCGCGGAGCTACTGGCCAACGGCCAGCCTGCACCAGGAGCCATTGACGATTTCCTGGCGAACCATGAATTCCCGCTCGTCGAGCCTGGGGCGGCGACCTTCGCCTGGCGGGGCGCAGCCGACCATGTTGATCTCCTGCGATGGATCCACGCGGGTGAACGCGCCCCCTTCGAGCCGGTGTCGGGTACCGACCTTTGGCTGCTGCGCCTGCCTGTCATGGACGGTGGCCGGTTCGAGTACAAACTGGCGATCGGGCGGCACGGCGGCGAGGAGTGGATCCTGGATCCGCTCAACCCGGCGCGGGCTCGCGATCCATTCGGTGAGAACTCGGAGTGCCGGACCTATGGCTACACACGCCCCGAGTGGAGTGGGCCGCGTAGCGCTCCCGCCGGGTGCATCGAAGCCGTGGAGATCGGGAGCGCAGCGTTTGGTGAGCGCCGCGAGGAGCGGGTCTATTTACCTTCCGGCTATGCGGCGGAACGGCCTTACCCCTTGGTCATCATCCATGATGGCCAGGATTTCGTCTCCTACGCTGATCTCTCTGTTTCGCTCGACAACCTGATCGATGCAGGCGACATTCCACCCGTTGTGGCGGCGCTGGTCCAGACCCGAGACCGGGTGGGCGAATATGCCCGCGGGCACAGGCATGCGCGCTACCTTGTGCGAGAGCTCTTGCCGGTCCTCCAGAGCCGCTACCGGATCTCGGAGGAACCGGAGGACCGGGTCGTGATGGGCGCGAGTCTCGGTGCTGTGGCGTCGCTCTCAACCGCGTTCCGCTATCCTGGCGTTTTTGGCGGATTGGTGCTGCAGTCCGGGTCCTTCATCCTTGATGAGCGCAAGCTTGAGCACAGGCCTCACCCGGTCTTCCACCGCATCGCACGTCTTGTGCGGGCCCTGCGGCGGGCACCGCAGGTGCCTGGAGCCCGTGCCTTCGTCTCGACGGGCGAGCTTGAGGGACTGGCCGAGGAGAACCAGGCCCTTGCAAATTTCTTGCGCGAACGCGGCATCAATGTTCTCTTCAAGAGTGCTTGGGATGGGCACCACTGGCACAACTGGCGCGACCAGTTGCGCGATGGGCTGATGTGGGTGCTGCGCCGGGAGCAGGAACAAGAGCGCTGACGGCGGGCGGCTTCAGCCCCCTCCTGGTCGCGCAACGGGAGGGAGGAGATGGTCGAACGTACCATCAACATTGGCTTGTCGCTGGGCGCCGACATCTGCTGGCCGATCTGCTATGAGAGTTTGCTCGAGGGCCTGAAGCTCGATTTGGAACTCGGCGGCGACCGGCTGCGCTTCCACTGCGAAAGGGTGACGATCGAGCCCTTCAACCTGCAGCAGCCGGTGAAGTATGACCTAGTCATCGACCGCCTGACCCACTGGTATTCGACCAGCCGCGAGTGGATCAAGAAGGCGATCGTGCTCAACGATCTTTACGTCTACAACAATCCCTGGTCACTGCAGTCGAATGAGAAGCATATCTCTTACTGTGCGATGATGCGCCTCGGCCTGCCTGTCCCGGAGACTTGGCTGCTGCCGCCGAAGGCCTATGACGTGACCGACGATCTCGAAGTGACGCTCAGGCGCTACGCCCGCATGTTCTCACTCGAGGAGATCGGCGCCAAGATCGGCTACCCCTTCTTCATGAAGCCTTATCACGGCGGCGGCTGGAAGGGCGTGACCAAGATCGACGATCTTGCGGGCTTCCAAAGGGCCTACGACGCGAGCGGCACCGAGGTGATGAACCTGCAGGTTGCGGTCCTGCCCTATGACTGGTTCGTGCGCTGCATTGGGCTGGGGCCGCAGCTCCGCAAAGTGAACTACGATCCCTCCGCGGTACTCCATGACCGCTACCGCATGGATATCGGCTTCCTGCCACCCGAGGATGCATCGGTGCTCGAGGACATGACGCTCACCATCAATGCCTTCTTCGGCTGGGACTTCAATTCCTGCGAGGCATTGGCGCGCCAAGGTGTCTGGCATCCGATCGATTTCGCCAATGCCTGCCCGGACAGCCAGGTGAACTCGCTGCACTACCACTTCCCCTGGCTGATCAAGGCGAATCTGCGCTGGTCGATCTTCTGCGCCGCGACTGGCCGCAAAATGCGCCGGAACCTCGACTGGGAGCCGTTTTACGCCGTCGCCGGCCGCGACCTAGAACCTCGTGAGCGGCTGCGGGAGTACGCCCGCATCGCGCACGAGCGCTTCGAGACCGAGCGATTCCGCGATTTCTGCCGCACCCGGCTTGGCCATCTCGACGCGCTTGCCTATGACTTCTTTGGCTCGGAGCGAATGTGCGATGCAATCCACCAGAAGGTGAGCGCGCTCTTCCCGGCGCACGAGGTCGAGGAGTTCACCGAGCTGTTCTGGCGCCGCATTCAGCTGTGGCGGGAACAGGAGGGTGCGCGCGGTGATCAAGACGGGTTCTAGGTGGTATTCACCGCGGCTGGAGCAGGAGATTACGCTCGTCCGCTGGGGCCATTGGGGCCAGCCGGTTCTGCTTTTTCCGACCGCAGGCGGCGATGCCGAGGAGCCAGAGCGGATGGGGCTGATCGGCGCGATCGGGCCGCTGATCGAAGTGGGCCGGATCAAGGTCTATTCCTGCGACAGCATCGCGGGGCGCGCCCTTGCAGCGAAATGGGGCTCGGTCGAGTATCGCTGCTGGCTGCTGAACCAGTTCGAGGACTACGTGGCCCATGAAGCCATTCCGGCGATCCGCGCCGATTGTCGCGATCATAGCATCGAGATAGTCACGGCTGGCGCTTCCATTGGCGCCTTCAAGGCGGTCGCGGTGACCTGCCGCTATCCCTGGCTCATCCGCGCTGCGGTTGGGATGAGCGGCACCTACGATCTCGAGCGCCTGCTTGGCTTCCAAGGGACCACGGACTACTACTTCTCGGCGCCGATCTGCTTCATGGCAGGTCTTGGCGAAGGTCCGATCCTCGACGGGCTGCGGCAACGCTTTATTCTGATGGCATCCGGTCAGGGCCGCTGGGAGGATCCAGACGAGGCCTGGCGCATGGCGCATCTGCTCGGGGGCCGGGGTGTGCCGAACCGGGTCGATGTCTGGGGACCCACATACGATCACGACTGGCCGACTTGGCGGCGGATGCTGCCGATCTATCTCAACGAACTGATACCCTGATGCAGGCGCGACATGAACGTGCTTTTCATCGAGCCCGCCTTCCCCGCCAATCAGCGCGAGTTCGTGCGTGCACTCGCGTCGATCGGCGCTTACGTGCTCGGGATTGGGGAGCGGCCTTACGACTGGATTGACGACGAGGCCAAGCGCTGGCTCGGTGGCTATCAGCAGATCGCCTCTGTGACAGACGAGGGTGCGCTCGAATGGGCTGTGCGCGACGCGCAAAGCCGCATGTGGATAGACCGGCTCGAAGCCACGGTCGAGGCGCATATTCTGCCGGCAGCTCGTGTGCGCGAGCGCTGCACGATCCCGGGCATCTCGGCGCGAACCGCCTATCTCTGCCGCGACAAGGTAGCGATGAAAGAGGAGCTCCGTCGTGCGGGTGTGCCGACTGCCGCCTCAACCGGCGTGTCGAGCACGGCGGAGGCGCACGACTTCGCCGAAGCTGTCGGTTTCCCAGTGATCATTAAGCCACCCGCTGCCGCTGGCGCTTTGGGCACGTTCCGCGCCGGAAGCCCGGGCGAACTCGAGGCCGCAGCGCGGGCAAGCCGCCTCGCCGACGGTGCTACGGTGGCGATTGAGGAGTTTATCGAGGGGCACGAGGGCTTCTACGATACACTCACTGTGGAAGGTCGCATCGCACATGACTTCATCAGCCATTACTTCCCGAACGTGCTCGAGGCGATGCGCGCCCGCTGGATCTCGCCCCAGATTATTGCCACCAACCGGATAGACGCGCCCGCCTATGGAGCGGTCAAGGAGATGGGACGGCAGGTGATTGAGGCGCTCGGCATTGGCACCGCCGCAACTCACATGGAATGGTTCTTTGGGCCCAAGGGCCTGAAGTTCTCCGAGATCGGCTGCCGGCCGCCAGGTGTCGGGCAGTGGGATAGCTACAGCGCTGGCAACGAGTTCGATCTCTACCGCGAATGGGCCCTGGCAGTCTGCCATCATCGCACCGATCGCGCGCCCTCGCGCCGCTACGCCTGCGGTCTCATCGCGTTGCGGCCCGATCGCGACGGGCGCATTGCAGGCTATGAGGGAGCCGATGAGATGTTCCGCAAGTATGGCGACTTGGTAGTCGGTCATTACTTTCCAGCACTTGGCACGCCGACACAACCCGTAGACGCAGGCTACATGGCTAACGCCTGGATGCGGCTGCGCCACCCGGACTTTGACGTACTCCATGGGATCCTGAACGAAGTCGGTGAGCGCGTGCAGGTGCGCGCCCATTGACCAAGTGACCGGCTTATGCTGCTCCTCGTCATCGGAAGGATCTGTGCGCCGAACCAACCTCTGTCCAATGAGCCAAGGATGTTCGCGGCCAGGAGACACCACTTCCGGTCTTCACCCACAGCAGCGAAGGTCTGGAATGGGTCAGACTCTGACAGCGAGCAGGCAATGCGAATGTCTGTTCACCCTCAAATTGCAGACGTCAGGCGAATATCGTCCCTGTGTCACGAACTGACACTAGGCGCCTAAATGTCCTGCGGGTGAGCGTGGCACGTTCATGAACAGGATCGATAAGT
>JADDQD010000218.1 GCA_016781555.1 Pseudomonadota bacterium | reverse complement strand
GGAGCGGCCCGCCAGGGCAGTGCCGACCGCGCGTGCCGAGCAGCGCGTATGGCTCCCTCAGTGGCTGGCGACTGCGGCGCCGCTGGAAGCGCGGCCGCCGCGGCCGCTGGCGCCTTCCTCCATTGGCGAAGACGATGTAGCGGATCCGCCACCGAGCCCGGAGATGCGCCAGGCGGCGGAGCGTGGAAAACTTCTTCACCAGCTTTTCGAGCGGCTCCCCGCTATCGATCCGTCCGATCGCGCGGCCCGCGCAGAGATCTGGCTCGAACGGTCGGCAGGAGTTGAGGACCCGCAGCTTCGCCGAAGGCTGATCGAGGACGCCTGCGCGATCATAGCCCATCCCGACTATGCCGACATCTTCAGCCCGGGAGCTCTCGCCGAAGCTCCCATCGCTGCGGTCACACCCGACGGGTCCGTAATCACAGGGACGATCGATCGTCTTCTCCTGGGCGAGGGCGCCATCCGTCTGGTAGATTTCAAGACGGGAAGCGCGGTTCCCTCCACTGCCGACGCAGTCCCGCGTGCGCACCTGCGGCAGATGGCCGCCTATGTGGCAGCGCTTGAAGTGATTTTCCCGGACCGGCAGATCGACGCAAGCCTCCTCTACACAAGCGGACCGGTGCTCCATCCGCTGCCGCAGGGCCTCCTCGCGCCCCACCGGCCCGACACCCTCTCCGAGGATTGAACCGGCACCACCACGACCGGCACGGTTGAGACTGAAAGGCGCAGCGCCTACATGAGCAGTCAGTCTTCAGGAGATTCGAATGCCCACCAAAAACGTCACCGATGACAGCTTCCAGCAGGATGTTCTCGGCGCTTCCGGACCCGTCCTTGTCGATTTCTGGGCGGAGTGGTGTGGCCCGTGCCGCATGATCGCGCCGGCACTCGAAGAAATCAGCAAGGAAATGGGCCATCGCGTCACCGTTGCGAAGCTCAACATCGACGACAACCCCGATGCTCCGGCCAAATATGGCGTTCGCGGCATTCCCACCATGATCCTGTTCAAGAACGGCGAACCGGCAGCAACCAAGGTCGGCGCGGCCCCCAAAAGCGCGCTTCAAAGCTGGCTCGAGGGTCAGCTTTAGGCTTCAGTTCCCCGGGTCAGAGCCGTGACGCCGCCGAGCTTGCCGGGCTTGGCGGCCTCGCTTACATCGCGGCTATGACATCCACCAACGACATCCGCCGCTCATTTCTGGATTATTTCGGGAGCAATGGCCACAAAGTGGTGCCTTCGGCCCCGCTGGTGCCGCAGAACGATCCGACGCTGATGTTCGTCAACGCGGGCATGGTCCCGTTCAAGAACGTCTTCACCGGCCTGGAAAAGCGCCGCTATTCAACTGCCGCGTCAAGCCAGAAGTGCGTTCGCGCCGGCGGCAAGCACAATGACCTCGACAATGTGGGGTATACCGCCCGGCACCACACTTTTTTCGAGATGCTGGGGAATTTCTCCTTCGGCGACTATTTCAAGGAACAGGCGATCCTCCACGCCTGGACCTTGCTGACCCGAGACTTCGGCATCGATTCGAGCCGCCTCACTGCGACCATCTACCACACCGACGACGAGGCGTTCGACCTCTGGCGGAAGATCGCCGGGCTTCCCGAGAGCCGGATCATCCGCATTCCCACGAAGGACAATTTCTGGGCGATGGGCGACAGTGGTCCGTGCGGTCCCTGTTCCGAGATCTTCTTCGATCATGGCGATCACATCGCCGGTGGCCCTCCTGGGTCCCCGAACGAGGACGGCGACCGCTTTGTTGAAATCTGGAACCTGGTCTTCATGCAATACGAGCAGGAAGACAATGCGATTGTCCGAGACCTGCCGAGGCCGTCCATCGACACGGGCATGGGGCTCGAGCGCATCGCCGCTGTCTTGCAAGGCGTTCACGACAATTATGACACGGACACCTTCCGTGCCCTCATCGCCGCCAGCGCGGAGTTCACCAAGACCCAGCCCGGCGGTGATCGCAAGGCGAGCCATCGGGTCATTGCCGATCACCTTCGCGCGTCCGGATTCCTGATTTCGGACGGCGTGCTGCCGGCTAATGAAGGCAGGGGTTACGTTCTTCGTCGCATCATGCGGCGCGCGATGCGGCACGCGCATATCCTCGGAGCCAGCGAGCCGTTGATGCACCGCCTTGTGCCGGCGCTGGTAGCCGAAATGGGGGCCGCTTACCCGGAGCTTGTCCGCGCGCAGCCGCTGATCGAAGAGACATTGAAACTGGAGGAGACTCGCTTCCGCCAGACGCTCGACAACGGGCTGCGCCTGCTCGATGAAGCTACCTCGGGCATGGAGCCGGGCGAGACGCTTGCGGGCGACGTGGCATTCCGTCTCTACGATACCTACGGCTTCCCTTATGATCTGACGGAGGACGCGCTTCGGGCGCAAGGGCTTGGCGTGGATCGTGCCGGGTTCGACGCGGCAATGGCAGAGCAGAAGGTGGCGGCGCGCGCGGCTTGGAAAGGATCCGGCGACAAGGCGTCCGACGATATCTGGTTCGACATTGCCGAAGAGCACGGATCGACCGATTTCACCGGCTATGCAGGGCATGAGGGCGAGGGCCAGGTGTTGGCGATCGTCAGGGATGGGAAGCGCGTCAACAGCGCTTCGGCTGGCGAGCAGGTGATCCTGATCACCAATCAAACCCCGTTTTACGGCGAAAGCGGCGGTCAGATGGGCGATGCAGGCGTGATCCGCAACGACAGCGGATTTGAGGCCGAGGTAACCGACACGTCCAAACCGCTTGGTCGTCTTCACGCGCACCATGCCACGGTTCGTTCCGGCACCTTGAAGGCTGGGGACGCCGTGCAGCTGCTTGTCGACGCGGAGCGTCGCGCTCGGGTGCGCGCCAATCATTCGGCAACGCACCTCCTTCATGCAGCGCTGCGGCATCGGCTCGGCAATCATGTCACTCAGAAGGGAAGCCTCGTCTCCCCCGATCGCCTTCGGTTCGATTTCTCGCACCCGAAGCCGCTCAGCGCGGCCGACATCGAAGCCATCCAGGTCGAGGTGAACAGGCACATTCGCGAGAATGACGTCGTGACGACGCGCTTGATGAGCGCCGATGAAGCCATTGCAGCAGGGGCAATGGCGCTGTTCGGGGAAAAATACGGCGATGAGGTCCGCGTCCTTTCGATGGGCCGCGGCTCCGATGCGAGCTACTCGGTCGAGCTTTGCGGCGGGACCCATGTCAACGCGCTCGGGGACATCGCTCTTTTCAAGATCATTTCCGAGAGCGCCGTCGCGTCGGGTGTTCGCCGCATTGAGGCATTGACCGGCGAAGCGGCGCGCATCTGGCTTACGGCTCGCGAGGAGCGCCTCAAGGAAGCGGCCGCTGCGTTGAAAGCAGCGCCGGAGGACGTGCCCGCGCGCGTCGCCAGTCTGGTCGAGGAACGGCGCCGGCTCGAGCGTGAGCTCGCGGAGGCGAAGAGGGCGCTTGCACTTGGCGGCGGCAAATCGGCCGAAGCGGCGGGGCCGGAACAGATCGGCGGGCATGCCTTCATCGGCCAGGTCATCGAAGGTCTCGATCCCAAGAGCCTGCGTGGCCTCGTCGACGATGCCAAGAAGCGGGTCGGCTCGGGGGTTGTGGCGCTGGTGGCGGTGAACGACGGGCGCGCGACCGTGGCCGTGGGCGTGACGGACGATCTCACCGCCCGACAAAGCGCAGTGGACCTCGTCCGGCGCGCGGTGGCGTCACTGGGCGGGCAGGGCGGGGGCGGCCGCCCTGACATGGCGCAGGGCGGAGGCCCGGACGCCGGCAACGCGCAAGCGGCGGTGGATGCGGTTCGCTCTGCGCTTAGTGAAGCGGCTATTGCGGCCTGAGCGCGTAGCGCAAACGACGGCGGCGCCCGAGCGGGGGTTCGTCGGTCAGCTCGCCGAGCGCCATGATCTCCTGACGGAGCTCGGAGCGTTTCTCGTGGATGGAGGCGATCACCGGCCCCATCGCTATTCCCAGGTCGACGAGCACTGCTTCTGAGAGCTGGAGCGAGGATTCAAGCGTCTCCGGGACCGCATCCGTCACTCCGGCGCGGTAAAGTTCCGCTGCGTGCCGTGCGTCGCGGGCACGGGCGACGATGGTCAGGTTGGGGCACCAGGCGCGAACTTTCTTGGTGAGGCGGACGGTAAGAACCGGATCGTCCATCGTCATCACCAGCGCGCTGGCATGTCCAAGGTTCAGGCGGTCGATCAGCTCGGGGCGCGAGACATCGCCGAACAGCACGGGGAAGCCTTCGCGCCTGCAGGCCGCCACCGTGTCGATGTTCGAATCCACCGCCACATAGCTACGGCCGTGCGCTTGAAGCATTTCGGCAACAAGCCGACCGACGCGCCCAAAGCCGATGATAACGGCCGTGGGCGCTTTCTCCCCCGGCCCGATCACTGGCAGTTCGACCTCGGCCTGCATGTCGACACGACGTGCCGCGACCTGGCCGAGCTTCGCGAGGAGCGGCGTGATGGTAAGCCCGATTGCGGTCACCACCTGCCAGAAAGCGGCGGTCTCGGGCCGGATCAGCTGCGCTGCCGCTGCCGCGGCAAGAACGATCAAGGTTGTCTCCGAAGGCGATGCCATCAGCACGCCCGCCTCGGCCGCTACTGCCGGGCGCGCACCGCTCAGCCGAAGCAGGCTACCCGTCACCGCGGCCTTGACGACCAGCACCCCAACAACGGCAGCAAGGATCGCCTCCCAGTTTGCGGCCACCAACCGGAGATCGACGCTCATTCCCACCGTGATGAGGAAGATGCCGAGCGCCAGGCCGCGGAATGGAGCGGTGATCACTTCCACTTCGCTGTGATAATCCGTTTCCGCGATCAAAATCCCGGCGATGAGCGCTCCCATGACGGGTGACAGGCCCACAGCCGTGGTCGCAAGGCTTGCGACGATGACGACCAGCAGACTGGCGGCGAGGAACAGCTCCGGGCTTTTCGTGCGCGCCGCTTGAGCGAACAGCCCCGGCAGAAAGAATCGGCCGAGAATTAGCATTCCGGCGACGGTTGCCCCACCGATCAGCAGTGTATTCATCAACCCCTCGAAGCCGCCTTGCTGCGCGTAGGGGGCAAGGGCGCCGAGAGCGAAGACGATCGGCACGATGGCAAGATCTTCGAACAGCAGCATGGCCAAAGCGGAGCGGCCGACCGGGCTTGCTGTGCCGACCAGCGGCAGCACCAGTGCCGTTGAGGACAAAGCCAAAGCAAGCCCAAGCGCAAGCGATCCGCTCGGGCCTTGGCCAAGCAAGTGGAGGCCGCCTCCGATAATGCCCGCGGACAGCAACAATTCGGCCGCGCCGACTCCAAAAACGAGCCGGCGCATCGTCCACAATCTGCGGAAAGACAGCTCGAGACCGATCGAGAAGAGCAGCAGAATGATGCCGAACTCTGCGAAGGGTTCGATCGCCTCCGGGTTGGAGATCGTGATGTGGTTCAACCACGGGAATTGTCCGGCGATCGAGCCGAGCCCCGCGGGTCCGACCAGAAGACCGATGAGGATGAACCCGATCACAGGGCTGATGCGGAAGCGGGCAAATGCGGGAATGACCAGGCCGGCAGCACCTAGGACAACCAAGGCGTCGCTGAAGCTGGAGGTGGAGAAGTCGGACGCCATGGTGCCTTTATGCCGGAATTCGAACGATTGTCAGCCATGGTGCGAGGAGAGACCGAACTCTGCATTGTCGGCGGCGGCGCCGCCGGGATGGTGGCGGGCCTTCTATTATCGCGCTCATCGATCGTGGCGACTATTGGCAATGTGCCTATGTCTTCGGCAAAGGCGACGCTGAAAAGGTGCGGGCTGCCGGTCTGGAACTCTTCCGAGCCGATATCGGTCGAACGGCTTGACTGGTTGCGGACAACGCGTGGGCGATCACGAGCTGCGACGATGTGAAGCTCCTAACCGTATCGCTCGGCCGCCTCGAGCGCTGGCATCGCCCAGGACTGCTCGTCATCGGCGACGCTGCCCATGCGATGTCGCCGATCGGCGGCGTCGGAATTAACGTGGCGATCCAGGATGCCGTTGCCGCCCCAACATCCTCGCTGCGCCAATGGGCCGTGGCGACAACCTCGATCCGCTTCTGCCCAAAGTCCAGGCACGCGGCATGCTTGCGGTCAGCGCTGTTCAGGCGTTCCAGGATGCGGCACAACAGCGCATCATTTCACCGTTGCTCGCCAGCCGAAGCGCTGTCACGCCGCCACTGCCGCTGCGCCTCCTCGACCGCTTTATCATGCTTCGCCGCGTCCCCGCCGCCTTTCTGGGCTTCGGGATCCGGCCTGAGCATCTCAGATCCCCCAAAGCTCGGAGCAGCGCCTAGTTAGGTCAAGACGTTTATGGGCAGCAAGCGCCCTCGTGCTGGGCACTCGTGTGGCGGAAAGCAGTTCAGGGTGGCCGAAGCTCAGCCGCCGCCGGGCGCGTGGGTGCCGCTGGTAGGAATTGCGGGTTTGGGGCGTTCGCCGCGCCGGTGCCTGTCCCAGTGGATTCGATAAAGATCGAACCTGCGGTCGGCGAGGTTCTGAACGGTGCCCTCGGCGCGCGCCCAGGTGAGATCGGCGAGGTTCACGTCAGAAATGGTGAGCGTCTCGACATTCTCGCTCGCTTCTGCCGCAATGCCATCGCGGGCAAAGGGAAAATCGCAGGGCGTCAGAATGCAGCTTTGGGCATATTGTATGTCCATGTTCTCGACGTTCGGCAGGTTTCCGACATTGCCGGAAAGCACGACGTAGCACTGGTTCTCGATGGCGCGCGCCTGGCTGCAATAGCGTACCCGCAGATAGCCCTGACGGCTGTCGGTGCAGAACGGAACGAAGATGATCCGCGCCCCTTCGTCGACGAGGCGGCGCGCAAGCTCCGGGAATTCTGAATCGTAACAGATGAGGACGCCGATCGGGCCGCAGTCGGTCTGGATGGCGTCTATCCTGTCCCCGCCCCTGATGTTCCACCAATAACGCTCGTTCGGCGTGGGATGGATCTTCTCCTGCGCGTGGATCGATCCGTCACGGAGGCACACAAAGGTGACGTTCTGAATGTCCCCATCCTCCGCTCGCGTCGGATGCGAGCCGCCGATGATGTTGACGTTGTAGCGCAGCGCCATGCGCGAGAGCTCGGCGGTGAGTTTCGGAGTGTGTTCGGTGAGCCGGTCGATCGCGTCCATGGGGCTCAGTTCCCGCTTCTCGAAAGCGAGGAGCTGCAATGTGAACAGTTCGGGGAACACGATGAAGTCCGACCGATAATCGGACGCCACGTCCACGAAATACTCGACGTTGCGAATGAACTCCTCAAAGCTTGCAACCGCGCGCACCTGCAGCTGGCAGGTAGCGATGCGGACGCTTTCGACACCGCGAGGAACCTGGAACTTGGCCGGCTCGGTAGGATCCACATACGGATTGCGCCAGACCATGTGTACCGCAAAGCCTTGTGAAGCGCGGTCTTCGGGCAGGTAGTCCTTGAGCAGGCCGATGGGCTCGAAACCGTTCCTGAGCTGGAAGCCGATGACCGGGTCGCGGATCTTGCCGGCGCGAACCTGGGCAAGATAATCCTCCGCATCCGCAACCTTCCTGCGCTGGCGCGTAAAGCCAGGCATGCGGCCGCCCAGCACAATCCCTTTCAACTCAAGCTGTTCCGCAAGGGCCTTGCGAGCGTCGTAGAGGCGCTGTCCGATCCGGACCCCGCGGAGGTCCGGGTCCACGCACATTTCGAACCCATAGAGCCAGTCGCCGGTTGGGTCGTGACGAGATCCGAAGCCGTCGTTGGTAATTTCGTTCCAGCTGTGCGCGGCAAGGGCGAGCCGCTCGTCCAGCCGCATGGTCGCGCAATATCCGGCGATCTTGCCTTCATAAAGGGCGACGAACTGACCCTCGGGATAGTTGTTGATCTGGCCGCGGATCATTCCCCGGCTGTAGCCGGACATCCGATCGTAAGCGCGATCCACGAGAGCGACGATCCCGGCCACGTCTTTCTGCGAAGCCTGGCGGACCTCGAGGCGGGCGGTCCTCTTCTCTGGCCGAACCGCCTTCACGCCGGTTGCGCCATTGCCTTTTCGAGGTTGGTGCGGATCGCCTCGAAGAATTGCTCGGTGGTCATCCAGCTCTGGTCCGGACCAATGAGGATGGCGAGGTCCTTGGTCATCTGACCCTGCTCCACCGTTTCGACGCATACGCGCTCGAGCGTTTCGGCGAAGCGGGTCACTTCCGGCGTATCGTCGAACTTGCCCCTGAACTTCAGCCCACCCGTCCAGGCGAAGATCGAAGCGATCGGATTGGTCGATGTCGCCTTGCCCTGTTCATGCATGCGGAAGTGCCGCGTGACGGTCCCGTGCGCAGCTTCTGCCTCCACGGTCTTGCCGTCGGGCGTCATCAGCACGGACGTCATCAGCCCCAGCGAGCCGAAGCCCTGCGCGACCTGGTCCGACTGAACGTCGCCGTCATAATTCTTGCACGCCCAAATGAACTTGCCGCTCCACTTCAGCGCCGAAGCGACCATGTCGTCGATCAGCCGGTGCTGATACTCGATCTTCGCTCCGTCGAATTGCGCCTTGAATTCGCTCTGGAAGATTTCCTCGAAGATGTCCTTGAAGCGACCGTCATATGCCTTGAGGATCGTGTTCTTCGTGGAAAGGTACACAGGCCAACGGCGCGATAAGCCGAAATTCAGGCAGGCCCGCGCGAAGTCCCTGATGGACGCGTCGAGATTGTACATGCCCATGGCAACGCCTGAGCCGGGGAAGTCGAACACTTCGTGCTCGATTGTCTCGCCATTTTCACCTTCCCACCTGATGGTGAGCTTCCCGGGCCCCGGCACGCGGAAGTCTGTCGCCTTGTACTGATCGCCGAACGCGTGACGGCCGACAACGATCGGATCGGTCCAGCCCGGGATCAACCGGGGCACGTTCTCAATCACGATCGGCTCGCGAAACACGACCCCGCCCAAGATGTTGCGGATCGTGCCGTTGGGCGACTTCCACATTTTCTTGAGCCCCAATTCCTCGACTCGAGCTTCGTCCGGCGTGATGGTCGCGCACTTGACGCCAACGCCGTGTTTCTTGATCGCTTCGGCCGCTTCAACCGTAACTCGGTCGTCGGTCTGGTCCCGGCTCTCCATGCCGAGATCGAAGTACATGAGGTCCACGTCCAGATAGGGGAGGATCAGCCGTTCGCGAATCCACTGCCAGATGATCCGAGTCATTTCATCGCCGTCGAGTTCGACGATCGGGTTCTTCACTTTGATCTTGGCCATGAGGCGAGCGCTTTCCTTGGCTGTCACGTTGGTTGGCGGGCCTGTAGGCTGAGGAGAGCCATGGATCAACCGGCGGGGCTTGCAGTTGTCTCATCTGCCGGTGCGGCGTAAAGGCTGGCCATGACATCGCTCGAGAAGCCGGACATCGTCACCACCAACGTTCGCTGGCGCTGGCCCTCTGTTCATCCCGAAGGACGCAAGTTCGTCGTGATCTCGGGGGTGATCGCACTCGCTTTCCTGCTGTTCATCTGGGACGAAGTCGGGTTCGTGCTTCTCGGCCTCACCATCTGGGTCGCCGCTTTTTTTCGGGATCCGATTCGAACCACACCCAAGAGCGAGAACCTCATCATCGCACCCGCCGACGGGCTTATCACGATGATAACCAACGTGCCGCCGCCCCGGGAGCTTCAAGGGGAGGATGGGCTCGGAGCGGATCCGGTCACCCGCGTCTCGATCTTCATGAGCGTGTTCGACGTACACATCAACCGCACGCCAATCGCCGGGCAGGTGAAGCGCGTCGTCTACATTGCCGGCAAGTTCCTCAATGCTGATCTCGACAAGGCAAGCGAGGACAATGAGCGCCAGCATTTCCTGGTGGAGGGGCGGGACGGCGTTCGCGTCGGTTTCACCCAAATTGCGGGGCTCGTCGCGCGGCGCATCATGAGTTGGACAAAGCCAGGCGATTTGGTTGGAACGGGCCAGCGCGTCGGCCTGATCCGCTTCGGAAGCCGCGTCGATGTTTATCTTCCGGCCGGGACAACGCCGCAGGTTCTTCTCGGACAGCGGACGATCGCAGGCGAGACGGTGGTCGCCCGCGTCGGCGATGCACGGCTTCTCGAGGGCATCAGCCAGTGAAGCAGCCCACCCGGCCGCCCAAGGGGATTCCGCTCCGCTCGGTTGTTCCCAACGCCATCACGGTGCTGGCGCTCTGCTTTGGCCTCTCGGGGGTTCGGTTCGCGATTGCCGAAGATTGGGAAAAAGCGGCATTGATGATCCTGGTGGCGGCCGTCCTCGACGCCATGGACGGCAGGATCGCTCGGATGCTGAACGGGCAGAGCCGCTTCGGGGCCGAGCTAGACTCGCTTTCCGACGTGATCGCGTTCGGCGTCTCACCAGCGATCATCCTTTATCTCTGGTCGCTTCAATATCTTCCCAAATTCGGCTGGATCTTTGCGCTCGCGCACGCAGTCTGCGCCGCACTGAGGCTGGCGCGCTTTAACGCCAACATCGATGTCGAGGACCAGCCTCATAAATCCGCGGGCTTCCTGACGGGCGTCCCGGCGCCAGCGGGTGCCGGCCTTACCTTTTTGCCGCTCTATCTGTGGCTTTGGACGGGGCTTGGGGTTTTCCAGTCGACTTACGTCGTTGCCCCTTGGGCCGCGCTCATCGCTTTTATGATGATTTCAAATATCGCGACATTTTCCTGGGGCTCGCTTCGCCTCCGCCGTCATGTCCGTTTGGGCGCGCTGGTGGTGATTGCTCTGATCGGCGGAGCGCTCCTGTCGGTGCCGTGGCCCACGCTTAGTATCGCGGCCGTGCTCTACGCCGGGATGATCCCGGCGAGCATCCTGAGTTACGCGAAGATCAAGAAGCAGCGCGCTGCTGCACCGGCATCACCCGAACCACAACAGGGCGAGGACGCGCCGTCGCTCTGACGCGGCTGGTCCAAGGCCTTGCCGTCCGCCGTGCGGCCACTTCACCTCGAAGCGCGGCAAGGATCTCCTGCCAATATTCCCGAGCGGTGAGGTAGATGATGGCGCCAGCGCCGGTGAGGACCAGTGCGAAGAACAGTGCGGCAGCGATGTGAGTCACAGCTTTATCCCCTATTTTGTCCACAGGAACGTCCCTGATTGGGATTGGTTTCATAGCCTGTTGTTTTTCTATGATGTTCATGGTTTGTTCCATTGTCAACGCTTGGGCGCTATTATACTTGACATACCCATCTCCCTGTGACATAAAGAACACAAGGAGAACTAGCATGGCTTCTGCCCTCTCAGCGCCCCACTTCCACAACGAGCAGGCAGCCTACGATTACGTCGAAAAGCGGGTATGGCCGGAGGGTCCGGTTTGCCCGCATTGCGGCGGTGTCGAGCGGATCAGCAAGATGGGCGGCAAGAGCACCCGAATCGGCACCTACAAGTGCTACCAGTGCCGCAAGCCATTCACCGTGAAGATCGGAACCATCTTTGAGTCGAGCCACGTTCAACTGCATATCTGGCTTCAGGCGATCTACCTCATTGCCGGTAGCAAGAAGGGTATCAGCTCCAATCAGCTTCACCGCACCCTTGGCGTCACTCTCAAGACTGCGTGGTTCATATCGCATCGCATCCGCGAAGCTATGCGGTCTGGCGACCTCACTCCGTTTGGATCGGACGGCGGCGTGGTCGAGGCCGACGAAACCTTTATCGGCAACCGTCCTGGCGCCATCCAGCATGGCAAAGGATCGAGCCACAAGTACAAGGTGCTCTCGCTGGTTGATCGCAACAGCGGCACCTCGCGTTCGTTTGTGATCGACGGGCTTGGCGTGAAGGACATTGCTCCTATCGTCGGCTCTAACCTGTCACGTGAAGCCTTCTTGATGACCGACGAATGGGGCACCTACCG
>JADDQD010000073.1 GCA_016781555.1 Pseudomonadota bacterium | reverse complement strand
GTCGGCTTCTTCGCCGGTCGGGCCTGCACCCGTTGCGGCGCAGGTGAATGCGCCCGCGGCACCGGCAGCGACGCCCGCCCCTGCTTTCGCCGACATCGCAGCAGCAATAGCGGCACTCCCGCCTGAAAGCCGCCCAACCGATTCGCCGCGTCAGCAGCAGGTGCCGGTGGAGCTTGCGCAGGTCGACCTCAGGGCAACGGCTGGAAATTCTCCTGCCGCAGCTTCGCCCCCAGCGCCCAAACCCGCCAATGCCAAACCGCTAGGTGAGAGAAAGCCGCCCGCCGAGCCGAAAGGGGAAGCCAAGAAGGCGGAACCTTCGAAGGTTCAGGCGAAGAAGGAGGAGGCCAAGACCGCACAAGCCTCCAAGAAGGAGGCAAAGGCAAACCAGGGCGAGACCAAGAAGCTCGAATTAGCTAAGCGGGACGTGCAGGCCAAGAAGGACGATCCTAAGAAGCCGGATGCGTCTTCAAAGAAGGATGCGCAAGCTAAGAAGGATGAGCCAGGTAAAAAGTCGGCGTCGAAAGAACAATCCGCAAGCAAGGAGCCCAGCCGGCATTGGGTTCAGGTGGCTGGCGGCGCGAACAAAGCGGGGCTGCCGAAGGAGTTTACGCGCCTTCAGGAAAAGGCGCCCAAGTTGCTCACGGGGCGAAGCGCCTGGACGACGCCGCTTCGCTTCACTAACCGGCTGTTGGTTGGGCCCTTCAAGACTGACAAGGAAGCGCAGGCATTTGTCAACGAGCTGAACAAGCTGGACTTCACGGCATTCAGCTGGACGAGCCCGGCGGGGCAGGAGATCGAGAAGCTTTCGCCAAAGTGAGGTCTGCCGCCCCTTATGCGTCTCTACCGGGACGCTCGCGCGGGCGCCTGTATCAGCGCAATATCGGGGAGCGGCGCGGCCCCCGCGATGCTTTCCAGCGCGACCGGGATCGTATCATTCACTCCATCCCGTTCCGGCGCCTGCGCCACAAGACCCAAGTCTTCGTCGCTCCCGACGGAGACCATTTTCGCGTTCGGCTGACCCACAGCCTGGAGGTGGCGCAGATCGGACGAACGATGGCGCGTGCGCTTGGCCTCAACGAAGACCTCACCGAAGCGCTTTGCCTCGCCCACGACATCGGCCACCCGCCATTCGGCCATTCCGGGGAGGACGCGCTCACCGGCGCGATGCGCGAGGCGGGCGGTTTCGACCACAACGCCCACACGCTGCGCCTGCTGACGAAGCTGGAGAGGCCATACCCCCTCTATCCGGGGCTTAATCTCAGCTGGGAAACGTTGGAGGGGCTTGCCAAGCATAACGGCCCGGTGACCCAAGCTGGATGGGCGCTTGCGGAAGTCGACGCCGAATTCCCGCTAGAACTTCGCACCTGGCCCAGTCTTGAGGCACAGGTCGCGGCGATTTCCGACGATATTGCTTACGATAATCATGATGTGGACGATGGCCTGCGTGCCGGGCTGTTCACGCTCCAGGACCTGCTCGAGGTGCCGTTCGTCGCCCGCAATTGGCAGGAGATCTGCCGGCGCTATCCTGATGTCGACGAAGCGCGCCTGGCGCCGGAGCTTATTCGTGATCAGATCGGCCTGATGGTGAACGACGTGCTCCAAGAAACACGCCGGCGCATCGCCGCGGCCGGGATAGAGAGTGTGGAAGACGTTCGTGCGGCGGGGGAGGCGCTCGCTGGCTTTTCCGAAGACATGGCTGAGGACGAGCGCCAGCTCAAAAGCTTCCTGTACGCCAATATGTATCGATCAAGCCCGATCCTCGCCATTCAGAACGAGGCGAAAAAGGTGCTTGCCGGTCTGTTCGCTGCTTATCGTGCAGATCCGAAGCTGCTCCCTTGGGAATGGCATCGCGCCGACAGCGACGCGATTGGAATGGTTCGTCATATCGGCGACTTCATTGCGGGGATGACCGACCGCTACGCCGTCGCCCAGTATCGGCAGCATGTCGGGCCGGTGGCACTACCGGAAGGCTTCTGACTCTGGTTTCTTTTTCTGCGCGTGAACCGGGTCTCAGGTCCGCGGCGGCTTAGACCTCAAGTCAATCTTGGTCTTGCGCCTCCGATCCGCTACAGCGCCGCCTTTCCCGCAATCGGACCATCCAGTGACACTTTACGACCGCTTTTCCGCGCATATCGGCGCCGTGCTCGACACCCTCGAGCGGGACGGTCAGCTTGCGCCGGGAATCGACCGGAACGCGGTGGCGGTGGAGCCGCCGCGCGAGCCCTCACACGGTGATCTCGCGACCAACGCTGCGATGGTACTCGCCAAACGCGCCGGCACCAGTCCCCGCGCACTTGCTGGCTTGATCGCGCCCGAGCTTACAAAGTTCCACGAAGTTCAAAGTGCGGACATTGCGGGTCCCGGCTTCATCAACATTCGCCTCCATCCGGCGGTCTGGCAGGAAGAGCTGCGGGCGATCCTTACGGCTGGAGCAGCTTATGGCCGATCCGTCCGCACCGGTGATTTCCGCGTCAATGTGGAATATGTGTCGGCAAACCCGACCGGGCCGATGCACATGGGGCATTGCCGGGGGGCGGTGGTGGGCGACGCGCTGGCAAGCCTGCTTGAACATGCGGGCTATGCCGTCACCCGCGAATATTACGTTAATGATGCCGGCGCGCAGGTCGACACGCTCGCTCGCTCGGCATGGCTGCGCTATCGTGAGGCCCTTGGCGAGGAAATAGGCGAGATCCCGGAGGGACTGTATCCCGGGGACTATCTGAAGCCGGTCGGGGCAGTTCTGGCGCAGGAATTTGGCGACCGCTACGCCGAAGCGCCCGAACAGCAATGGCTGCCGCTATTCCGCCGCCGCACCGTCGACGAGATGCTCGCGCTGATTCGGGCTGACCTTGCGCTTCTTGGTATCCACCATGATGTGTTCGCCTCGGAGGCGGCGGTTCAGGCGTCCGGTGCCGCCGACCGGGCAGTTGATACGTTGCGGCAGAAGGGCCTCGTCTATGAGGGGGTGCTCGAGGCGCCGAAAGGTGAGACTCCGGAGGATTGGGAGCCCGTTGAGCTCACGCTGTTTCGATCGAGCCGCTTCGGCGATGACCAGGACCGGCCGCTTAAGAAATCGAACGGCAGCTGGACCTACTTCGGAGCGGACGCCGCTTATCATCTGCAAAAAGCAGAGAATGCGGACGCGCTCATTAACATCTGGGGCGCGGATCATGCCGGGACGGTGAAGCGAATCCAGGCTGCCGTTGCGGCGCTCACCGATGGCCGGGTCGCGCTCGACGTCAAGCTTGTTCAAATGGTCCGGCTGTTTCGGGCCGGTGAGCCGGTGAAGATGTCGAAACGCTCGGGTTCTTTCGTGACGCTTGCGGACGTGGTGCGGGAGGTCGGCAGGGACGTCGTGCGCTTCATGATGCTGACCCGCCGCGCCGATGCACCGCTCGATTTCGACTTTGCGAAGGTGGTGGAAGCCTCGAAAGACAATCCAGTCTTCTACGTACAATATGCTCATGCGCGTATCTCCTCGCTTCACCGCAAGGCTGCTCAGGAAGGTGTGGATCTTGGCATCTTGCCGAACCTTGACCTTCTCGATGAGGACGAACTGGCGCTGGTAAAACTCGCTGCGCAGTTTCCGCGCGTCATCGAGGGCGCAGCGCAGGCTCACGAGCCGCATCGCATCGCCTTTTACCTCGGGGATCTCGCCGCCGCCTTCCACGCGCAGTGGAACAAAGGTAACGATGATCCCACAAAGCGTTTCTTATTGGCACAAGATCCGGAACTTACCCGAGCGCGGCTAGAACTTGCCTCCGCAATCGGGCAGATTGTACGAAACGGGCTGGGCATCATCGGGGTGGCCGCGGCCGAGGAGATGCAGTGATGACCGACGTGCGCGCAGACGATCCGGCTCTCGAAGACGAAGACCGCCTGCCATGGCTTGAGGCTGTCGAAGAAGATGGTGAGAAGGACAGCCCCGGCGCGGGTAAGCTTATCGCCTTCGTCCTGATTGGTCTTGTCGCTATCGGCTTGATCGTCGGCGGATTGTTCTGGCTTGGCGATCGGGGCGGCCCAGCTGGCGCCGACGGCGAGCCCGAGTTGATCGCGGCGCCCGAAGGCGATTACAAGGTGAAGCCGGCCGAGCCGGGCGGCATGAAAGTGGAAGGTGAGGGCGATACCGCTTTCGCCGCCAGCGAGGGTGCCGAACCAAGAGGTGCGATCGACGTCACCGCTGTGCCGGAGGCGCCCGTCACGCCAGCACCCAAGCAGCCGGCCGGACCCGCTGCCGGTGCGCAGCAAACCGCGCAGAACGCGCCACCTGCTCCCGCCGCTCCTCAGCCCAAGGCAGCAGCGCCCGCAGCGCCGGCGGCTGGCGGACCTGCGATTCAGCTCGGCGCCTTCTCCAGTCAGTCGGCCGCCAACAATGCATGGAAGGCACTCGCCGGCCGTTTCAAATATCTCGAACCCCTGACGCACAGCGTCACGCCCACCACCAGCGGTGGCAAAACTCTCTACCGGCTTCGTGCAAGCGGTCCCGGCGCCAGTAACCTGTGCGGGCGTCTTCGGGTGGCGGGAGAAAGCTGCGTAGTGGTTGGCTAAGGACGGAATGCAGCCGGCGATTTATGGCCTCTCAGGCGAGGCCCTGACGGCGGACGAGCGGGACTTTTTTCGAGACGCCAATCCCGCCGGCTACATCCTCTTCAAACGCAACTGCGCTCAAAAGGCGCAGTTGCGAAACCTCACCGACACGCTTCGTTCGATCCACGGCCGGGACGACTTGCCGATCCTTGTCGATCAGGAAGGTGGCCGCGTTGCACGCCTGCAGCCGCCGATTTGGCCCGCATTCCCAAACGCTGAGCTTTTCGGAAAACTTTACCAGGTCGCGCCGATAAGCGCGATCGAAGCGGCTCGGGCCAATGCACAGGCGACTGCCGAGCTGCTGAAGGAGTGCGGAATCTCAGTCAACTGCATGCCGCTCCTCGACATCCGCCATGCGGGTGCGCACGACATCATTGGCGATCGGGCGCTTGGCCAGGAGCCGATGCAGGTGGCAGCGCTTGGGCGCGCGGTCATCGAGGGGCTGCGAGAGGGGGGCGTCGTCGGGGTCGTGAAACACATGCCCGGTCACGGCCGGGCGACGAGCGACAGTCATGTCGGCCTCCCGGTGGTACAGGCGCCGGACGAAGCTTTGGAAATTGATCTCCAGCCGTTCCGGGCGCTGAATCATGCCCCGGTGGGCATGATCGCCCACGTGGTCTACACCGCCTGGGACCGGACGCACTGCGCCAGCCTTTCACGCAAGCTGATAAGCGAAATCATCCGCACGCGCATCGGCTTTGGTGGGTTGTTGCTGTCCGACGACGTTGGCATGGCTGCCCTCAGCGGCACCTTTGCCAAGCGCGCTCAAGGTGTTCTCCAGGCGGGCTGTGACGTTGCCCTGCACTGCTCCGGGGTGCTTGAGGAGATGCTGGTAGTCGCGAACGGCTTACCTGAGATCACTCCGCAAGCGCGCGAGCGGCTCGGCCGGGCAATGGCCTCAGTGACCGATGAAGCCAAGGTCGGGAATTACCAGCAACTGACAGCAAAGCGGGACGCGTTGCTCGCGTTCGCTTGAAGGGGTCGCCCTGCAGTCGAGCCACGCGATGGTTCCTGACAGAAAGCAGCAACGACGCATTGAATGGCTTCGAGCCATGGTGTGCGGGCGAGGAACACGGCATTGCAACGCGCGATCAGTCCCTCTACGCGATCGGGCATGGAAGTTCGGCGTCTTCTTCTTCCCTGCATCCTGCTGTCGGTGATCGGCGGCTGCGCTCCACTTTGGAGAACGCAACAAGCGGCTCCCACCGGGCCCGTGGCGGGCGAGGCCACAAGCGTGTCACCCGGGCGGCCAACGGTCGCCGCCACTCCGGCTCCCGCTCCCGCGCAATCACCGGGCGCGGCGACAACGCTCGCCGGGCGAGAGCTTGTTCAACAAAAATGCTCGACCTGCCACGGCCTCGACGTTGCCGTTTCGGGGCAGCGGAGCGCAGCGGACTGGGCGGAGGTGATTGAAGCCATGGTGGGTCATGGATTGGTCGTCAGCGCCGAAGAATCCCGGCTCATCCAAAGCTACCTTGCCGCTCATCATTGAATGCAGGCTTAGGGGGCCACGCGAGTTTCGGGCCGCGGGCTCATAGCTCGCTCGGATCGCTCCAGATGATCGAGCCTTGAACTTTCGTCCTCCGGCACGGGATCGTGGGAGCTTGGAGCAACCTTAGCGCGCGTTTGATTCGAGAAGAGCTTCAACGCGCGCCACAAGCTGGTCCGGATCAAACGGCTTTCTCAGGTAATCGTCGGCGCCCGCGCGGACCGCGATCTCCTCGTCGGCTTGGCTGCGGCGCCCGGTGAGCATCAGGACCGGGGTCGCATAGGCTCGAACGGATGCTCGAATCTGCCTTAGCACCTCGATCCCGGAAAGCTCGGGCATCGAGCAATCAAGAATCACGAGATCCGGCTGCTTGAATTCGATGACGTCCTTCACCCTTTTGCCGTCTTCAAGGGCGCCGACCACGTGGCCACGCGCTTCGAGAGCGGCGCGAACGATGTCGACCACCAGCTCATCATCATCTGCGATAACGATTCGTGCCATGCGCCTGCCTATGCATCCTGAACAGTTAAGCGCTTCTTAGAGAAGCTCTGCGAAAGCTGGAAGGGTCGCCCGCTACGGCGAATTCCGCGGCTGCTGATCGTACCTCCAAAGCAGCAGCCCTGGGAACATCGGAGAGCTTGGGGTTGCAGCGGGATGAGTGACAAGGTGGAACAGGTGCGGCCCTTCCCGGTGCGGGTGATCACCGTCGCAATGATCGCGATGACGCTGCTCGTCTCGGCCATGTCGTGGTTCACCTGGCACGTGAACAGTCAAATCCGCCAAATCGCTTTCTCGCAGGCGGAGGTTCAGACGCTCGCCCAGGAGCTTCGCCGCGAGGGTGACGTGCTGCTGCTCTTGGCGCACTTGGTCGCGCGGACCGGTGACGAGAGCTACGCCAGCCAATATCGCGAAATGCAACCGAGCGTATCCCGACGTATCGATGAGCTTGGGCGAGCGATACGTCTCAAGGCCAATTCGAGCACGCTTCGCGACATCGCCGCAGCCCACGAAGAACTTTCCCGTATGGAATTTGATGCGCTCGCGAAAGCGACGTCCGGGCGACCGCGCGAAGCGACTGCGGTCCTCGGTACCAGGCGATATGCCGAGCTTGCGCGCCACTACCAGGCGGGTACCCTCAAGATCCAACAGCGCTCGAAAGCCTTTCTGGTCGATAGTCAACGCGACCTCGACCGCTATCTGGTTGCGAAGATCGCATCCACCCTTGCGATGTTCGTGCTGGTGGTCTTGACGTGGCTGTTTATTGTTCGTCCGGCGCGCAGATGGGGTTTAGCCCTTGAAGAGATGCGCGCACGGGCCGAGAGCGCGACGCGCGCCAAAAGCGCCTTTCTGGCCACCATCAGCCATGAAATTCGAACTCCGCTGAACAGCATCATCGGCTTCACGGAGCTGCTGCTGACAGATCAGCAGCTCAACGAGCAACAGCAACACCAGGTCAGGCTCGTTAAAAACGCAGGAACGAGCTTGCTCACCGTCGTCAACGACGTCCTGGACGTGTCGAAGATCGAGGCGGGTAGGGTGGAACTCGCGCCGGATCGGTTCGCCCTCGATTGCCTGGTTGGCAACAGCCTGTCGATCGTGCGGGGATCGGCTGCGGCCAAGGGCCTGGATATGCAGCTGTCCGTGGATCCGCAGCTTTCGAAATTCTACGTCGGGGACGAGGGCAGGCTGCGGCAGATCTTGCTCAACCTCCTCAACAATGCAGTGAAGTTCACCGACGCTGGAAGTGTATCGCTCGACGTCCGCAAGGAGTCCGATCAGAGCGGCGCCGACTTGATTCGGTTCAGCGTGACCGACACCGGCATTGGCCTAGATTCCGATCAGCAGCAGCAACTGTTCATTCCCTTTTCGCAGGCGGATGCCACCGTAACGCGCCGCTTCGGGGGAACCGGGCTCGGGCTCAGCATCTCCAAGCGTCTTCTGGAAATGATGGGCGGCGAGATTGGCGTTGAGAGTGCCCCGGAATCAGGCTCAAGCTTCTGGTTCCGCGTCCCGCTCGTCAGATGCGAGCGGCCCGTTCTCAAGGAGGAGACTGGCGCGGCACCCGCCCCCGTACGCTCAGCGCGTATCCTCCTCGCCGAGGACCTGGCCATGAATCAGGAACTTGCCTGCGCCATACTCAGCCGGGCCGGTCATCAGGTCGAGGTCGCCAATGACGGGGAGGAGGCGCTGAAGGCAGCGGCTGAGAATTCGTATGATCTGGTCCTGATGGACATCCAGATGCCTCGCATGGACGGCATTACTGCAACCCGCCTGATCCGCCAGCTGCCCGGCAAAGCGGGAAAGGTGCCCATCCTCGCGATGACGGCCAATGTGCTCGCGGAGCAGGTCGCAGAGTTTTTGGCAGCCGGCATGAATGGGCTTGTCCCGAAGCCGGTTGAGCAGCGCGCGCTTCGTGCCGCGATTGCGGCGGTTGTAGCCAAGCAAGAAGGTTCAGCAGAGGAGAATAGCCCGGCTGCCCAGGATCCGGACCTGGCGATCTTCGATGAAGCGACGTTCAAAAACGTCCGAGAGATGCTTGCGCCGGAACGCCTGCAGCTGCACGTGCAGGCTTTGGACAAGCAGGTCCGGGACTTGGCTGCGACCGCTTGCGGCACTGGCGAGGCCGCAGCCGCTTCACAAGGAGCAGCACACAAAATCGTTTCACAATCGGGTATGCTGGGCCTGCGTCGGCTGTCCCAGGCGGCGCGAGCTCTCGAGCAAGCTTGCCGTTCCGGCGACGGCTTTGATCGGGCACTGGCCGATTTCCGGGCTGCCGCCAACGACCTGCAGGAGCGGTTGAGGCCCCTGCTCGAGGAAAATCTGGGTGACGAGCTAGCGGCCTGAACAGCAGCGCACCGGGAGTCGATCTCGATACCGCCGCCACCGAGCGCCTTGCTCGCGCAGAAAGGCGCGTGCTCGGAATCAAATGCGCGGCGGAGTGTCGCCTTGACCGCCACTTGCCGCGATGGCCGCGATCCCGTAGCAAACGAGCTTATGCGCTTCTCATCCTGTTTGTTGGAAGTTTTCGCTTTTTCTGCCCCGTGCGGAAGCAGCGGGAGCGCATTAGTCTACAAGCTGCGCTTGAGCCGCGACGAAACCAACCCAGCTCCACGGGCGGGTGACTTTGTTCGGGGGCAGCGCTCGTTACGGGCAGATTGAAGACTCATGAAGCAAAAAACCGATGACATCCGCATCCGCGAGATCAAGGAAGTGTCGCCTCCGTCGCATTTGCTTCGCGAGCTCGCGATCAGCGAGCGCGGGAGCGACACGGTTTACAAGGCACGGGCTGATATTCATCGGATCCTTCACGGCGCCGATGATCGCCTCCTCGTTGTAGTTGGCCCCTGTTCGATCCACGATCCGACGGCTGCGCGCGATTATGCGGGTCGCTTGGTGGAGCAGCGGCGGCGACTTGGCGGTGCGCTGGAGATCGTCATGCGCGTCTATTTCGAAAAGCCGCGCACCACGGTTGGCTGGAAGGGCTTGATCAACGATCCCGACCTGGATGGCAGCTTCAACATCAACAAGGGCCTTCGCACCGCCCGCGAGCTGTTGCTCGACATCAACGAGATGGGCCTTCCCGCAGGCACGGAATATCTCGACATGATCACGCCGCAATACATAGCCGACCTGGTGTCGTGGGGAGCAATCGGCGCCCGCACGACGGAAAGCCAGGTGCATCGCGAGCTTGCGTCTGGGCTGTCGTGCCCTGTGGGATTCAAGAACGGAACGGACGGCAACCTCCGCATTGCCTTAGACGCGATCAAGGCCGCCTCGCAGCCGCACCATTTTCTGTCGGTGACCAAGGGCGGTCACTCGGCAATCGTGTCCACCGACGGCAACGAGGACTGCCACATCATCCTGCGCGGTGGCGAGCAGCCGAATTATGACCGGGCGAGCGTGGATGCTGCATGTCGTCAGGCAGAGGCTGCGGCCCTCCCGTGCCGACTGATGATCGACGCCAGCCACGGGAACAGTCGCAAGGATCCCCAGAACCAGCGCCTGGTCATTGGCGATGTTGCCCAACAACTTCACGGCGGCGAGCAGCGCATCTTCGGGACCATGATCGAAAGCCACCTCGCCGCCGGGCGGCAGGACTTGGTTTCGGGGCAAGCACTCAACTATGGTCAGAGCATCACTGATGGCTGCATCGCGTGGGAGGATACGATGGAGCTGCTCGAGAACCTCGCAGGGGCGGTGGAGGAACGGCGTGCGGCACTCGCCACGCAGCCCATGCCTCTGGCCAGCGTCGGCCCCTAACCTCCTCCCCTCGGACCTGAGTTCATCAAGGTCCCCACCATAGGAAAAGGGCCCGATTTACGCCTTCGGTGGAAGCGCTTCGCGCTTCCACCTCAGCCAATCAGGCCCTAAGGTTCGCGCCGTGAATTCCGAAGATTTCTTCGACGATGCGCCCGCCGTGTGCGAGGCTGATCGCCTGACGCTCGACATCGACGGGTGGGAAGGCCCGCTCGACCTGCTGCTGACGCTGGCGCGGACTCAGAAGGTGGATCTGGCGAAAATCTCTATCCTGGCGTTGGTCGAGCAATATCTCGCTTTCATTGCGGATGCGAAGAAACTGAAGCTTGAGATCGCGGCTGACTACCTCGTCATGGCGGCTTGGCTCGCCTACCTCAAATCCTGCCTTCTGTTGCCCAAGGATCCTGAAGTTGATCCAAGCCCAGAAGAGCTGGCGATACGGCTCCACCTGCGCCTGCAGCGGCTCAGCGCAATGCGCGATGCAGGGGCGCGCCTGCTGGGTGGGGATCGGCTCGGTAGAGACGTGTTCGTTCGAGGCGCGCCCGAGGGGCTTCGGGTAATCCGGAAAGCTGCTTGGCAGGCGGATCTATACGAGCTCATCTCCGCTTACGGGACGATTCGCGCGCGCACTGAGCCAGTGGTTCATATCGTGTCGCGGCGAGCAGTGATGACGCTTGAAGAAGCGCTGAATCGAGTCAAGCGTCTGCTCGGAGCCAAGCTGGAATGGTCGGAGATCCGATCCTTCCTTCCCGATACACCCGATCCTGAGTTCCGGAAGTCTGCGCTCGCTTCCAGCTTCGTTGCCGCGCTCGAGCTCGCCCGCCAGGGAAAGCTGCAGCTTGAGCAGAAATCGTCGTTCGCGCCGCTTTATATTCGCGCGGCATGACCGCTCCCGGCGACGATGTGCGGGCTGTCGAGGCCACTTTGTTTGCGGCGGACGCGCCGATGACGCCGGCTGAGATCGCCGACTACGTCGGGCCGGATGTGCAGGTGGAACGGGCGCTTTCGATGCTTGCCGAGCATTATGCCGGGCGCGGCATCGAGCTCGTCGAGCGGGGAAAGCGCTGGCATTTTCAAACCGCGCCCGATCTCGCGCACATCCTTCGCCGCGAGCGGGACGAGGCTCGCAAGCTTTCCCGCGCTGCGGTCGAGACGCTTGCTATCATCGCCTATCACGAGCCGGTAAGTCGCGCCGAGATCGAAGCCATTCGCGGGGTGCAGATCTCCAAAGGAACGCTCGATGTGCTGATGGAAGCTGGTTGGGTCCGGCCCGCCGGACGTCGCGAGGCGCCAGGGCGGCCGCTCACTTATGCGACCACCGCTGGATTTCTTGCTCATTTCGGTTTGAGGAGCCGGCGGGACCTGCCGGGGATCGATGATTTGAAGGCTGCGGGTCTCCTTGACCCGATAGATGCGGCCATGGGGCAGCTGGAACTGGAAACCGGAGCCGATGAGGACTAGATGAGGTCCAAGCATCTGGAGAAGAGTAATGGGTAGTTTCAGCCTCTGGCATTGGCTCGTCGTTGGCATCATCATT
>JADDQD010000275.1 GCA_016781555.1 Pseudomonadota bacterium | reverse complement strand
CGCGCCTTCTGGCCGAAATTCCGCGAAGACGGCCGATAGCCGGTCGTGCAGCTGCACCAGCCGTGCCGGCAGATCATCCTTGGCATCGGTTCTGATCTGCCCGTTTCCCAAGTGCCTCAGCCGGTTTCCTTCCGCTGCGATCACGCCCCAACCCGTGCAGCCGAGGCCGGGATCAAGGCCGATCAGGATCAGGAAAGCTTCTCCATGACCGCGTCGGGAACTTCGTAATTGCCCCACACGGTCTGGACATCGTCATCATCGTCAAGCGCATCGATCAGCTTCAGGAGCGATTCCGCATCTTGCGCACCGACCTCGACCGGCGTCTGCGGACGCCAGGCGAGCTTCGTGCTCTCTGAGGCTCCAAGCGAATTTTCCAGCGCCTTGGCGACTTCGTGCAGATCGTCCTGAGCGGTCCAGATTTCGTGTCCCTCCGCCGTCGAAGCCACATCTTCAGCGCCTGCCTCGATCGCCGCTTCGAAGACATCATCGGCACTGCCAACAGAAGCGGGATAAGTGATCAGTCCAAGCCGCTCGAAACCGTGGCTCACCGATCCCGACGCACCGAGATTGCCGCCATTCTTCGAGAAGATGGTGCGGACATTGGTGGCGGTGCGATTGCGATTGTCGGTCAACGCCTCGACGATCAGCGACACGCCGCCCGGCCCGAAGCCTTCGTAACGTAGCTCCTCGTAATTCTCCGCGTCGCCGCCCGATGCCTTCTCAATCGCCCGCTGGATGTTGTCCTTGGGCATGGATTGCGCCTTGGCGGCGTTGACCGCGGCTCTGAGGCGCGGGTTCATGTCGGGATCGGGCGTGCCCATTTTGGCCGCGACCGTAATTTCGCGGCTCAATTTTGAGAACATCGCCGAGCGCTTCTTATCCTGCGCGCCCTTGCGATGCATGATGTTCTTGAATTTGCTATGGCCGGCCATGGCCGCTCTTCACTTCCACCTGATCTGCCCCCGCCCCTCGTCTAGCCCGGAAGGGCTCAGCCTTCAACCGAGGCCGAGCGCCGCCTTGTAGGTGTCGAGGAGAGCCTCGGCTTCGTCTCGAGCGTTCTTCTCCATCTTCCTCAGCCGAACGATGGTACGCATGGTCTTGGTATCGTATCCACGCGCCTTCGCCTCGCCGTAAACGTCTTTCACGTCGTCCGCGATCGCCTTTTTCTCTTCCTCCAGCCGCTCGATACGCTCGATAAGCAGTCGCAGCTCGTCAGCCGCGATCGAACCTTCCGCCATTTTTGCTCCACCCGATTCTTGTTGAGCGGCTGCCTCTAAGGTTTGCTCACCGGGTGCTCAAGCGGCGCAACCAATCACTGGTTGAACTGACGCCAATTGTGACTATTCCGCCACCGACGAACGACTGGAGTGCCAATGCCGAGCCCGATTGCCCCCCGCACCCGCAAGGTCAGGATCCTTGCGACCCTCGGGCCGGCCAGCAACACGCAGGAAATGATCCGCAAGCTGATCGAAGCGGGTGCGGACGCCTTCCGGATCAACATGAGTCACGGCAGCCATGCCGACCATGCCGCAGTCATCGAGATCATTCGAACCCTTGAGAAGGAGCTCGAGCGACCGACGACCGTTCTCGCAGACCTTCAGGGACCAAAGCTGCGCGTCGGCAGGTTTGAAGGTGACCGTACTATTCTGGAGAATGGACAGTCTTTCACGTTCGACCGCGATACAACGCTCGGCACCGACCAGCGCGTCAACCTTCCTCACCGCGAAATTTTCGAGGCGATCGAACCGGGCACCCGGTTGCTGGTCGACGACGGCAAGCTCGTGCTGAGGGTCAACAGCGTCAATGCCGAGCGGATCGACACGATCGTTGAAGTCGGCGGCACGATTTCAAACAACAAGGGCCTGAACGTTCCCGACGTCGTGCTGCCGCTCGCCGCGCTCACCGACAAGGACCGGGCGGATCTCTCCTTCGCGCTGGATCATCATGTCGATTGGGTGGCCCTGAGCTTCGTTCAGCGGCCGGAGGACGTGGCGGAGGCCCGGCGACTTATCGCCGGGCGCGCGGCGCTCCTCGCCAAGATCGAAAAGCCTGCGGCCATCGACCGGCTCGATAACATCCTGGAACTCGCCGACGCCGTGATGGTGGCGCGCGGCGATCTGGGTGTCGAACTCCCACCCGAAGAGGTGCCACTGCTTCAGAAGCGCATCGTCGAATCGGCACGCCGGCTCGGTCGGCCGGTCGTGGTGGCGACGCAGATGCTGGAGTCGATGATAACCGCGCCGACCCCGACCCGTGCAGAGGTCTCCGATGTCGCCACGGCCGTGTTTGATGGCGCCGATGCGATCATGCTTTCGGCTGAAAGCGCTTCGGGAAAATACCCGGTCGAATCGGTTTCGATCATGAACCGGATCGCCACCCGCGTGGAAGCCGATCCGAGCCACAGCGCGCGCGTCCACTTCACCGAGACACTCCCGGATCCCACCACCAACGACGCCATCGCGGAAGCAGCGAACAACATCGTCAACACGGTCGGCGCCGGGGCGATTGTCTGCTTCACTTCGTCCGGCTCGACGGCGCGCCGCGTATCGCGTGAGCGGCCGAGGGTGCCGCTCCTCGTGCTGACGCCGTCGCTAAGGACCGCCAGACGGCTCGGCCTTCTTTGGGGCGCGCACGCTGTTCGCACGCGCGACGTCAGCGGCTTCGAGGAAATGGTTGCAAAGGCCAAGCGCATGGCGCTTCGCCACGGGGTGGCAAAAGGCGGCCAGCGGGTGGTGATCACGGCTGGCGTGCCCTTCGGCACGCCCGGCTCGACCAACGTGCTTCACATCGTGCGCCTTGTCGGCGACGAGCTCGACCGGCACAAGGCGGGCAGCGGGCGCTAACTTTCCATCAATTTCGGCACCAGCTCCAAGATCTCACGGGCAAGGAAGCCCACGCGACCCACGGTGCGGCTGAGCTGTCGCCCAGCCTCGCCATGGAGGTATACGCCCCAAAGGGCAGCTGTAAGCGGATCGGCCCCACGCGCGCAAAGCCCGCCGACAATGCCGGCAAGCGTGTCGCCGGAGCCGGAGGTCGCAAGGCCGACGCCGCCTCCTTTGAACCGGAATGCCCGACCGTCGGGGGACACAATGTGGCTGAACTCGCCCTTCAACACGGCCACCGCGCCGAATGTTTCGGCCGCGCGCTGCGCCGCGCCCAGGGGATCGGCGCTGATCTCTTCGGCTTCGCAATCCAGGAGGCGCTTCATCTCGCCGGGGTGCGGCAAAAGGATCGTTCCCCCCTGCCATGAGCGCACCGCTTCGGCCCGCGTTGCAAGACTGCCGAGCACGGCGGCATCGAGAACGAGCGGCACGCCGGCGCCGCAGGCGAAGAGCGCATCGAGCAGCCGATCGAGCGGGGGCCCATGCTGCATCCCGCAGCCGATCATCACCGCCTGCGCTGACCGCGACCATTTGAGCAGCGTCTCGATTGAACTTTCGTCGACGCAGCCCTCCTCGGTTTCGCGGTGCGGGATGACCCGAGCCTCAGGGATCGCCACCCCAAGCTGGACCGAAATGCTCTCGGCCGTCGCGATCTGAAGCTTGCCCGCACCCGAGCGGAGCGCCGCCACGCCAGCCAACAGGGCGGCGCCCGGCAGCTCCCGGCTGCCAGCGATCACCAACAGACGACCTCGTTCCTCCTTGTCGCCATCGTCGGGATGATGCGGCAGTGGGAAGCTTTTCAGCAGCTCAGCATCAAGCGGGACCACGTTCATCGTGCGGCCACCGCGGCGTCCGGCTCGGAGGTGATCGGTGCATGCTCCTCAATCAGCGGCGCGGCAAAATTGTAGCGCAGGAGCTTCGGCACGCAGAGCGCAGCATCGTCCGGCTCGAAATCATATTCGCACACGCCGCAGTTCAGGACCTGGCCGGCTTTGTCGATTCCCAGGACCTGCGCCTCATCCATCTCCTCCAGGATGTAGCGGAAGCAAAGCACTACGACCTGATGGCAGACGATCAAGACGCGCCGATCCGCATGGTGAAGGCTGATCGTGTCGAGTGCGCTTCGAAGGCGCAAGATAACGTCGGCCCAGCTCTCACCGCCGGGTGGACGATGATAGAATTTGCCAAGGAGAGCGCGATGCTCGGCGAGCTCCGGATATTTCTCCCGGATGCCCGCTGTGGTGAGCCGATCGAACACTCCGAATTCGCGCTCGCGCAAGCGCTCGTCGACCAGCGGCGGCCGGCGCAGCCCGCTGATGCCGCCGGCCTCGCAAATCGCGCGGGCTGTCTGGCGAGCCCGGATGTAGGGGGACGACACGACAATTTCCGGCTTGTCGTCGTCAGCCATTGAGCCGAACCAGCGGCCGACAGCCTGTGCCTGGCGCTCGCCAAGGTCACTCAACGGGACGTCGACGTCGCGAAGCGCGATGTCGATCATCGCCAGCCCGGCCGCATCGGCGGCTTCGCGCGCCACGTTGCCGGCGCTTTGGCCGTGCCGGACGATCCAGAGTTTTTCGGGCCATCTTTGCCGCATGCGCAAAACAAAGCACGGCGGCGGCGAAAGTTCAGGTTGAGAAGCTCAGAGCAGGGCTTCGACGCGCAAGCGGCGCCTCAGATCATCAGCGTCCACAAAGAGGTGGGCGTGCATGCCAATGGCGCGCGCACCCTCGACGTTGATCGCGCGATCATCGATGAATAGCGCATCGCCCGGTCTGAGACCGAAGCGGTCGAGCGCGAGATAATAGATGGCAGGATCGGGCTTCAGCAGCTTCTCGCGGCCGGACACGACGACGTCCCGAAAGCGCCGGAAGAAGGCCTGCTCCTTGGCATGAAAAGGCGTCCAAAAATCCGCGGAAAAATTGGTGATCGCGAAAAGCGGCACGCCCTTCGCATCCAGTTCCTCGACGATAGCATGAACGCCCGGCACTGGATCGGTGATGGTCTCCCCAAACCGCTCACCCCAGGCGGAAATCAGCTCGGCATAGGCCGGAAATTTTTCCGAAAGCTCGGCGGCGGCTTCCGCGAAGTCACGTCCGCCGTCCAGCGTCTCGTGCCACCCGTAGAGGTCGGTTTCTTCGATGAACCGCAGGCGCGCCGCATCGTCGGCGATTTGCCGGACGAGGAAGCTGTCTGGGTCCCACCCGTAAAGGACGTTGCCGACGTCGAAGACGACGGCTCGCGGAGCCAAGGGAGCTTAGCCCTGGCGCGCCTTGAAGCGGCGGTTCGTCTTATTAATGACGTACGTGCGGCCCCGGCGACGGATCACGCGGCAATCGCGATGGCGCGACTTCAAGGACTTCAGGGAATTGCGGATCTTCATGGCCTAACGACCTGTCTTTCGCTTCAAAATGCTGGAAATTGCAGGCGCCCACCTATGTTGCGCCGCGGTTCAAGTCAAGCGGCGGTGCCACTCTTCTCGCCAGGCGGTACCGAAGGTGTGCAGCCGGCTGGCAGCGGCTCCGCCTTTCAGGCGCGGGTGGAGCCGCGCTCGGCGAGCCTGCGCTCCCACGCCAAGGCGTGAGTCACGATCGTGTCGAGATCGTTGAGCTTCGGCCGCCAGGGAAGCGTTTCGAGGATCTTCATATTGTCGGCGACGAGTGCGTCCGGGTCGCCGGCGCGCCGCGCCTCGAGCTTCCGCTCGATCTTCATGTTGGTCACCCGATCCACGGCGTCGAGTACTTCCAACACGGAGAAGCCCCGGCTGTAGCCGCAATTCATCACATAACTGGTCTGGGGCTCCTGCATCAGCTTCTCGAGCGCATCGACATGGGCGGCAGCAAGGTCGCTGACGTGAATATAATCCCGAATGCCGGTGCCATCGGGCGTGTTGTAGTCGGTGCCGTAGACGGAGACATGGCTGCGCTTGCCGATCGCCGCTTCAACGGCGACCTTGATGAGGTGGGTAGCGCCCGCCGTCGACTGGCCAGAACGCCCCTCGGGATCAGCGCCCGCCACGTTGAAATAGCGAAGCGCGCAATGGTTGAGCGGGTGGGCGAACGAGACGTCGGCGAGCATGCGCTCCGTCATGAGCTTGGACCAGCCATAAGGATTGATCGGCTGGGTACGTGCGGCCTCCCGGATCGGAACCTGGTCGGGGATCCCGTAAGTCGCTGCGGTGGAGGAGAAGATGAAGTGCCTGACCCCTCCCCGCACGGCACTTTCGATGAGCGAGCGGCTCTTCACCGTGTTGTTTTCATAATATTTGAGGGGGTTTTCCACCGACTCCGGAACGACGATCGATCCGGCGAAATGGATGATGGCGCGGATGCCATGCTCCTCGACCAGCCCCGCAACCAGCGATTGGTCGGCGATGTCACCCTCAGCGAAGACGGCGCCTTCGGGAACCGCCCATCTGAACCCCGTCACCAAATTGTCGATCACCACCACCGGCCAGCCCGCGTCCAGCAGCGCCAGGACGGCGTGACTGCCGATATAACCCGCGCCCCCGGTGACCAAGACGGCGGGCTTGGCTCCATTGCTGTTCATCTTGAGGCTTCCTCGTCTTCCGGTTGCAGCAAAAACGCGCCAAGGTCGTTTCAGCACCTATACGATTTGCCGCTTAGCGATGGGGACCGGGAATGAAAGCTGTTTTTCTGCGACACTGCGCCTTGCTTCTGGCGCTTCCAATCGCCGCCTGTGCGGCCATCCAGGGCGGCGGCGCGCCACCCGGAGCCGAGGTCACGCGCTTCCACCTAGGGCAGCCGATTGCGCGCGGTCAGATTGCCATTGAGGCCTTCGATCCGGCCGACGCAAACATGTCCGAGTTCCCCAGCTATGTGGACGCGGTCGGGCGTGAGCTGACCCGTCTCGGCTGGACGGTGGTGAATTCGATCGGACAATCCGAGCAGGTGGCACTGGTCGATGTGGAGCAAGGCACGCGCGCGGCGCTTCAGACCGGCCGCATCGGCACTGCGAGACCGGGCGCGATGGGCAGTGGAGCGGGGGCAGTGGCAACCCGGCTTGAGGTTCGGATCAAACGCCGCTCCGATGGGACGGTCTTCTGGGAAGGTCGGTCGGTCATGGATACGCGCGGCGGGGTCAATGCAGCGGATCGGGCTGGCATCGTGCAAAACCTCGCAGCCGCTTTGTTTCGGGACTTCCCTGGGGAATCGGGCCGCACTATCAGCGCGCGATGACATTATCAGTTTCGAGCGCCTTCGACGGCGGCAACATCCGCCTGGTCGCCAGCGAAGGCAACCGTATCGATCTTGAGATCCTTAAAGACAATCAGTCCGATTTCTATCAGTGGTTCTACTTCCGCCTTACCGGGGCCGCCGGGAAGCCGGTTGAGCTACGCATTTTGAACTGTGCGGGCGCAGCTTATCCGCACGGGTGGCCCGGCTATCGAGCCTGCATGTCGGAGGATCGCGAGAATTGGCAACGCGTGCCGGACACCGTTTACGAAGGCGGCGTCCTGAAGATCCGCACTACCCCCACCTCCAACAGCATATGGTTCGCCTATTTCGCGCCCTACACGATGGAGCGGCACCACGATCTCGTTGCCGCTGCGACGGGCCATCCCGGCGTTGAATATCGCTCGCTCGGGCAAACGCTTGACGGGCAGGATATCGATTACCTTCGGATCGGCGGGGGAAAGCTGCAGGTTTGGCTCTACGCACGCCAGCATCCCGGCGAGACAATGGCCGAATGGTGGATGGAGGGCGCGATCGAGAAGCTGCTCGACGATGCCGACCCGGTCTCGCGCACCCTGCTTCGCAAGGCGACCTTTCACATCATCCCCAACATGAATCCCGACGGTTCGAAACGGGGCCATCTGCGCACCAACGCGATCGGCGTGAATCTGAACCGCGAGTGGCATGAGCCGACGGCGGAGCGCAGCCCTGAAGTGCTTTGCGTCCGCAACGAAATGGAGCGGACCGGCGTCGACTTCGCGATGGACGTCCATGGCGACGAAGCGATCTCCGCCAATTTTCTTGCGGGTTTTGAAGGCATCCCCAGCTGGACCGCACGCCAGCAGAACCTGTTCGAGCGCTTCAGCGACGAGCTCGTTCGGCTTTCGCCCGACTTCCAAACGGAGAAGGGCTACGAGATCCCGCCCCCCGGCCAGGCCAATCTCTCCATGTCCACCGCCCAACTCGCCGAACGCTTCGGCGCCGTGACCATGACGCTGGAAATGCCTTTCAAGGACAATGACGACTTGCCAGATCCCGATCAGGGCTGGTCCCCCGACCGAAGCCGGCTCCTCGGCCGCTCCTGCCTCGACGCACTCCACGCGATCGCGGACGAGCTTCCTGTCGGGCCCCGCTAGTGCCTCGGCTCGTCCTTATCCGGCACGGCCAGTCCGCTTGGAACCTCGAAAATCGCTTCACCGGCTGGTGGGATGTTGACGTCACTGCCAAGGGTGCCGAGGAAGCGCGCCAAGCTGGCGAGCTGATGGCAAGCCGCGGGCTGGACTTCGACATCTGTTTCACCAGTCTTCAGAAACGCGCCATCAAGACGCTGCACCTCGCGCTCGAAGCAATGGAGCGGCTCTGGCTCCCGCAGGAGAAGGACTGGCGGCTCAACGAGCGTCATTATGGCGGGCTGACCGGGCTTAACAAGGCCGAGACGGCGGCCAGGCACGGGGACGAGCAGGTCCACATCTGGCGCCGATCGTTCGACATTCCGCCTCCGCCAATGGAGGAAGGAAGCTCTTTCGACCTGTCGGGCGACCTTCGCTATGCCGGGATCGAGGTCCCCCGCACGGAAAGCCTCAAGGATACGATCGCGCGCGTGCTTCCTTATTGGGAGGAGCGGATCGCCCCTGAGCTTCGCGGCGGCAAGCGCGTTCTCATTTCCGCACACGGCAACTCCCTGCGGGCGCTGGTGAAGCATTTGTCCAACATTCCCGACGACGAGATCACCGGGCTCGAAATCCCCACCGGGCAGCCGATCGTCTACGAGCTCGACGAGAGCCTCGCCGCGATCGACCGCTACTACCTCAAAGACCGGTCCTGACCCCGCTTCGCATTGCCTAGGCTGGCGCCGCTGCATAAGAGGTGCTGCCTCGCCGGCAAAAGGTTCGATATATGGCAGACGAAGCTCCCTCGATCGGCATTATAATGGGAAGTCAATCCGACTGGGAGACGATGCGCCACGCAGCGGAGATGTTGGACGCACTCGAGGTTCCCTACGAAACACGGATCGTTTCGGCCCACCGCACGCCGGATCGGCTTTACGCTTATGCCAAAGGCGCGGCCGAACGCGGTCTCAAAGTAATCATTGCCGGCGCGGGCGGCGCCGCGCACCTGCCTGGCATGGCGGCGTCCATGACGCGGCTGCCGGTACTTGGAGTGCCGGTGGAATCGAAGGCCTTGTCCGGAATGGACAGCTTGCTTTCCATCGTCCAGATGCCGTCGGGTATACCGGTCGGAACGCTGGCGATCGGCAAAGCAGGCGCTGCCAATGCCGGGTTGCTCGCAGCTGCGATCCTTGCCACCAACGACGCGCAACTTGCGCGGCGCCTCGACGCCTTCCGGCAACGCCAAACGGACGGCATTGCCGAAGCCCCCGAATGACCTTAGCTCCAGGCTCCACCATCGGCATCGTCGGCGGAGGCCAACTCGGCCGTATGTTGGCAATAGCGGCAGCCCAGCTAGGCTATAAGTCCCACATCTACGCGCCCGACGAAGCTCCGCCCGCGGCCGAAGTCGCTGCCAGCTTCACGCGCGGCGCGTTTGATGATGAAGCCATGCTCGCGCGCTTCGGCGCGGGCGTTGACGTCGCAACCTACGAGTTCGAAAATATCGCTGCCGGCCCGCTTGCTGCGCTGAGTGCGCAGGCGCCGCTCTTCCCGCCGCGCCGAGCGCTTGAGGTGGCGCAGGACCGGCTGGCGGAAAAGCAGTTCGTTGCCGGTCTTGGCGGACGCCCGGCCCCGTTCGCGCCTGTGTCCGACCTCGGCGAATTGGAGGGGGCACTGGCGGACATCGGCACCCCCGCCATCCTTAAAACGAGGCGCTTCGGCTATGATGGCAAGGGCCAGGTGCGGATCGCCGACCCCTCGCAAGCGGCATCCGCCTGGGCCTCCGTGCGCGGCGCACCCGCGATCCTGGAAGGTTTCGTTCGCTTCGAAGTGGAATTTTCAATTCTTCTTTGCCGATCCCTATCCGGCGAAATGGTGCTGTGGGATGCACCGCAAAACATCCACTGCAACGGCATCCTTGCCCGCTCGCAAGTGCCGGCGCCGTCGGAAATCGAAGGTCCGATCCGCGATGCCGAAGCGCTCGCCCGCAAGGTCGCCAAAGCGCTCGATTATGCCGGCCTATTGACGCTCGAATTCTTCGCGTCAGGAGGGGCCGCGGTGTTCAACGAGATGGCCCCGCGGGTGCACAATAGCGGCCACTGGACCATCGAAGGCGCGCTTACCTCCCAGTTCGAGAACCACATCCGTGCGATTTGTGGGCTTCCGCTTGGCGCGACTGCGCTGACTGCGCCGCGCGTCGTCATGGACAATCTGATTGGCGATGATGTCCTGAAGTGGGCGGATATCCTCCAGGATCGCGCTGCCCACCTCCACCTTTACGGCAAGGGCGAGCCGCGGCCCGGCCGCAAGATGGGCCACGTCACGCGCCTCGGCTGACGGCGAGCTTCCCGGTGACCACCGAAAGCCCTTCAAAGGGCTCCAAGGGTCTTGCTTCACAGGCCTGTGATGCCGTCCAGCCGCCCCTATTGCGGTTTTGCGACCTCGATGGGCATGCCAAGCTTCTCGAGCTGCGGCCGAACCTGGGCCGCGTCACCGACCACCACCCAGACGAGCTTGGAAGGATCGAGCACCCGCCGCGCCGCCTGATCGAGTTCCCCCGCGGTCATGTTGCGGTAGCGATCCGCCAGGGTCTCATAGTAAGTGTCCGGCCAGCCGTAGAGCTCGATTGACTGCAAGGCTGCAAGCACATCCGCCGAAGTCTCGAAGTTCCCGGCAAGCCCACGAGTGCGATTGTTGATTGTCCGCTCCCGCTCTTCAGGGGTGATGCCCTTGGTCTTCACGAACTCGTTGATGTCGGCGATAAGCGCAGCGATCGACGGGCCGGTCTGGTTCGACTGGACGGGCGCGGAGACAAGGTAAGGCACGGTGCCTGCCAAGCGGTTGATGCTGCCCCGAACGCCGTAGGACCAGCCCTTGCTCTCGCGCAGGTCCATGTTGAGCCGCGACAGGAAGGTGCCACCCAGCACGTCATTGGCAACCACCAAAGGCTCGATCGGATCGCTGCCACGAAAAGGGAGGAGCAATCCGGCAAGGATCTGCGACTGCGGCGACTGGGGCCGGTCGATGAGGATGATGCGCGGCGTGGGCGCAGGCGTCGCGGCGGCGAGGTTCTTGGTGCCCCTGGGTGCTGCCGGAGGAGTCCAGCCGCCGAAGCTGCGCTCGAGCAGCGGCTGGATCTCGGCCAGCGGCCGATCGCTCACCACGAAGATTTTCGCGTTGTCCGGCCGGAGCCAGCTTTGGTGAAACGCCACGATGTCGTCCCGGCTGACCTGCGTCACCGCGTTCGGATCGCCTGTGCCGGTGAAGGGCACGCCATAAGGGTGGGTAGGCCCAAATAGCACCGGCGGCAGTGCGCGAAGGGCGATGCCCTGCGGCTGCGTGAGTTCCTGAGCGATCCGGGCAAGTTGCTCACCGCGCAGGCGCTCGACTTCGGCTGGATCGAAAGCTGGATTTCGAACGATGTCCGAAAGAAGATCGAGCGACGGTGCAAGGTTCGGGGTCAATGCCGACAGGCTGACCGTGGTTCGATCCATTGTCGCACCGGCCCCGATGCTAGCGCCAAGCCGCTCCTGCTCCTCGGCGATCTGAATCGAGTTGCGCGTCCTCGTTCCCTCGTCGAGCAGCGCCAGGGTTAGAGCCTGCGTCCCGAGCTTCGACTTGGGATCGGCAGCATTCCCCGCATCGAAGCTCAAGGCAACGCGGGTGACGGGAACAGCTGTGCGCTGCGCGTAGACGACTTCAATGCCATTCGGCAGCCGGCTGCGCTGGATGTCCGGAAAATCCAAGTTTGGAACCTCGGCTACCTCCGGCATCTTGCGGCGATCAACGGCCGGCCGGGCCGCAGCTCCGGCGCCTTGGCGGCGGCTTGCCTGCTGAACGAGCGCGAGCGGCGGCTTGGGCGCCAGGGGGCGCTCGTCTGACGTCGGTGTCCGGTAATAAGCGGGGTGGTGGATCGAGCCGCCGGATGCGGCTTTCGCTTCTTCGTAGGGCTCGCGCTCGCCGGGCGCCACGGTGAGCGCATACACGGGCCGGGAAAGCCAGCGCTGCGTCACCACCCGCACCTGCTCAGGGGTGGCCGAAGCGAAGGCCATGAGTTGTTTTTTGTAAAACTCCGGATCCCGCGCGTAGAGCGCACCCTCGGCGAGGGTGACGGCTTTGCCGCCGAAGCCGCCGACGGATTCAAGGCCGCTGATCCGGCCCGACACCTCACGCGTGGCAACGCGCTGGACCTCGTCGGCCGTCGGGCCGTTGCGGACCAGTTCGGCAATGACTTCGTCGAGCCGGCGACTGACCAATGCGGGGTCGACGCCTGGCTTCACGTCCGCCGAGACTTCGAACATGCCCACCCGTTCGAACGTCTGCATGCTCGCCGTCACCGCCACCGCAACCTTCTCCTGGCGGACCAGCGCGTTATCCAGGCGTGAACTCGAAAGGCCGCCAAGAACGCTAGCGGCAATGTCGAGCGGCACAGCGTCCGAATGAGTGAGGCCCGGCACCGCCCACATGCGGTAAATTCGCGTGGTCGCAACCCGGTCGTGCATAACGTCCGACTTGGGGGCGGGAAGCGTCGGCACGTCGGCTGCCGTCGACTTCACCTCCGGCCCGCGCGGAATGTCGCCGAAATATTTGGTGACCAGGCGCCGCGCCGTCGGCACGTCGACGTCACCGGCGAGCACGAGCACCGCATTGTTCGGTCCGTAATTTTGCCGGAACCAATTCTTGACGTCCTGAAGGCTTGCCGCCGACAGATCGGCCATCGAGCCGATGGTTGAGTGCCGGTAGGGATGCCCTTCGGGGAACAGCGCCTCCAGCTGCTTGTATTCGACAAGCCCATAGGGCTGGTTGTCACCCTGCCGCTTCTCGTTCTGGACAACACCGATCTGGTTGGTGAGGTTCTGCTGCGTCACCGCCCCGAGCAGATGCCCCATGCGGTCGCTTTCAAGGAACAGGACACGCTCGAGCGCCGGAGTCGGCACCGTCTCGAAATAGTTGGTGCGGTCGAACCACGTCGTTCCATTATAGTCGGTTGCCCCGATCTGCTGCAGCGGCCCGAAGAAATCGCCCGGGGCGTTTTCCGAGCCGTTGAACATCAGATGCTCGAACAGGTGGGCAAAGCCGGTTTTGCCTTTCGGCTCGTCCTTGGACCCGACATGGTACCAAACGGAAACGGCCACCACCGGCGCTTTGCGGTCTTCGTGGACAATCACTCGCAGGCCGTTGTCGAGCGTGAACGTCTCGTAGGGAATATCCACGGCGCGGACAAGTTCGGCGACGGGAGCCGGTTGGGCGGCTGGCGCCGGGGCTGCAGCGGGGGCGGCAGCTAAGGGCGCGGCTGGATTAGCGTCGGCATTGCCCATCGTGGTGCAGGCCGAAAGGCTGAACGCGGAAACGAGTGCGAACGGCAAAAGGAACGAGCGCATCCGGGCATCCTCGACATGGTTAATTTTGCGCGCAACATAGTGCTGGGGCCGTTTTAGGCAAGTGAAGCACATGCTGGAATCGTGCGGGCAGTCAGGCTCCGTAAAGGTGCGATCCGCTCTTGTGGAGCTTGATCGTTCAGCTACGGGCGGACGGCTACTCATTTCGCTATCGACGGACACTCACATGCGGATCTCCTTTCTGGCAGTTGCCCTGGGCTGCATCTCGATTACAGGCGCCCTTGGCGCGCAAACGGCTGAACCGGAATTCTCAGCTGACCGCGTCCGCGCCCACGTCGAGTTTCTCGCAGACGACGCGCTCGAGGGGCGCAATGCCGGGGAGCGGGGCTACGAGGTCGCCGCCAAGTACGTTGCGACTCGCTTTCAGGCGCTCGGGCTGAAGCCGGCCGCGGCGGGCAGCTGGTACCAGCAGGTGCCGTTCCTGGAATATGGTCTCGCCGAAGCCCCCGCGACGGTGACGATCGCCGGACGCGCATTCCGCAATCGCGAAGATGTTATTCTGTCCGGGAGCGAAGCCGAAGCGCAGCAAAGCGTGGAAGCGCCGGTGGTATTCGCGGGCTATGGCCTCGATGCTCCTGAGGCTGGCTTCAACGACTATAAGGGGCTCGACGTCCGCGGGAAGATCGTCGCAGTGCTAAGCGGCTTCCCCAACGGAACTCCAAGCGAGATGGGCGCACATCTCAGCTCCGAGAAGAGGAGGATGGCCGAAAGACATGGAGCGATCGGCATGGTCACGATCCTCACCCGCGCAGACGAGGAGCGCCGCCCGTGGGCGCGCAGAGTGCAAATGGCGGGATCCACCAACATGACCTGGGTCGGCACCGATGGCCGCCCTTATAGTGCAGCACCCGGAATTCGTGTCGGCGCGACGCTCGGCGGCGCTGCCGCCGAGGCGCTTTTCGCCGGGGGCAAAAGGCCGCTGGCGGCGGTGCTCGCCGAAGCCGACCGGCCGGGCGGGAAGCCCGGCGGCTTTGCTCTGAAGCCGCGCCTCAAGGTCGATCGGCAAAGCGTCAATCGTCGGCTGACGAGCCCCAACGTGGTCGCAGTTCTGCCGGGATCCGATCCGGCACTTGCCAACGAATATGTCCTGCTGATGGCCCACCTCGATCACGACGGCGTCGATCCCAAGCTCGAAGGCGACAAGGTCTATAACGGCGCCATGGATAACGCCGCCGGCACGGCCACCATGCTCGAAGTTGCCCGCGCCATGGCCACGGCTTCATTGCGGCCGCGCCGCTCGATCCTGTTTGCCGCAGTCACGGCTGAAGAGGACGGACTTCTCGGCTCCGAATATCTCGCCAAGCACCCGGTGGTGGATGGCAAGATCGTCGGCGTCGTCAATCTCGACATGCCCGTCCTGCTCTACGACTTCAGCGATGTGATCGCGTTCGGCTCCGAACATTCCACGCTTGGGCCGATCGTCGCCCGCGCAGCGGCCGGGATGAACGTCGCTCTGTCGGCCGATCCGCTTCCGCAGGAAGGGCTGTTCACGCGGTCGGACCATTACAAGTTCGTGCGTGAAGGAATTCCGTCCGTCTTCCTGATGACGGGCTTCGCCGGTGAGGGCAAAAAGCAGTTCAATGATTTTCTGGCGACCCACTATCATAAGCCGACTGACGAGCCTGATCTTCCGTTTAATTGGAATGCCGGCGCCAAGTTCGCGCGCCTCAACTATTTGATTGCGCGCGAGATCGCGAACGCAGCCACGGCGCCGGTCTGGTATCAAGACAGCTTCTTCGGCCGGACGATGGCGCCGGCCGCTCCGAAGGCGGAACGGCCGATGGAGATTCGCCAAAAGTAAGTGCTCAAGGCCGCTGATTCTCCGCGGTGCCCGGCAGGCGCTTTGCGAGGCGAAAGCCTGACCGCTCAAAGCCGCAGGATTGATAGAAGGCTAGCGCGCCCGAAAGAGCAAGGCTGCTGGTGACCTCCACGGACGTGCAGCCTCGCTCGACTAGGCGGGATTCCGCAGCCTCCAGCAAAGCCTTGCCGATGCCTGTTTTCCGAGCATCTTCGGCAACCGCGATGATCGGAATTCGGCCAACGAGGTCGGGCTGGTGAAGCTCCGTCGTGGCATGCCAGGTTGCGCAGCCGATAACCCGTCCTTGCGTCGCCACCAGCGGCGGCTCACCCACGCTTCTTAGAAGCTTCAGGTTGGCGGCAACGCCAGCATCCGTCGTTTGCCAGCCGGCAGCCGCCAACAGCCCGGCAATCGCGGCTGCATCGTCGGGCTTTGCTTCGCGGATGTTGAGCGGCGGCGGTTCGGGGGCGGTTCGTTGCCGCTGTGGCTGCGGATCCAAGGGAAGCGGCGCCGATGGAGGCGCAACTTTCCGCTTGTTTGCCCGGGTCACTTTCTTTGATGGTGTGGGCGTCGGCTCCGTGTCGTCCACCGCGGCGATGAGAGACCTCTTCCAGGTAGCCACAGTGCTGCCGCGCAGATAGGATTCAATGTCCTCGGCCGACGCAACGAGGCCATCGTCGCCGAAGCCAAAAACCTCCTTTCCGGTGTTGGCATCTTTGAGGCCGTAGCGGCCAAAGTCGCCTCCCGGCTTTCTCCGCCGCGATTTCGTCAGCTTGCAGCCGCGATTTGCCGCCATCTCCCGCAGGACCTCATCACGGTTGGCATCGGCCATTGCTTAGTCTCCGCTGACCCTGTGGGCCATCGCCGGCACGATATCGGCCCAGAAGCGTCTCGCAAACGGGGCTGGTGCTTCGGCCCGACGCGCATGAGAGACTTGTCCATGGTGAGCATGAGCATCGAAGCCAGGCAAATGCCACTGGCAGTGGAGCCGAACGGCAGTTCGAGCCTGGCGGCGCTGCTTGAGACGGCCGCCCGCGACCGGGAGCTGTTCTCGAACGCGCTTCTTTCCCATAACGTTCTGCTTTTCCGTGGCTTCGACGTTGCGAGCCTCGACGATTTTTCGCGCTTCGTCACGGCTTATTCGGGTGGTGATAAATTGTTCGACTATGCCGGTGGCGCCTCCCCTCGGAGCGGCTTGGGTGAGGCAAATCCGGGCGTCTACAGCTCGACGGAATATCCATCACACGTCGGTCTCTCGCTCCACAACGAGCTTTCTTATGCAGATGTCTATCCGGAGCGGCTCTACTTCTTCTGTGTGACTGCGCCCGAAAGTGGCGGCGAGACGACGCTGGGGGACAGCAGGCGGATTCTGAAGAACCTCCCTCCTGCCCTGGTGGAGAAGTTCAGAAGGAGAAAAATCCGCTACATCCGTAATCTTCACTCGGAAAAGGGCTACGGCTATTCGTGGCAGGAAGCGCTGGGCACGGACAGCAGGAAAGAGGCGGAGGCCTGCTGCCGAAGGATCGGGGCGAGTTTCGAGTGGCAGCCCGGCGGGATTCTTCGGATGAGCCAAGTCCGGCCAGCCACGGCCGTTCACCCTGTGACGGGCGAGGACGTCTGGTTCAATCAAGCCGACGGCTTCCACCCGACGGCGCTTGGTGCTGAGATGTATGACGAGATGATGGCGCTCTGCGGAAGCGAGGAGCAGTTTCGGCTGAACGTCTCCTACGGCGACGGGACGCCCATCGAGGTCGAAGCCCTGGCAGCCATTCGCGCCGTGCTCAGCGAGGAGACAGTTCCACACCGCTGGCGCGCTGGTGACATTCTGGTCCTCGATAACGTCCTCGCGGCCCATGGCCGCTTGCCCTTTGCCGGGCCGCGAAAGATTGCGCTGGCAATGACTTGAACGCGCAACGGCTGCGAGCTTGCCGCGTTGATTAGTGGGGCTCTTGTGTTGCCCAAAAGCCACACTACATCCTTCTCAAAGGAGTTACAGGGGCTATGAACCTAGAGAAATTTACCGAACGAGCGCGGGGCTTTTTGCAGTCCGCGCAGACCGTCGCGGTTCGCAACAATCATCAGCGCATCGCGCCCATTCACCTGCTCAAGGCCTTGCTCGAGGACGAGCAGGGCATGGCCGCGGGGCTGATCACGCGCGCCGGTGGCAGCGCGGAAGCCGCGCGCCGGGAGACCGATGAAGCCCTCGGCCGTATTCCAACGGTGACGGGCAGCGGTGCCAGTTCGGCGCCCGGGCTCGATGGCGAGACGATGCGCGTGCTCGACCAGGCCGAACAGATCGCGCAGAAAGCCGGCGACTCCTATGTCACGGTGGAACGGCTGTTGCTGGCGCTCACCATGGCCAAAGGGGATGCGGGCAAAGCGCTCAGCGATGCCGGCGTGAAACCGGAGGCGCTCAACGCGGCGATCAACGAGCTGCGCGGCGGTCGCACCGCCGACACCGCATCCGCGGAAGACCGTTACGACGCGCTCAAAAAGTTCGCGCGCGACCTCACCCAGGCGGCCCGCGACGGCAAGCTCGATCCGGTGATCGGCCGCGACGAGGAGATCCGCCGTACGGTCCAGATCCTGGCCCGCCGCACCAAGAACAACCCGGTCCTTATCGGCGACCCCGGCGTCGGCAAGACGGCCATCGTCGAGGGGTTGGCGCTCCGCATCGCCAATGGCGATGTTCCCGACAGCCTCAAGGATCGCAAGCTGATGGCGCTCGACATGGGCTCGCTCATTGCCGGTGCCAAATATCGCGGTGAGTTCGAAGAGCGCTTGAAAGGCGTTCTCGACGAGGTGAAGCAGGGCGAAGGCGAGATCATTCTGTTCATCGACGAGATGCACACGCTGATCGGCGCGGGCAAGTCGGAAGGCGCGATGGATGCCGGAAACTTGCTGAAGCCGGCGCTTGCCCGCGGCGAGCTTCACTGCATCGGCGCGACCACCCTCGACGAATATCGCAAATATGTCGAAAAGGATCCGGCCCTGCAGCGGCGCTTCCAGCCCATCTTCGTGGGCGAGCCGAGCGTGGAGGATACGATTTCGATCCTTCGCGGGCTCAAGGAGAAGTATGAGCTTCACCACGGCGTCCGCATTACGGACGGTGCGATCGTCTCGGCGGCGACCCTGTCCAATCGCTACATCACGGATCGTTTCCTGCCGGACAAGGCGATCGACCTCATGGACGAGGCCGCCTCGCGGCTCCGCATGGAGGTGGAGTCGAAGCCCGAAGAGATCGAAAACCTCGATCGGCGCATCATCCAGCTCAAGATCGAGCGTGAAGCGCTGAAGAAGGAAACCGACCGTGCCTCCCGCGACCGCCTCCAAACGCTTGAAGCGGAGCTCGCGAACCTCGAGCAGCAGTCGGCGGAGCTCACGCATCGCTGGAAAGGCGAAAAGGAGAAGATCCACGCCGAAGGCAAGATCAAGGAGCAGCTCGACCAGGCACGGCTGGAGCTCGAACAGGCGCAGCGGTCGGGCGACCTCGCCCGGGCCGGCCAGATCGCTTACGGCACCATCCCGCAGCTCGAGCGGCAGCTGGCCGAAGCGGAAGCGGCCGCGGCCAACGCGATGATCCGTGAGGAAGTGACGAGCGAGGACATCGCCTCGGTGGTGTCGCGCTGGACGGGCATTCCGGTCGACAAGATGCTCGAGGGCGAGCGCGAGAAGCTGCTTCAGATGGAGCAGGAGCTTGGCCGCCGCGTGATCGGGCAGACGCAGGCTGTTGCCGCAGTCTCACGTGCCATCCGCCGCGCGCGGGCAGGCCTTCAGGACCCGAACCGGCCGATGGGCTCGTTCCTGTTCCTCGGGCCAACCGGCGTCGGCAAGACCGAGCTCACCAAGACGCTGGCCGAATTCCTGTTCGACGACAGCCACGCAATGGTTCGGATCGACATGTCGGAGTTCATGGAGAAGCACAGCGTCGCCCGTCTCATCGGCGCGCCTCCCGGTTATGTCGGCTATGAGGAAGGCGGTGTGCTGACCGAGGCCGTGCGGCGCCGGCCTTACCAGGTCGTGCTGTTCGATGAGGTCGAAAAGGCCCACAACGACGTCTTCAACGTGCTGCTCCAGGTGCTCGACGACGGCCGGCTTACCGATGGGCAGGGCCGCACCGTCGACTTCACCAACACGATCATCATTCTGACCTCGAACCTTGGCAGCCAATATCTGTCGAGCCTGACCGACGATGAGAGCGTGGAGAAAGTGGAGCCGCAGGTGATGGAGATCGTCCGTGGCCACTTCCGGCCGGAATTCCTGAACCGCCTGGACGAGATCATCCTGTTCCACCGCTTGGGTCAGGAGCATATGGGGCCGATCGTCGATATCCAGATCGGCCGCGTCCAGAAGCTGCTTGCGGACCGGAAGATCCGGCTCGAGCTCAGCGAGGCCGCGCGCAACTGGCTGGGCCGCGTCGGCTACGATCCGGTCTACGGCGCGCGGCCGCTGAAGCGGACGGTGCAGAAATACTTGCAGGATCCGCTCGCCGAGGCGCTGCTACGCGGCGAGATTCCGGACGGATCAACCGTTCGGGTGGATGAAGGCGAAGGCGGCCTCGTGCTTCACACGAGCGGTGACATCAACGAGGCCTTCTCTAGACAGCAGGCAGCCTAAACGCCATCATTCGCGCATGCCCGCGATCGATGTAAACAGCCTCTTCGCGCGCGCCGAGCAAGCCTTCGTTTCGGGCCGGCTCGACGCCGCAAGGGCGGATCTGGCGCAGGTGCAGCGCGCGGCGGGCGATCATCCGGCGGTGCTGCACCTCCTCGCGCTCGTGGAAAAGAAGCGAGGCGCGACGGATGCTTCGGCGCACGCTTTCAGGGCTGCACTCCGGCTTTCGCCGAACGACCCGCAGATCAACAACAATTTCGGTAACCTTCTCGAATCCATGGGCGAGCTGACGTCTGCGCTGGCCCACTTCGACCGCGCAGTCGCTGCAGCGCCGCAGCTCGTGGAAGCACGCTACAACCGGGCGCTCCTTCTGCAGAAGCTGGAGCGTTTGGAGGACGCACTGGCGGAGCTGAACAACCTGGCGAAGATCGCCCCGCCGACGGCAAAGCTCCATTCGGCACGCGCCGGCGTGCTGCGAGAGCTGGGCCGCCTCGAAGAGGCAAGTGAGGCTTACGAGGCGGCTCTGACTCTTGATCCATCCCGGCTGATCTCGCTGCACGGGCGGGCTCGTGTCGCCATGGAGCGGGGCGAGCCAGATGCATCATCGCGCTATCGGCGTGCGCTCCAGGTTGCCCCTGGTGACCTTTCCCTCCGCCTCGGATTGGCTGAGGCGTTGGAGGCAGAAGGTAATCCACAGGGGTTGGACGTCCTGGCCCAAGCGATTGCGGAGCACCCGCAATGGGCCGAAGGGCAGTCGGCTCTGGCACGCATGCGCTGGGAAGCGGGCGAAGGATCAGCCTTCAAGCGTGACTTCGAACGCGCGCTCGAGGCTTCCCCCGGGAACCGCGAACTTTGGATCGCTTACGCGTCGGTTCTTGCAGCCGTGGATCTTTCGATCGAAGCTGCCGAAGCTGCTGCGCGGGGCCGGGCGCGGGTCGGGGATGACGATGTCTTGCAGCTTCTGGAAGCGCTTCATGCCTCCGAAGCGGGAGAATTGGGCCGCGCCGACAGCCTGTTTGCGCGACTTCCCGCCGATCTCCCCGGAAGAAGCATCCACGAGATGCGGCATGCTATCCGTCGCAAGGATTACGACTATGCGCTGGAACTCGCCGAGCGCGCACGCGCCGAGGATGAATGGGGTGTCGGTGCTTGGGCGATGACCGGGCTGTTGTGGCGGATAATGGAAGACCCACGCGCCGAGTGGCTGCACGGGCAAGCGGGCCTCGTCCGGATGCAGCTGCTGAAATTGTCCTCGAGCCAGATCGAAGCCATCGCCGACACACTACGGAGCCTTCACCGCACGCGGGCGCATCCTATTGGCCAGTCGCTGAGGGGGGGCACCCAGACGCGCGGACGGCTGTTCGAGCGTGACGTTCCCGAGATCGATCTGCTGCGCGAGGAGGTATTTGAGGCAGTGCAGGCTCATTGGGACCGACTGCCGCCGGAGGACCCATCCCATCCCTTGTTGAGGCACCGGCAAGCCAGGCCCCGTTTTGATGGGTCCTGGTCTGTGCGGCTGAGCGGTGGCGGCTTTCATGTTTCGCATGTGCACCCGCACGGCGTGCTCTCCTCGGCCTGCTATATTGTCGTACCCGAGGGCACCTCGGAAGGAGAAGGATGTCTGGAAATAGGTCGTCCGCCCGGTCAACTGCACCTCCCCCTCGCCCCTATGTTCGAAATTGCTCCGCAGCCCGGTCATCTGGTGCTGTTTCCCAGCACCTTGCACCATGGCACGCGGCCATTTTCTCGAGGCGAGCGGCTGAGCGTTGCCTTTGACATTGCGCCGGCATGAGCGGGACGAGGAGCGAGGCCGCCTGGTCGGCATTCTGGGAAACTGGAGGAGCAGGGCCAGAGAGCGGGTGCCTTCCAAAGGCGTTGCAGCAGATCGATGCGGTGCAACGCGCAGTCTGGACGGCAGCCGTGCAGAAAGTGCCCAGGGGAGCGCGCGTGCTCGACTTGGCGACCGGCGACGGGGCTGTTCTGGGAAAGATACGCAGGGCGCGACCTGACCTCAAGCTGATCGGCGTGGACAGCGCCAGGCGGCTCCCCGCCGGCCCCAAAGGTGTGCACCTGCGCGCGGGCGTCCCAATGGAGCGTCTGCCCTTCCCCAACGGCCATTTTGACCTCGTTACCAGCCAGTTCGGGCTTGAGTATGGCAACGTTCCCGCCGTGTCGGCGGAAGTGGCCCGGACACTGAAGCCCGCAGGCAGGTTTCAGTTCATCGTGCATCACGCCGATGGCCCAATCGTGGCGCACAACGACAAAAGGCGCGCGGGATTGGCTTGGGCCCTGCAGGAAAGCGGGATCGTTCAGCGGGCTCGGGCGCTGGTCAAATCCAGGGCGATCGCTCCCCTCCCGACGCCGGCGAGCTTCCGAGCGGCCGCCGCCGAGGCAAGAAGCCGGTTTCCCTCGCAATCCGTCGCCGAAGAGTTTTGCTTGGCCGTGCTACAAACCCTCGAGTTGGGGCGCGCCGCGCCGCCCGCTCAATCCATCGAGGTGTTGAACACCCTTGAGAGCCGCGCAACCAATGAGCTGCAACGAATAGATGCCCTGCGGCGCGCCGCGTGCGGCCCCGGAGCAATCAGCGACATCATGGGACATTTGCGTGCCGCCGGGTTGGCAGTCGAAGCACCAAGCCTGCTCCGAGACACTGGCTGTGCGCAGCCCTTTGCGTGGCTGCTCTCGGGAGTTCGCGGCTAGTTCTGTGCCGAACTCGGCCACGATCTGAGGTCACCCCCCTCCTCCGCCCTGCCTCAGCGGCATGTCCGCTCCGCCAAAGAGCGGACTTTGCAACAGCATCGATCGTAACCGGACTTCCTGCGCCGCGCGGGGCGCGTTCCCGAGACCAATTGACAGACACCGCCGTTCAGTGAAATCAGGTTCCGGTTCAGTCGGCGACCAGCAGTTCGCCGGGAGAGCGAGCCAATCGTAGAGAGCGACTCCCTGCATGACCTCAAGGTCCGAGCATCTCCATCGCGACGCGTATATCGACCTAATCAAGCGAGGGATCACCAATTATCCCTACCTCGGCGGCGACCGCTCGTTCGAAGACTTTCGGTGCGTGACCCATTACGATCTGGAGAAGGGACGCTGGAAGATCGACTCGCTCGCGCGTCCGTTCACTCTCCTTACCAAGAGCCAATTGGACTTGATTGAACAGGCGATCGGCTCGCTCCAGGAACGGGGAGTAGCCGGCGACTTCATTGAGGCTGGGGTCTGGCGGGGCGGTGCCATCATCCTCATGCTGGCGTTGCTTAGGGCTTACGGCATTGCCGGGCGGAAGGTGTTTGCAGCGGATTCCTTTTCCGGAATTCCTAAGAACGTACGCGCGATCAATGACCCGGTTGATTCGTGGAGTGATCGCTGGGCAGCTTCCCTGGACGAAGTGGGGGGAAACATCGACAGATTTGGCCTCCTCGATGATAACGTCAGATTTGTGCCCGGCTATTTCTCCGAAACCCTGAAGCATCTTGCCAATGAGAAATTTTCTCTAGTCAGGCTGGATTCCGATTCATATGATTCCGTGGAAACATCGCTCGAGTATTTATATCCGCTGCTTTCGGCAGGCGGTATAACCATTATTGATGATTGGCATCTTCCTGGGTGCAGAATGGCGGTTATGGACTACAGGGCGAGGCACAACATCGAAGATGATGTTCGAGAATACGACGGAAATGCCTACTGGGTGAAAAACCAAGATTATGGTTTTCCAGCTCTCCCATAGCGCGGCTTCGTTTTTCGCCATCGTCGCGACCGAGCCGCAAGATCGCGGCCCCAGTGCCACAAAGAGCGGCAGTTTTCTCCGCGGTGGATGGGTAGCGCCGCAAAAGCCTGTTTAGGCTCCACAGCTAGGCGAACACCTGTGGGCGCATGATCACGTGTTTCGCCAAAAAAAGGGCAGCGAACCGAGGTCCGCTGCCCAATTCTTTAAGTCGGCTTCCGCTTTAGAAGCGCAAGTTGGCCGATACGAAGAAGTCGCGTCCCAGCGGATCATAGGTGCTGGGGTAGGTATTCGCCTGCTCCTGGTTGAAGCCCAGGACCGGCGGCTTCTTGTCGAAGAGGTTGTTGACGCCGGTGCTCATCGTGAATGCGTCCGTCACGTCGAACGAGAAGGAGAGGTCGACGAGGTTGTAAGCACGGATTCGCTCCACGAAATATGTCGTCGCGGGATCATCGTCCCGCACCGCGCCAATATGCCGCCAGCGCGGGCTGATCGTCACGGGACCATCGATGAAGGAGAGACGTGAGCTCCATTTGTACCTGGGCCTCGGCTCGCCGCAGGCCGCGATGCCGAAGCGGCCGGCGCATTCGTTCACCTCACCCGGAAGATCCGCCACCGGCGTGATGTCGAACTCATCGGTGTAGGTGCCGAGGAAGAAGAAGTTCAACCGCGACTCCTCGCCTCCGACCAGGCTGAACCCGAGCGGCTGGCTGTAATCCACCTGAACGTCGATGCCGCGCGTTTCCAGCTTACCGATGTTCGCGTTGAGGATCCGCGGCAGGAACTGACCGCCGATCAACCCCGTCGACGGATCTCGGCGGATCGCCTGGCAAAACGGGCTGTTGATATTCTGGATGACGTTAAAGCAAAGGTTGAGCGTGTTGTTCAAACCGCCGCCGAGCACGGAGATCGTACCATCAATCTCGATGTCGAAGGCGTCGACGGTGATTGCGAGCCGCGGGAGGAAGCTCGGTCGGATGACCGCACCCACAGTGTAGGTGTCGCTCCTTTCTTCCTGAAGGTCGGGATTTCCGCCAAACTGAGCTTCGATCTGGTTGTTGCCCTGGTTGAAGTTGAACACTTGTGCAGCCGGAACGCCGGTCTGGATACAGAGCTGACGCACCGTCGCGGTGCGGTTGGCCGCCGTTGCCCGGTTCGAGCAGGGATCGTTTGCCGCTGGGAAGGCGTTCCGCGTCCCGCCGAACAGTTCCTCAACGTTTGGCGCGCGAATGGCCCGCTGATACTGGCCGCGGAAAGTGATGTCGCGGATCGGAGCGAACTCGGCGCCTGCGGCGTAGGTGGCGACGCCGCCAACTGCCCCAAGCGAGTAATCCGAATAACGCGCGGCGCCCGTTGCTTGCAGGCGATGGAAGAAGGGCCGGTCTGCAATGATTGGGATCCGGACTTCGGCAAAAGCTTCCTTGACGTTGTAGCCGCCTGCGGTCGCCTGGCCGGCGTTGAAGCCGATGACGTCACCGGAGGAAAGGGCGGTGTCAGGAATGAACTGAGCGTTGACCTTGCGGTATTCCGAACCGATCGCAAAGCCGATATCTTCTGCGCCCAGGCCCAAGTTGAACACGTTGCCTGAAACGGTCGCTGATGCGACCTGCAGCGTAGAAATCTCGTTGTTTTGCGCCAGAATGGTGATCTGTTGAAGAGCGGCGGGAGTAAGCGTGCCCGGGCCGAACACGTTGATCGATCCAGTCGTGATCCCGCGGGAGAAGGCGGAACGCGAGATATTGCCTTGCTGGATGTTGGCGTTGCGGGTTCGCGAGTAGAAGCCGTAGACTTCGTAGTTCAGGTTTTCAAGGAAGTCGCCCTTGATGCCGCCAAGGACGCGGAACGCATTACGTTCGTCGAAGCTGTTGCGGGGCCCCGTCTCGCTGACCCGGCGGAAGAT
>JADDQD010000203.1 GCA_016781555.1 Pseudomonadota bacterium | reverse complement strand
GCGCCTCGGCGGGTGGACGACGGAAGCGGGCGCCGATCGCGTCCAGCGGATCGGTGAAGTCGGCCCAGCGCGGCGTCTGGGAACCGATATTGGCGAAAGCACGCGTTTCACGCTCCCACCCCGCATAGGGGGTTTGCGCCGCCTCGATCTCCTCCGTGCTCATTCCGCTGAAATAATTGTAGCCAGTGTTGAATTCCCGCACATGGTCGAGGCAGAGCCACTGCCAGTCGCCGGGGCCGTCAAAACCTGGGCGTCGTCCTTCGTTGGCGGGCGCGCGGAACTCGCCCGCTGCCTGGCAGCCGGGGCGGGCGCAATCCCGGTGCCCCTCCACCCTGCCATGAAAGCGGGTCTGCTTCTTGCCCGAACTCGCCACAAGCTCCCTTTCGCCACCAAACCCGGTATATAGGCCCCATGAGCGAGCATTTAACCGGCCCGATCGCAGCGGAAATCGCGAGACGTCTCACCCAGGCGCTCGACCCGACGCAGCTTCAAGTGATTGACGACAGCGACAAACATCGGGGCCACGCAGGCCACGATCCTCGCGGCGAGAGTCATTTCACGGTGCTGGTCGAGTCCGCGAGGTTCGAAGGCCTGAACCGCCTCGCGCGGCAGCGGGCAGTGAACGAAGCGCTTGGTGACCTCCTCGAGACCCGAGTCCACGCGTTGGCGATCAAGGCGAAAGCACCCGGCGAGTGATGCCGCCGGTGAGCGAAATCCAGACCACGCGGATTGGCCTCCCCACCGGGGTCACGCTCAAGGTGGCGTTCGCCGGACCGGCCAAGGCCGAGCCGATCCTTTTCCTCCACGGCTTTCCCGAATCCTATCGCACATGGAGCCGCGAGATGGAGGCGCTTGCGCCCGACTTCCGAGTGATCGCTCCCAACCAGCGCGGCTATGCGGGATCGGACAAGCCCGAGGCGCTGGAGGATTACCAATCCGACAAGATGGTCGAGGATCTGATCGCGCTTGCCGACGCGCTCGGCCTCGCCCGCTTCACTTTGGTCGGCCACGATTGGGGCGGCGTCATCGCTTGGGCAGCCGCGCTCCGCCATCCGGAGCGATTGAAACGCCTCGTCATCGTCAACGCACCCCACCCTCTCCTCTTCCAACGAAGCTTGATCGAGGACGAAGCCCAGCGCGAAGCTTCCCAATATATTCGCGCGCTCCGTTCCCCGGGGGTGGAGAGGGGAATAAAATTGATGGGGCTCCGGACGTTCCTGCAAAAGGTTCTCGGCGCCGAGGGTGACCTCGCGAAGCTGCCCGAGGCAGAGCAACAAGCCTATATCGACGAATGGTCGGAGCCTGGTGCCCTCACCGGAATGATCAATTGGTACCGCGCCATGACCATTGAAGTGCCGGAGCCTGGAGAGAAAGCGCGCCTGCCGCTTTGGACCCACCTCCCCTTCCCCAAGGTCAAGGTGCCAACGCTGGTCATCTGGGCAATGAAGGACAAGGCGCTCCTCCCGGTGCAGTTGGAAGGGCTGATCGACCTGGTCGAGGATCTGCGCATCGTGACGGTGATGGACGCGGGCCACTTCGTCACCTGGGACGAGCCCGAAACGGTCACGGCCGCAATTCGGGACTTCATCGCGGACACATCGGAATAACCGCCGCGCTGAGCCAGGGGCGCGGTGAGTCCCCTCGGAGAAGCGCCGATAAGGCTTGGGTTCGCAGACCCTGCCCGCTATGCCCCGCCCGCATGCCGCAGACTCGCGCCCGTTCCCGCTCTACCGCCCGCCTCGCGGCCGTCCAGGCGCTCTACCAGCGCGAGATGGAAAAGACGCCGCTGCCTTCCTTACTCCACGAGTTCCACCATCACCGGCTCGGCGCGACGATCGAGGACGTGGAATATGCCGACGCCGAGGTCGATTTCTTCGACGACATCGTGCGCGGCGTCGATGCGCGCGCCGCCGAGATCGACGGTCTCATTGCGAGGAAGCTTACCAAAGACTGGTCGTTGGAGCGCCTCGACCGTCCAATGCGCCAGATCCTCCGCGCCGGCTCCTACGAGCTGCTCGCCCGGATCGACGTTCCCACCGGCAGCGTTATTTCCGAATATGTGGATGTCGCCAAGGCCTTTTACGACAAACGCGAAGCCGCCTTCGTGAACGGCATGCTCGATGCCATCGCGAAAGAGGTCCGGAAGTGAACGATATCCTCCCCCGCAGGGGGAGGACGGTGCGAAGCGCATTGGCACTACCTCCGGCGCACTGCCACGATCTTCCCGCTTTTGCGGGAAAACTCTCGTGACTGGCGAAACTTCCTTCATCTCCTCGCTTCGAGCGATCGCCTCTCATCCGGCCGCGCGCGGGCTCATCGACGACGCCGCCGTGCTGGAGGTGGAGGGAAGGAGGATCGTTCTGACCCACGACATGATCGTCGAGGGCGTCCACTTCCTTTCCGACGATCCCGCCGCAGACGTCGCGTGGAAGCTGGTGGCCGTGAACATTTCCGATCTTGCCGCCAAAGGCGCGAGGCCGCTCGGCCTGCTCCTCGGCTACTCGCTCTCGACGACCAGCGCGTGGGACGAAGCCTTCCTGGCCGGGCTTGGGGAGGCCGTTCGCGCTTTCGAAGCCCCGCTGCTCGGCGGCGACACCGTGGCCGCACCGCCGGGAGCACCCCGTTACCTCGGGCTCACTGCCATTGGCGAAGCCGCGGGACCCATACCTTGCCGCGCAGGCGCCAAGGCGGGCGATGCTCTGTGGGTGAGCGGCTGGATCGGTGATGCCGGCGCCGGCCTCCGCATTGCGCTCGGCGATCTCCACGGCGACCCCGCCCTGCTGGCACGATACCGCCGCCCGCAGCCACCCCTGGAACTGGGCCGGCAGCTCGCACCCTTGGCCAGCGCAATGATGGACGTCTCCGACGGTCTGCTCATCGATGCGGCGCGAATGGCCGACGCAAGCCGCCTTGCGCTCCATATCGATCTTGCCGCCGTCCCAATTTCGGACGCGTTCGTCGCCGCAGTGGGAGACACGCAGGCGAGCCGCCTCGACGCAGCCATTGCAGGCGACGATTACGAACTTCTGTTCGCAGTGTCCCCAAGCGAGGATCAGCGCCTGGGCGCAATTGCAGCCTCCCTCCCCGTGCAGCTCACCCGCATCGGCCATTTCGAAGCCGGTTCAGGGCTCCGTCTCGCTTGGCAGGGCGCCGCCATCCCACTGCCGCCGCGGCTCGGCTACGAGCACGGGGCGTAGCAGGTTCGATGCTGCCGCCGATCGGCTCGCCGCCAGTCGCGAAGAGGTTGAAAGGCCAAGTTTTGCAGCCTAAGACCAGCGGCATCCAGAGCGCATCCGCGCGGGCCGGTTAAGGCGCGCCGGCTCAGGAACAGGGGGAGAGAAAATCAGATGACCGTTGTGCTTATTGCCATAGCCTGCGGCCTTGCCGCCGTGCTCTATGGGATCGTCACCAGCCGGCAAGTGCTCGCCGCTTCGGCCGGCAATGCGCGGATGATCGAAATCGCCGGCGCAATCCAGGAAGGCGCCAAAGCCTATCTCGGCCGGCAGTACACCACCATCGCCATTGTCGGTGCCGTGGTTGCAGTTCTCGTGTTCGTCTTCCTTGGCCTCACTGAAGCCATAGGCTTCGTGATCGGTGCGTTTCTCTCCGGCGTCGCCGGCTATATCGGGATGAACATTTCAGTCCGGGCGAACGTCCGCACCGCGGAAGCCGCACGCACCAGTCTCCAGCGCGGCCTCACCATTGCCTTTCGCGCAGGTGCCATCACCGGCATGCTCGTCGCCGGGCTCGCGCTTCTCGCCATCTCCGTTTATTTCTATGTCCTGGTCGAGGTCGAAGGCGCGGATCCTGCCAGCCGCGAGGTGGTGGACGCGCTCGTCAGCCTCGCTTTTGGCGCTTCGCTGATTTCGATCTTCGCCCGCCTCGGCGGCGGCATCTTCACCAAGGCTGCCGACGTCGGCGCGGACCTGGTCGGCAAGGTCGAGGCCGGGATCCCCGAGGACGACCCCCGTAACCCGGCCGTGATCGCGGACAATGTCGGCGATAATGTCGGCGACTGCGCCGGAATGGCCGCCGACCTTTTCGAAACCTATGTCGTCACCGTCGGCGCCACCATGGTGCTGACGGCGCTTCTCGTCACGGGGACCCGCGCGGAGCTTACCGCGCTTATGGCTCTGCCGCTCATCGTCGGCGGCGTCTGCATCCTGACCTCGATCATCGGCACCTACATGGTGCGCCTCGGCCGCACCCAGTCAATCATGGGGGCGCTCTACAAGGGCTTCTGGACCACGGCTGCCTTGTCGGTTCCGGCGCTCTACTACGTCACGGCGCAGACGCTCGACCAGGGCATGAACACCGTCATTGGCGGGGCGCGCGAAGCCGTGGGGCCCGAAGTCGAGGGCCAAGTGGCGGCTCAGGCCGGCAGCTTCACCGGCATGGACCTTTTCTGGTGCATGATGGTCGGCCTTGCAGTTACCGGCCTCCTCGTCTGGATCACCGAATATTATACCGGAACCAAGTATCGGCCGGTGAAGAGCATCGCCAAGGCGTCGGTGACCGGCCACGGCACCAACGTCATCCAGGGCCTTGCCATCAGCCTTGAATCAACGGCGCTGCCGACGCTCGTGATCTGCGTCGGCATCATCGTCTCCTACCAACTCGCGGGGCTCATCGGCATTGCCTTTGCCGCCACGTCGATGCTGGCGCTTGCCGGCATGGTCGTCGCTTTGGACGCCTATGGCCCCGTCACCGACAATGCCGGCGGCATCGCCGAAATGGCCGGCATGGAAGACGAGGTCCGCACCCGCACCGATGCGCTGGACGCAGTAGGCAACACCACCAAGGCCGTCACCAAGGGTTATGCGATCGGCTCGGCCGCCCTCGCAGCTCTGGTGCTGTTCGGCGCCTATACGACCGACCTCCAGATATTCTCGGCGGAGCTCGGCATCGGCGCCGCCGGCGTCGATTTCTCGTTGTCGAACCCGTATGTGGTCGTCGGCCTCCTGCTCGGCGCGCTCCTGCCCTACCTGTTCGGAGCGATGGGCATGACTGCGGTCGGCCGGGCTGCCGGCGACGTCGTTATCGACGTGCGCGAGCAGTTCCGTACCAACCCGGGCATCATGGACGGGACGTCGCGGCCGAATTACGCCCGCACCGTTGACCTCGTCACCAAAGCGGCGATCAAGGAAATGATCATTCCGTCGCTGCTGCCGGTGCTGACGCCGATCGTCGTCTACTTCGTCATCGCCGCGATCGCCGGGCGTGAGCAGGGCTTTGCAGCCTTGGGAGCGCTCCTCCTCGGCGTCATCGTGTCGGGCCTGTTCGTCGCCATCTCTATGACTTCGGGCGGCGGTGCCTGGGACAATGCCAAGAAATATATCGAAGACGGCAACCACGGCGGCAAAGGCTCCGAAGCCCACAAGGCGGCGGTCACCGGCGACACGGTCGGGGACCCTTACAAGGACACCGCCGGCCCTGCCGTTAATCCGATGATCAAGATCACCAACATTGTCGCCTTGCTTCTGCTCGCGGCGCTGGCCGGCGGCTGATAAGGCGCTCGTTTCAACAGCCAAGAAACCCCGCCGGGAGCAGTTCCGGCGGGGTTTTTCTTTGGCGCTCGCGAAGCTGGAGCAGACCCCGCCAAAACCGACCTGTTCGCCTTGAAGCTGTTGGAGTTTGTCCCGAGCGACCCCGCAGGCGGCGTCGAACGGCCTGTCCTTCTTTTCCTTCAAGGAACAGAACCCGTTTCTAGAGCGGGAAAACAGGATCAGTGCTCTTTTCCGTTGGGGCTGAGCTTGTGAGGGTACCCGTTGAAGCCCCACCGCACGCTCCATCCGCCCTCCAGCAGCTGCCTTCCCTTTTTCCTGGCCAGGGGTTATGGCACCGCAAATTTTCTGCGCCCAAGAGGATTGATGGCCAAGGAAGAACTTCTCGAGATGCGGGGAACGGTGGTCGAGCTGCTGCCGAACGCCATGTTCCGCGTCCGCCTCGAAAACGATCACGAGATCCTCGGCCATACCGCCGGCAAGATGCGCAAGAACCGCATTCGCGTGCTCGTCGGCGACGACGTGCTCGTTGAACTCACGCCTTACGATCTGACCAAAGGTCGGATTACCTATCGCTTCAAGTAAAGCGGGACCGCACATGCGGCTCGTTCTCGCTTCAGCCAGTCCCCGCCGGCTCGAGCTTCTGGCGCGGATCGGGGTCGCCCCCGATGCGGTGGCACCGGCGGACATCGACGAAAGTCCGCGCAAAGGCGAGCTCCCCCGGCTTTACGCGTGCCGCATGGCCGCCGAAAAGGCCGCGGCGATTGCGCGGCTGGAAGCTGGCTCGCTCATCCTCGCTGCGGACACGGTAGTCGCTGCGGGCCGTCGGATACTCGGCAAGCCGGAAAACGAGGCGGAGGCGGGGGCGACGCTGTCGCTGCTCTCCGGCAGGAGGCATCGCGTGCTCTCGGCCGTCACCTTGGTCGATGCGACGGGCAAGGCGCGCCACCGCCTATCGACCAGCATCGTCGCCTTCAAGCGCCTCAGCCAGGACGAGCTTTCCGATTATCTCGCCAGCCGCGAATGGGAGGGCAAAGCGGGCGCTTACGCCATCCAGGGCCGCGCAGAAGCTTTGATCCGCTGGATGTCGGGCAGCTATTCCGGAGTGGTGGGTTTGCCGCTGTTCGAAACGCGGGCGCTGCTCGCGGCGGCGGGGTACCCAATTGGCTGAGTGGCTTTACGAGGAAGGGATCGGCGAAAACAGGGCTGCGCTGGTTCAAGACGACGAAATCCTGGAAGGCGAGATCGAGCTGCCCGGGCAGGTACATGCCGGGGCCGTGGTCGACGCGCGCCTCACCGCAATCCTTATTCCCGGCCGCCGCGGGATCGTTGCGCTTGCCGGCGGCGGCGAGGCTTTGCTGGAGCCTCTTCCGCCTTCGCTTCCTCAAGGCGCGGCCACACGGGTCACCATCGTTCGCGAGGCTGTGGCGGAGCCGGGCCGCGCCAAGTTCCCCAAATCCCGCGTCACCAAAGCAGCGCCGCGTGACGGCCTCACGCTCCTGCAGCGGATCCGGGCGAGCGGAGCGCGCGTGACCGAGCCCGGCTCGCACGGGTCCGACCGATTGGAGGGAGCGGGCTGGTCGGCGCTGATCGAAGCGGCGCAGACGGGGGACATTCCTTTCCCCGGGGGAGCGCTGCGGATGGCGCTCACCCCGGCCATGACCTTGTTCGACGTCGATGGTGCGCTGGAGCCGGCACCACTCGCCGTCGCCGGCGCACGGGCAGCGGGCCTTGCTATTCGGAGGTTCGGTCTCGGCGGTTCGATCGGCATCGATCTTCCGACGCTTGCCCGGAAGGAGGATCGGCAGGCAGCGGCTGCCGCACTCGACGCAGCCTTACCGCAGCCGTTCGAGCGGACTGCCGTGAACGGCTTTGGTTTCCTGCAGGTCGTCCGCAAGCGCGAGCGTGCTTCCGTGCCAGAGATCGTGCAGGGCGATCGGGTGGGGGCAGCGGCCCGCCTCCTTCTCCGCCGGGCGGAGCGCGCGCCGGGTGCAGGAGAGCGCGTCATTGAGGCTGCCCCTGCCGTGGTCGCCCGCATCGAGGCAAATCCCGATTGGTTGGAGGCGCTTGCCCGCCGTCTCGGCGCGCCCGTCGCCTTGCGGGTCGACCCGGCCCTCGCCATATCGGCCGGCCATGTCCAGAGCCGTTTCCAGTAAGAAGTGCCCGCTTTGCGGGAAAGCCCCGAGCCAGGCCCACGCCCCGTTCTGCAGCCAAGGCTGCCGGGATCGAGACCTTTTGAACTGGCTCGGCGACAATTACCGGGTCCCAGGACCGCCGGCCGATGAAGCGCGGCTTGCCGGCGACGACGATGCCTGAAAGCCGATTTCGGCCGGCTTATGGACTGGACAGTCAAGGCGGCCCGCCTCTATAGGCGCACACGTCCGCCCGCCGGATATGCCCAGGTAGCTCAGTTGGTAGAGCATGCGACTGAAAATCGCAGTGTCGGCGGTTCGATCCCGTCCCTGGGCACCATTTTTAAAATGAGCGAAAACCGCAGAAGTTTCCCTGTTCTGCGGAAGATACTCCTGCCCGAAAACCGCACCAAGATCATGGTGCTACTGCTTTGGCACCCGGTCGGCGCGGATCGTCTCCACCGAGGAAGAGGCCATTTTCGATCATGATCGATTGCGCGCTGCCCATCGTCTCGTCAGACGTGATGCGGTGCCCCCTCGCCTTCAAAGCCGCGACAGTGTCGGGGTTGAAATTCGGTTCGACGCGCAGCGTATCTGTGGTCCCCTGGTAGATGCGCGGCTGGTGCGTCGCTTCATCCACATTGAGGCCGAAATCGACCGTGTTGACGATCAACTGAAGCACGGTGTCGATGATCGTGGCCCCACCGGGCGTGCCAGTGATGAGCCAGGGCTTGTTGTCCTTGAAGACGATGGTGGGCATCATCGTGGAGAGCATCCGCTTCCCGGGAGCCATGGCATTCAAGGGCGCTGAGCGTCCTTTTCTCCGCGCCTCGAACGCCTCCTCGTGGCTGAAGTTGTTCATCTGATTGTTGAGGAGGATGCCGGTGCCCTCGATCATCGCGCCCGATCCGAAGTCCGCACCCAGGGTATAGGTGGTGCTGACCGCGTTCCCCTCGGCATCCGCGACGGAAAAATGGGTGGTCTCCTTGCTTTCGTAATGAAACGGGTCGCCGGGGCCCATTTCCTTCACCGGCCGGGCCTTGGCTGCGGAAATCAGCTTTGCCCGTTCAGCCGCATAGGCCTTGGAGATGAAGCCGCTTACGGGTGCCTGCACGAAATCCATGTCGCCCAGCGCGCGGTAGCGGTCGGCGTAGCCAAGCTTCATCGTCTCGGCCATGATGTGTAGCGCCGCCGCGGACGATGCTCGCAGCGGCTTCAACTCAAAATGCTCGAGGATGTTGAGCATGTTGATCAGCGTCGCGCCGCCCGCGCTGGCCGGCGGCGTGGAATAGACCCTGTATCCTCGGTAAGTGCCGACCACTGGCTGGCGCTCGATCGCTCGATAGGATGCAAGGTCCTCCAGGGTGATGAGGCCGCCGTGGCGCGCCGCGTCGGCGGCGAAGCGCCTGGCGATCTCGCCCTTGTAGAAAGCGTCCGCGCCGCCTCGCTGTATCTGCTTGAGGCTCCAGGCCAAGCCGGGCTGCCTCAGCCTTTCGCCCGCGGCATAAAGGCTTCCATCCTTCTTGTAGTAAGTCGCCTTGGCCGCCGCGCTGCTCGAAAGCCTTTCCCGGGCCCAGCTGAAGACGAAGGCCTCGTCATGCGAGAGAACGACTCCCTTGGCCGCGAGGTCGATCGCCGGCTGCATGAGCGTCTTCCAGTTCAAGCGGCCATATTTGCGGTGAGCCATGTAGAGGCCCGCGACAGTGCCCGGAACGGCGGGAGCGAGATAGCCTCGGCTCGCCTCGTCCAGCTCTTTGCCTTGCGCATCAACGAACCGCTCCAGCGTCGCAGTTTTTGGTGCGACGCTGCGGAAATCGATCACCTGCACCTTTCCAGCTTTCGCGTCGTAAATGGTCATGAAGCCATCGCCGCCGATATTCCCGGCCCGCGGAAGCGTGACGGCGAGCGCGAAGCCCACCGCAACGGCGGCATCGACCGCATTGCCGCCGCGCTTCAGGGTGTCCGCGCCGACGCGGCTTGCGGTCTCGTTTTGGGAGACCACCATTCCCCTCGTGCCGACCGTGGGAGAGTGGATGCTCGGATACTCGAGTAGCTGTCGCTGCTGGGCTGCCGCGGGCGCACATCCCAGCCAGACCGCGGCGAGGACGAGAAGCATGTGGCGAGGGCTCATGAATGGCTCCAGAGGCGGATCAGCGTTTCATGCCGGTAAATTCGAGGCGGAGCTGCGCGCCACGCGTTGCGGCGAATCTCCCGCTGCAAAGCTCGTGCAGATTGCACCCTCAGAACTGCTTCGAGAGCTCGAAATAAACAAATCGGCCGATAGCGTTGTGAAGTGATCCCAGGAAGCCGAAGTTGGACGAGTGAAGCGGCGGCTCCTCGTCGAAGACATTACGGGCGCCCACTCGAAACCGGGTGCCGCCAAGGAGCCCGTTCTCGCCGAAAGTATAATCGGCGAAGGCGTTGACCGTTGTCCAGCTATCGACCTGGAACTGCTTACCGTCGACCGGCGCCGGCCCTGTGTCTTCGACCGAGCTCACATAGTTGATAAGCAGGCCTGCGCGGGTGGGTCCGGAGCGCCATGTCAAATTAGCCGATGCCCGCCAGCGAGGATTCCCGTTTTGCCTGAGGAGGCTGTTCGCCCCCGCGATCCTTATGCGCGGACCAAGCTGCCCCGCGGCGTTCGCAGCGATGAGTTCAGCTTGAAGCTCGGAAGGCTCCTGCTGAAAGTCGAGCAAATGCGCACCCGCAAGCTGGACGGCGAAGGTTCCCAGCGGCGTGTCGCGGAGGCTATAGTTCAGCTCCAGATCGATGCCACGAATGCTGCGGGGCTGCAGGTTGAAAAAGTTATCCTGTACGAAATCGAGTTGCCCCACCGTTTCGCCAGCCGCCGGTGGAAGACGGACGACGTTCGGGTTGCTTGAGCCGCGTCGGCGCAGCAGGAGATCGTTGAGGATCTGGTTTTGCGCGCCTTGGATGCCAATCACCCCGCGCTGGTCGATCTCCCAGTAATCGGCAGTGATGACGAGGCCCGGCACACGTGGCGGCTGCAAAACTATTCCCGCGGAAGCGTTGGTCGATTTCTCAGGCCGGAGGTTCTGGTTGCCCGCGCGGACCTCGAGCGTGCTGACGCCGGTGCAGGGCGCATTGAGGTTGGTGATGCGACAGAAGGCGAAATCGGTACGGGTGTTCGAAACTTGCGTGCCGGCGCTGAAGAATTGCGGCAGGTTGGGCGCTCGAAAGCTTTCCGACAAGGAGCCGCGAAGCCGCAATCCTTCGAACAAATCCCAGCTCGCAGCCACCTTTGGCGCAAGCACACCTCCAAAATCGGAATAATGCTCGTTGCGGGCGGCGAGCTGCAGGTCGACGGCCCGCACCAACGGCAGGTTCATCTCGGGGGAGATGATCGGCACCGCGAACTCCAGAAATGCCGAAGCGATGGTTCGCTTCGCCTTTACGTCGGGCGCGGGGCTCGCTCCCAGGATGTCGGTGCCGAACCTCCTGTTGGTGACGATGTCGGTGTAAGTGATCGTGCCGTCGAGCCGCGGATCGCGATCATCTTCATACGTTTCGCGACGAACTTCCAAACCTGCGGCAAAACCCACGTCACCTGCGGGGAGACCAAAGACGCGTGGGTTGGAGACCCTTACGTCAGCAGTGGCTAGCGACGTCTTGCTGATGCGGTGCGCCTCGACGAGGAACGAGCGAATGGTCGCTGGATCGCTCGGGGTTGCGTCGCCGAGGGAAAAGTTCGGCTGGGAGCCACCGTTGAACGGATTGTAGGCGTCGGGAGTGGATTTGGCGAGCGCCTGCTGGAACAGCGTGTTGCTGATGGCGTCATGGGTATTGTCGTTCGTCCGAGCCCATGAATAGCTTACCGCCGATTCCCAGTCGAAGTCCCCGAAGTCGCCCCTCAAGCCGCCCAGCAGCCGGATCATGTCGTCCGTGACGGTGAAGGTTCGCGGGCCGGTGTCGACGGGGCGGTAGTTCACGATCGTCAACGGAAGGCCCCCGGCGGGGACATTCACCAGGTTCGGCAGGCGGTTTGGATTAGGCGCCCCGTTCAGCGTGGTGGGGCCGAACGGATTGTAGAAGTTGGTGGCAGGAATGCTGATCTGCGAGCTCGAGATCGGCGCT
>JADDQD010000127.1:9097-25815 GCA_016781555.1 Pseudomonadota bacterium | reverse complement strand
GCGAGCACGGCATCGACGAGGAGCGAGCGGTCGTCGCGGCTCAGGGCGACGCCGGCGGAAAGGCGCTCGTCGAGGAATTCGGCAAGCGCATCGATCCGGTCGGCGGCAATTGTCAGACCCGCGGCCATTGCATGGCCGCCGCCGGCAATGAGAAGCCCGCTGTCCTTGGCGGCAAGCACTGCCGCGCCAAGATCAACCCCGGATATAGACCGGCCCGAGCCCTTTCCGATCCCCTGCCCGTCCAAGGCGATAACGATTGCGGGGCGGCCGAGCCTTTCCTTGAGGCGCCCGGCAACGATGCCGATCACTCCGGGGTGCCAGCCTTCCCCGGCAATGATCGCCACGGCGCGGTTGTCCTGCGCCCCGCAAAGACGCGCGGCCGCTTCGCACACGGCTGCTTCGATGGCGCGGCGCTCCTCATTGAACCGCTCGAGCTCTTGCGAGATCGCCTCGGCTTCGGCTGGGTCATCAGTGGTGAGCAGGCGCACGCCGAGATCCGACTTGCCGACGCGCCCGCCGGCATTGATGCGGGGCCCGAGCGCAAACCCAAGGTCGGTGCAGGTTGGCGGCTTGGTGAGCCGCGCGCTGTCGATCAGCGCGGACAGGCCGACACTTTTGCGCTGCGCCATCACTTTCAAGCCCTGGGTGACGAACGCTCGATTGAGGCCGCGAAGCTGAGCGACGTCGGCAACCGTGCCGAGGGCGACGATATCAAGCAAGTCGACGAGCCGCGGCTCCGGGCGGGCGGTGAAAAAGCCCCGGCCGCGAAGGGTGCGGACCAGTGCCGCGCCAAGCAGGAAGCAGACGCCGACGGCCGCAAGATGACCGTGCGCGGCAGCTTCGTCGCCTTCGTCGAGGCGATTCGGGTTCACCAGCGCGTGTGCCACCGGGAGCTGGGTCGCGCATTTATGATGGTCGACCACGACCACGTCGACCCCGGCCGCGCGGGCCATGTCGAGCGCTTCGAACGCCTGCGCGCCGCAATCGACGGTCACGATCAGCCGGGCTCCGCCCTCAGCGATCCTGACCAGCGCTTCGCCGCTCGGGCCGTAGCCCTCCATCAGCCGGTCGGGGATGTAGGCCTTGGGATCGCAGCCGAGGTCGCGCAGCAGGCGGATCAGCAAAGCCGCGGACGTTGCTCCGTCCACATCATAGTCGCCGAAAATTGTGACCGCTTCGCGTCCTTCGACCGCATCGGCGAGGCGCTCGGCGGCGCGCTCCATGTCGCGGAAAATGGATGGATCCGGCATGAAGGTGCGAATGGTGGGGGCCCGGTGCAGCTCCAGCTCGCCGCGAACCACCCCGCGCGCGAGGAGGAGCTGGTCGACCAGATCGTCGGGCTGGAAATCGAAATTGCTCGTTTCCGCGGCCGCACCCCGCCAGCGCCACGGATGGCCGAGGATCGAGCGCGAAACGCCGCAAACAAGGCTTGAGGACATGAGCATAAGCCCAGCCTAGGCCATTCAGGCTCGCCCGTGAATCCCGCCCCCGAAACTTTCCTGTGGGTATTCCGGCGCGGCGGGGTTGGGGGATACTACCGGCCGGGCTCGTGCCTGTGCTCACCGCGCACCCAGCGGACCGTCCCGGTGGAAGCGCGCATCACCACGCTATCGGTGCTGGTAGACCCCTTCTTGCGCTTCACCCCGGCGAGAAGTGAGCCATCAGTGACCCCCGTGGCGGCGAAGATCACGTCGCCTTTGGCAAGCTCGTTCAAATGGTACACGCGGTCGAGATCGGTGACGCCCCATTTCGCCGCTCGCGCGCGCTCATCGTCGTTGCGGAACACCAACCGTCCTTGAAACTGCCCGCCGACGCAGCGGAGCGCTGCCGCCGCCAGCACGCCTTCGGGGGCGCCCCCCTGCCCCATATAGATGTCCACGGTCGTGTCCGGATCGGTGACGGCGATCACGCCCGCCACATCCCCGTCCGGAATGAGCTGGATACCGCAGCCGAGCGACCGCAGCTCTGCGATCAGCTTCTCGTGGCGCGGGCGATCGAGCACGCAGACGATGATGTCGGACGGGTCCACGCCTTTCGCGGCAGCCACCGAGCGGACGTTGTCGGACGCAGAGCGGTTGAGGTCCACCGTGCCTTTCGGATAGCCCGGGCCGATCGCGAGCTTTTCCATGTAGACGTCGGGCGCATTCAACAGCCCGCCCTCCTCGGCGATCGCCAGTACCGCCAGCGCATTGGGCCCGGCCTTCGCCGTAATCGTGGTGCCTTCCAGCGGATCGAGCGCGATGTCGATCCTGGGGCCCGTGCCCTGCGCCTGGCCGACCTTCTCGCCGATGAAGAGCATGGGCGCCTCGTCGCGTTCGCCCTCGCCGATCACCACCGTGCCGTCGAGTTCGAGCTGGTTTAAAGCCTCGCGCATCGCTTCAACCGCGGCATGATCGGCCGCCTTTTCGTCGCCCCGGCCGATCAGCCTCGAGGCGGCGACTGCCGCGGCCTCGGTGACGCGAACCATTTCGAGAACAAGAACACGGTCGAGCACATGGCTTGCGGTCACCATCTTTTCTGTCATCCTCTATCTGGCTGGTAGGCGTGTTAAGCGAGGAAGGCTCGAATGTCGAGAATGACGGCGGCCCTGCTTCTTGCCGCCAGCCCAGCAACCGCCCAAAGCGGCGCATCGCCGACGACCGAACAGGTGCTGGGCGCCCACCGGGCGGCATTCAAGTCTCTGCGCGAACTCGACTGCCCCAGGCGCGAAGACGAAATCGTGGTTTGCGCCAGGCGGGAGGGCGATCCCCAGCCCGAACGGCTGCCGCTCCCGGTCGAGCGGGAAGCAGGCACCCGGATTGCGGGAGAGCCGCTAAAGGATTCCGGCGGGTGCATCCGGCTCTGCCACCAGCCGGTCACGGTCGATCTCATAAAGGCCGGCAAAGCGCTAGCGAGCGGCATCAGTCGCATCCTGGACGGGGGTGAATGATCTCGTCCCAGGCGGAGACATTGCCTGAGAGCCGGCGAATTCCAAAGGTTTAACGCGGGCACTTTATAGGCCGCGGCGGGTTGGTTAAAGAGCCGCCTGGAAGGACTCTCACCATGGCCGATCAAGACACCGCCACCGCGCTTGCGCCCAATCTCCCGACGCTGGAGGACATGCAGCACTGGACCTATGTCATCGGCCGTGCGCAGCAGCTGATGATGGAGCATGTCGCGCGCCAGATGAGCGAGGTGCCAACGAAGATCACGGCGGTGGAGCCGAACATCTCGCTCGGCACCTGGCCAGGCGCGGCCTTGTTCGCGGACCCGACGAAGCTCGCCCAGGCGCAGGTCGATCTATGGACGGAGGGACTCTCGATTTGGCAGCGCGCCCTCATGGGCGGGGACGGCCCGAAAAGCGAGGTGCAGGAGAAGGCCGACAAGGACAAACGCTTCAACTCGCCCGAATGGCGGGACAATCCGCTGTTCGACATGATCCGTCAAAGCTACGTCCTGATTTCGGACCGGCTGCTCGGCTCCGTCGAGGCGATTGACGGCATCGACGACAAGCAACGCGAGAAGCTGCGCTTTGCGACCCGCGCATTCGTTGACGCAATGAGCCCGTCCAATTTCGCGCTGACCAACCCCAAAGTGTTGCAACGCGCGATCGAGACACGGGGCGAGAGCCTGCTCAAAGGCCTGGAGAACATGCTCCGCGACCTGGAGAAGGGCCAGCTGTCGCACACCGATCCCAATGCGTTCGAGGTCGGCCGGAACATCGCGATCACACCGGGAAAGGTGATCAAGCAAACGCCGCTTTACCAACTGATCCAGTACAGCCCGACCACGGAAGAGGTGAACGAAACCCCGCTCATCATCTTTCCGCCCTGGATCAACCGCTTTTACATCCTCGACCTGAACGAGAAGAAGAGCTTCATCCGCTGGGCGGTGGCGCAGGGGCTTACGGTTTTCGTGGTCTCCTGGAAGTCGGCCGATGAAACGCTCGCCGAGACCATTATGGACGATTACGTCCAGGCGCAGATCGACGCGGTCGACACGGTGCGCGAGCTTCTCGACGTCGATGACGTGCACCTCATTGGCTATTGCGTTGCCGGGACCACGCTTGCCGCGACGCTCGCGCTTCTGGAAGCGCGCGACGAGGGCGACAAGGTCGCCAGCGCGACCTTCTTCACGGCGCAAGTGGACTTTGCCGAAGCGGGCGACCTGAACCTGTTCCTCAGCGACGACCAGATGCAGCTCATCCAGAAGCTCTCGGGCAAGGGCTATATGGACGGTCGCTACATGGCCGCCACGTTCAACATGTTGCGCGGGCGCGACCTCATCTGGAATTATGTCACCAACAATTATCTGCTCGGCGAGGATTACGCGCCGTTCGATCTCCTCCACTGGAACGGCCATACGACCAACTTGCCCGCCAAATGGCACCAGGCCTATCTTCGAGACCTTTACCGCGGGAACAAGCTTGTGCAGCCCGGCGGGATCAGCATCGCCGGCACGCCGATCGATCTTTCAAAGGTGAAAACCCCCACTTACGTGCAAGCGGGGCGCGAAGATCATATCGCGCCAGCCGCCAGCGTCTGGAAGATCACACACCATTTCAAAGGCCCGATCCGGTTCGTGCTGGCGGGTTCCGGGCACATCGCGGGCGTCGTCAATCCGCCCGAAGCGCAGAAATACCAATATTGGACCAACGACGCGAAGGTCGCCACGCTTGAGGAATTCATAGCCGGCGCGAAAGAGACCAAGGGCAGTTGGTGGCCGGACTGGCTCGACTGGATCGACAAGAAGTCAGATGGGAAGGTATCCGCAACCGGAGCGCGGATTCCCGGCGCGGGCACATTCAAAGCGATCGAAGATGCTCCGGGAAGCTATGTGAAGGGCTAAGCTGCTCAGGCCCTTCTAGCTTCGAGGCCTTTTCCCCTGGACGATGAGCTCGGAACGCGGCAAAAGGGAACCTCTAGGCGATTTATGCTGCACTGCACAAAAATCGCTTGAAACCGGCCAGCCGCTCGTCTATATGTTGCACTGCAGCATTTAGATGAGGGGTTACTCATGGCCGCCCGAAAAGCAAAGCCAGACACAGCAAAGCCGACAGCAAAGCCCGCAGCCACGAAGGCTGCCGCGCCGAAGCGGCGCAAAGCCGTCGCGCTGCCAGAGGCGGAGATGGTTCCCGCCAAAGCGGTGGACGCCGTTGTGACTGGCGCAGCGAAGCCGGCGCGGCGGCCTGCCGGCCGTGCGGCCAAGGTGGCGGCGCTTCTGCCATCCCATGAAGCCATTGCCGCCGAAACCGCGATTGCCCAACCGGCGCAGCGGCCAGCGCGGAAGATTGTCGAGGCTGTCGCCGAGACCGCTCCCGTCGCTGCCGAGCAGGTTCGTGAGACCATTCAAGCCAGTGAAACCATTGCAAACACCATGAACGAGGGAACCCAGACAATGACCAACGAAACCATCGACCAAGTCCAGGAAACACAGCGCGTTGCAGCCGACCGCTTTCAGGCCGCTTTCGGCGACGTCAACGAGCGCAGCCGCGATGCCATGCAGCGCAGCGCCCGTCTCGTGGAAGAGCTGAGCGACCTCACGCAGGGCAATGTCGACGCGATCGTCGCTTCCTCGCGCGTCGCCGCTCGCGGCGTTGAGCAGCTCAGCCAGGAAGTTGCCGAATATAGCCGTCGCAGCTTCGAGCAGGCTTCCGCCACGTTCCGCAGCTTCTCCGAAGTGCGTTCGCCGGCTGACCTGTTCCGCCTCCAGAGCGACTTCGCCCGTTCCGCTTTCGACAACGCCGTTGCCGAGAGCTCGAAGGTCAGCGAAGCGGTGATCAAGCTCGCCGGCGAGGTCGCCGAGCCGATCACCAGCCGTTATGCGGTGGCCGCCGAGCGCGTGAAGAACGTCGCGCTCTAATAGGCGCCCACTTCAAGATAAGGGCGGCCCTCCTCCGGGAGCGGCCGCCCTTTTCGTTTGCACTCGCCGCGAAATTCTCGTCGTATGAACGTTGTTGCGGCAGCGAGACCCTTGCCGCACCCCAGCACTATGCTCTATTTTTGGCGCGATATGACGATGAGTGAATCAGTGATCTTCGCCGCTGGCGGCCGAAAGCAGGACGATGAGGGGACGGGGCTTGGGGTTGCGACCCGCACCCGAACCCGAACGAAAACGCCGTCGCCTTACAAGGTGCTGATGCTGAACGACGATTACACGCCGATGGAGTTCGTCGTGCTCGTCCTGCAGCGGATCTTCAAGATGGACCTGGAGGATGCAACTCGCGTGATGCTTCACGTTCACCAGCGCGGGGTCGGCGTCTGCGGCATCTTCAGCTACGAGGTGGCTGAGACCAAGGTGCAGCAGGTGATCGATTACGCCCGCGAAAATCAACATCCGCTGCAATGCACTCTTGAAAAAGCGTAAGCCAATAAGGGTCTGGCTGTCCGCTGCACGAGCGGTCGCGCTTGCGCGGGTGCGCAAAAATATTAAGGGCCGCACATGGATCGCATCATCATCAGGGGCGGCAAGCGCCTCGAAGGCAAACTCCCCATCTCAGGCGCCAAGAACGCGGCGCTGACTTTGCTTCCCTGTGCGCTGCTCACCGACGAGCCACTGACGCTCAGAAATCTACCCCGGCTGGCGGACGTCGACAGCTTCGGCCATCTCCTCAATCAACTCGGCGTCTCAACCACGGTTGAAGGCTCGCGGCCGGACGAATTCGGTCGAGTGATGACGCTTCGGGCGGCCAGCATCAGTTCGACGGTTGCGCCTTATGACATTGTCCGCAAGATGCGTGCATCCATTCTGGTGCTGGGCCCGCTGGTGGCGCGCGGGGGCGAAGCCACCGTGTCGCTTCCGGGCGGTTGCGCGATCGGCATGCGGCCGGTGGACCTCCACCTCCGCGCCCTCGAAGCGCTGGGAGCCGAGCTCGAGATTGCGTCCGGCTACGTCCGAGCCACCGCGCCGGATGGGGGCCTCAAGGGCGGGACGATCCGGTTTCCGTTCGTCTCCGTGGGCGCCACCGAGAATGCGCTCATGGCAGCCGTGCTCGCCAAGGGCACAACCGTGATCGAGAATGCTGCGCGCGAGCCGGAAATCACCGATCTCGCCAAGTGCCTCATCGCGATGGGCGCTGAAATCGAGGGCCTTCGCACCGACACGCTGACGGTCCACGGCAAGGAACGGCTTCACGGCGCGACCTATTCGGTCATGCCGGACCGGATCGAGGCGGGGAGCTATGCCTGCGCCGCCATGATCACCGGCGGATCGCTGGAGCTCACCGGAGCGCGCAGAGAGACCATGCCGTCGATCGTGTCCGGCCTTGAGGATGCAGGCGGCATCATCGAGGACGTGCCGGGCGGAATCCGCGTCAGCGCAGACGGCGCAATCCGGCCGCTGTCCATCTCGACAGCCCCTTTCCCCGCATTCCCCACCGACATGCAGGCGCAGTTCATGGCCATGCTGACGCTGGCCAAAGGCACGAGCCTGCTGACGGAGACGATCTTCGAAAATCGCTACATGCACGTGCCGGAGCTCAACCGGATGGGCGCGGACATCGAGGTGCGTGGCCGCGCGGCGATTGTGCGCGGCGTGGAAAAAATCCACGGCGCGCCGGTGATGGCGACGGACCTGCGCGCCTCGATGAGCCTGATCCTCGCCGGCCTCGCTGCGGAGGGGGAAACGCAGGTGGCCCGCGTTTATCACCTCGATCGCGGTTACGAGCGGCTTGAGGAGAAACTGCAGGCGGTCGGTGCCGATATCGAGCGGGCGAGCGATGGCTAAAGCGCGCAGCGAGAAAGCTCGGTCGCTCACGGCTGCGAGCTCCCATCAGCCTCGCGCGTAGCGCATCACCTCGCTCCCCTTGTAGACGCCCGGAGCCGAGTTTCGCCGCGATCCGTTCGGAGCCGATATTCCCCGGATCGATGATGCAGACGGTCCGGCCGCCGCCATGTTCCTGCTCGAACCAGGCGAGGATGGCCGTCATTGCCTCGGTGGCGTAGCCGCGGCCCCAGCGGCTGTGCGCGATCACCCAACCTGCTTCGGGATAAGGATCGAAGTCGTTGCCGAGGCCCCGCAGCGCGCGAAAAAAACCAGCGCCGCCGACATATTCGCCCGTTGAGCGCTCGATCACCGCGAACGGCCCCCAACCGAACAGCCGCCAGCAGCCGGCGTTGCGAAGCAGCCGGTTGAAGCTGTCCTCCCGGGACGGCGGCTCCCGGCCAAGGAAGCGGCGCATAACCTCGCTCTCCGTGAGCGCGTGCAAGCTTTCGAGATCCTCAAGGCGACCCGGCCTCAGATGAACATTGGCCATTTCAATGGAAGCCGTGCTCATGCCACCACTTCCAGGGTGTGAATGCCGAGGCCGACGAGCCCCCCCACAAGCGTGCCGTTGATGCGGATATATTGGAGATCGCGGCCGACCGCGCCTTCCAGCCGGCCGGTGACCGTCTTTGCGTCCCAGCCTCGGATCGTATCGGAGACGAGGGTCACCAGCCCACTGCCATAGCTGGCAACGGCCCCTACCACTGCCCGGCGTGCGAATTGGTTGATCGTGCTTTTCAGCTGCTGGTTTTCCTGTAGGGTCCCGCCAAGCTGCCGGATGGCATCGCCGAAGCGCCCCGCCAGCGTGGCGTCGGGATTGCGGGCGGCGTTGAGCAAGCCCGCGCGCGCCTTTTCCCATAAACCTTCGATCCAGTGCGCGACCGCCGGGTTGGCGATGATCTCGGCCTTTAGCGCCTCCACCCTTTCCCGCATTTCGGGATCGTGCTGCAGCTTCCAAGCCAGTTCGGCCAGCCCCTCCTCGGCTTTGGCGCGAAGCGGATGGTAGGGGTCGATAGCCATCTCGATGGTAAGGCATCGCAAGCCGTCGATGATCGCCTCCGCGAGCCGCTCATCGAGCCCGGCCAGCCGCATGATCCAACCGGCCCGCTTGTGCACCATCTCGCGAATAAGGCCTTCGTTGGCATCAAGCGTGCGACCGGTCCAGGTCACGATGGCGTCGAGCAACGGAATGTGCCGCTCTTCGGTGATCGCAGCATCTAACGTCTGCGCGAGCAGAGGAGATACGTCGAGCGCGCGCATGCGGTTCGCCACCGCACCCTTGACCATCCCACCGAGCCGTTCCTGATCGAGGGCTTCGAGCAGGTCGGCAACGAGGCGCAGCCCTCCCTCACGGAGGCGACCCTCGCCGGGAGGGCTTGCAAGGAAGCGGCCCACGGCGCCTGCCACATCGACTCGCCGCATCCGCCGGGCGACTACGGATGCAGTGAGGAAATTGTCGCGGAGGAACTGCGCCAGCGTCTCTCCGATGCGATCCTTGTTCTTGGGAATGATCGCCGTGTGCGGAATGGGAAGACCGAGCGGATGTCGGAACAGAGCCGTCACGGCGAACCAGTCCGCGAGTCCGCCGACCATGGCAGCTTCGGCAAACGCTCGGACAAAGCCCCAGGCTGGGTGAAGCGCCTCCAGGCGGGCCGCCACCAGGAAAATAGCGGCCATCGCAACCAGCATGCCCGTCGCGATGATGCGCATCCCGCGGGCGCCGCCCTGCGCAGGGTTGAATCGGTTGAGGCCGGTCCGCTCGAGCAGGGTCATCCCCGGATCAATGGACGGACCGCCCCTTTGGTTCACTCCGCCGGAAGGGGGGCCGCGGCAGGACCGTGATCAGCCGCACCACCATAAGTGGTAAGTTTTCGGAAGAACCGGCCGAGCCGTTTCTCCGCACCGAGCGCAAGCGAGAAGGAGGCGGGCACGATCAGCAAGGTCAGCAGGGTCGAGAGCAGGAGACCCCCGATCACCGTTATGCCCATTGGCGCGCGAAAGGCGCCGTCGCCCGAAAGCGACAGCGCCGTGGGAACCATGCCGGCCACCATTGCAACCGTCGTCATAACGATCGGCTGCGCGCGCTTGTGGCCGGCATCCACGATCGCCTCGAACTTATCGACGCCCTTGGCCATCTCATCGAGCGCGAAGTCGACGAGCAGGATCGAGTTCTTGGCGACGATGCCGAGAAGCATCAGCAGGCCGATATAGACGGGAATAGAGATCGGATGGCCAGTGATCATGAGAGCCAATGTGCCCCCCAGTGGCGCCAGCAGCAGCGAACCCATGTTGACGAAGGGCGGCATTATTCGTCGATAGAGCAGCACCAGAACTGCGAACACCAACAGGATGCCCGACACCACAGCGATAATGAAGTTTGTGATCAGCTCACTTTGCCACTTGGTCACGCCTGACTGGATGCGGTTCACTCCCAGCGGAAGGTTCTTCATGGTGGGAAGTTCGTTGATCTTCGCCCATGCTTGGCTGCTCACCACGCCAGGCGTAAGATCCGCTCCGATTCGCAGCTGCCGCACCTGATTGATACGTTCCAGCCGCGTCGGGCCGGCGCCAAAGCTGATGTCGGCGATCACTCGAAGAGGCACCGAGCCTCCGCCTTGAGTGGGAACCGGCAGGTTTTCGATCGTGGAGAGGCGTTGCCGTGCGTTCTGGTCCAAAGACACTCGGATCGGGATCTGACGGTCGGACAGCGAGAAGCGAGCGCTCTGCTGATCGATCTCACCCAGCGTAGCGACGCGGATCGCCTGGCTGAGGGCCCCCGTCGTGACCCCAAGATCCGCGGCAAGGTCGAAGCGAGGCCGGATCGTGATTTCCGGGCGCTGGAGATCGCCACTTACCCGCGGGGCCACCAGTTCGGGCACCTTCTCCATCTCGGCGACAACCTTGTTGGCGGTCTCCGTCAGCTTCGCCGGATCGTCGCTGCCGAGCGTGAGCATGAGTTCGCGGCTACCGCCGAACTGCGATTGAAATGAGACCCGCGCGTCAGCAATCCCGCTAAGCTCCGGGGCGAGCGACCGCTCGAACTCGAGGCTGGATCGCTCCTTGTCCTCCTTGAACTTCGCTTGCACAGTGGCGTTACCGACGCGAACGCGTGTAAAAACGGAATCCACCTCGGGCTGCTGACGAAGGAGGGCTTCGACTTCACGCGCGACGCGACCGGTCTGCGCCAAGGTGCTGCCCGGCGCCATTTCCACGGTTGCAGTGCTTTCATCGGAATCAATGCTCGGTTGGAACGTCTGCGGAAGCACCATGAAGGTCCACACGGTTAGCGCCAAAGCGACGAACCCGCCGAGCACTGCAGACCAGCGGTGCCCCAGCGTCCATTTCAGCACCACCATGTACCAATCCATGAGCCGGCCCTCGCCGTGCTTGGCCTGGCCTTTGGCCTTGAGGAAATAAGCGGCGATCATCGGCGTAATCATACGCGCGACGGCAAGACTCATCAGCACGGCTGCGACGACCGTCATCCCGAAGTTCTTGAAGAACTGGCCGGCGATACCGGGCATGAGGCCGACCGGCAGGAACACCGCGACGATCGCCATGGTCGTGGCAAGCACCGCCAAGCCGATTTCGTCAGCGGCCTCTATCGAAGCCTGGTAGGCAGACTTTCCCATCCGCATGTGGCGGACGATATTCTCGATTTCGACGATGGCATCATCGACGAGCACGCCGGCAACGAGGCTCAGCGCCAGCAGCGTCATCCCGTTCAGCGTGAAGCCCATCAAGTCCATGAACCAGAAGGTCGGTATCGCGGACAGCGGAATGGCAAGCGCCGAAATGGCGGTCGCTCGCCAGTCGCGCAGGAACAGGAACACGACGAGGACGGCGAGAATTGCGCCCTCCACCATGGCTTCCATGGCCGAGTTGTACTGGCCCTTGGTGTATTTAACCGAGTTGGTAAGCTCGACGAACTGAACGTCTGGGTTTCGCTTTTTCAGCGCCTCGAGTTTCTCCATGGCGCCCTCGAAGACGCTTACGTCCGACTCGCCTTTGGCGCGCTGAAAGCTGAAGCTCAGCACCTGCTGTCCGTTCTGGGTGGCGTAGCCCCGTTGCTCGGCATAAAGGTCCCGCACATGGGCGATATCGGCAAGCTTCACCGTGCGGCCGCCGCCGACCGCGATTTGCGTCTGGCCCAGCGCGTAGGCGCTTGCGGCGTTTCCGAGCACACGGACCGACTGCTCCGAGCCTGCAATCTCAGCCCGGCCGCCAGCCGTGTTGATATTGACGGCCCGCAGCTGCTGGTTGACCTGACTCGCCGTGATGCCGAAGGCCTGAAGTTTCGCCGGGTCAACGATGACCCGGATTTCGCGCGAAACGCCGCCGGAACGCTGGACCCCAGCCATGCCCGGAACGGATAGCAGCGCCTTCGCAACGGTGTTGTCGACATACCAACTCAGCTGCTCGAGCGTCATGTTGTTCGCAACAACCGAAAAGCTCGCCAGATCGTGGTCGGTGGTGTCCCGGCGCATGATCTGAGGCTCGAGGATCCCCTCGGGAAGATCGCTGCGGATCTGCTGCACCGCATCGCGGATGTCGTTCACCGACCGGTCAATCGGAGTTCCGATGTCGAGTTGGACGATGGTGGTGGAATTGCCCTCGCCGACCATCGAGGTGATCTCGTCCACGCCTGAGATGGAGCGCACGGCGGCCTCGACGCGCTGAGCAACCTGCGTCTCGAGCTCGCTCGGCGCTGCGCCGGGCTGGCTGATCGAAATAATGGCGACCGGGAAGTCGATGTCGGGGTCGTTCTGGACTTCCATCGTCAAGAAGCTGATGATTCCGGCAAGCGCCAGCCCGACAAAGACGACCATGGGTGGAACCGGATTGCGGATCGACCAGGCCGACATGTTACGAAAGTTCATTTGGCACCCTTTCGCAGGCGTCGCCGGGTCTCACCACGTGGGAGAGTTGCAGATTCATTGCACCCTGGCCCGCCGAGGCAGGACCTTCTGTCCCGGGTTCAGGAACGCGCCCGCGGAAAGCACCACGCGCTCGTTCCCCTGAAGCCCCTCGGCGATCGCAATCCCGGCGTCGGTCACATCGCCGACTCTGACGTCCCGCCGCGCGACTTCGTTCTTGCCGCTGACGACGTACACGAAATTACCTTTTTCGTCGCTTTGAACGGCTGACTCGGGGAGAAGCGGGGCATCGACGGCGCCCGCTCGGATCTCCGCGCTTGCAAATCCGCCCGGGCGCAGATCGCGGTGATAGGGCACGGCGATCCGAGCTTCACCCTGGCGAGTCTGCGGATCGATGACGGGAGAGATCTGCCATACCTGGCCTTGGTAGCTCCGCTCTGAACCAACCGGAGTGACCGAGGCAGGCACCCCGGGCCGAACGCGCGCAAGGTCCGCCTCCGGAAGCCGCGCGCGCATCTCCATCTCACCGCCGCGGGCGATGCGGAACAGCGCACCGGAACCGCCGCCCACGACCTGGCCCGGCTCCACATTTCGTTCGAGCACGAGACCTGCGGCGGGTGCGCGGATGTCGAGCCGACCCATTCGCGCGCGGATCTCACCGAGTTGCGCTTGCGCCACCCGGACACGCGCCGCAGCGGCATCGCGCGCCGCGACCCGGCGATCAACATCCGCACGCGAGACGAAGCCGCGGCTGACCAGCGACTGCGCCCGATCCAGCTCCTGCTGCGCAAGCCTGCCATCGGCGCGGCTGACCTGGATCTGCGCAGCAAGGCGCTGCGCTTCCTGGCTCTGCACCGAGCGTTCGATCACTGCCAATGTTTGACCGGAGCCTACCCATTGGCCGGGCTCAACCAGAACCCGGGCCACCGCGCCGCCTTCACCAGCCACCCCGACTGGCATGTCGACCCGAGCCGCAAGGGTTCCCGTTGCGGAAATGAGGCGGGCAACCTGCTGGCGTCCGGGGACAACCACAGTGACGCTTGGAACTGCAGCGCCTTTGTCTTTGCCGGCCCGCGGAGGCGACGCGGCTTCGCCGCCCCGGGCCATCATCGCGAGGAGAATGGCGGCGAGCACAACGAGGGCTGCAATGACGGCGATGACAATGCGGCGCCGGCGCCGCTTGTGCGTCAGCACTGCGCTGCTCAGAACTTCACCTTCAGGTGCGCCGCGGCGCCAGGCTGCCGTTTCAATGTTCATCGTTCTCGTCTTCCCCACGCGCCGCCAAGGCGGCAGCCGCCGCTCCTACTACTGTGTTATACAAATAAGCCACCCGCCTCAAGCCCGTTCTTGGCGATGCCCCCCGAGCGTGCCCTTGCAGCCATACACGGTCCGGGAGCCTTTTGCCATTGTCGCATGTTCGGGAAAGTTCGGGCCGCTCGGGCGCGCCTGCACGCACGTGGTAAGCGTAGGAGGAACAAGAAATGCTCGGAACCTACGGCTTTTTCGGTTGGATCTTTATCGGGGCGGTGGCAGGTATCCTCGCCAAGTGGATCATGCCCGGCCGCGACCCTGGCGGATGCATCGTCACCATCCTGCTCGGCATCGCAGGCGCACTGCTGGCAGGCTTCATCGGCAATGCTGTAGGCTGGTACAGCCAAGGCCAAGCGGGCAGCTTCATCGCTGCAACCCTTGGCGCAATCGTGATCCTGTTTATCTACCGGCTGGTGATGCGCAGGCGGCGAGGCTGAGTGCCAGCGCCGCTGGGGCCATGGCGCTGTTGCCACGCTGACAGCGCAGCCGGCCATTGATCAGCAAGAAATGGGCCGCCGCGCGGGAGCGGGCGGCCCATTGAGCGAATCGGCTATGATCTAGCGCACCCGGCCGCGGCGGAAGAAATTAACGATTGCGAGCAGGACGATCGCGCCGACGAGCGATGCCAGAATCGACGTCAAGTTGATATCTCGATTGATCGAGCCGCCGCCCATCACCAGCCCGGCAAGAAAGGCCCCGACGATGCCGACGATGATGTTGAGCAAAATGCCTTGCTGCGCGTCGGTACGCATTACGATGCTGGCGAGCCAGCCGATGATCCCGCCGACCACAATCCAGATGATGAAACCAATCATAGAACCTCCTGTTGTCAGCCCGCCTGGCCGAGAGTTTCGGCTCCGGTCCGAACTCAAGACGCGCAGCCGAACGCACGGTTCCTGCCGATGCTGAAGGCGAGGAGGCAAAAAAGCCCGGCGGAAGCCAAGCTTCGCCGGGTTCTTTTGAGATTCAGCTACTTAGGCTGAAACGGTGTCAGCCGCGGCGCTTCAGAATTTCTGCTGCCGCTCGTAAAGCGACTTGTAGTGCTGGATGCGGGTAACGCGGAGCCCGGGCATCCCCGAGCGGTCCACCGCCCGCTGCCAGCTCGCAAACTCTTCCAACGTGAGGCGATAGCGCTCGCAGGCTTCATCGACGCTGAGGAGACCGCCGCTCACCGCCGCCACGACTTCCGCCTTGCGCCGAACCACCCATCGGGTGGTTGCCGGCGGCGGCAGCGAATCGAGCGTCAGCGGTTCGCCGAGGGGGCCAATCACCTGAGCCGGACGTATCTTCTGGTTCTCGATCATTCCTACCTCAAAAGTGCCCTTTGGCTTGCGGCGTCGCCGCCCCTGCATGCCTTGCTTCTAGCTGGTGGCCGTTGAAGGAAGGCTGAAATGCCAAGGTAAACATCACGGTCATTTGCGTTTACGCGCCCTTTCCAACGTGCTTGGCGCAGACGCGGTTGAAAGCCCCGCCCTGCGCATCGATCGCTTCGCGCCAGCCGGGGCCGCCGAGGATCAGCTCGATCGCTGGATTGCGTGCCGCTGGAGCAGAGCCTTCGCTGCCGGCGTTGCGCAAAGTCCGCGCGGCGGTGCTCGCTGACTGCAGGGCATCCAGGGTCGCGATCAGCACGCCATAATCCAGCCGCACGGCCGAACGGCCGGCGAACCGCATCTCGGCGCGGCGGAAGAAGCTCAAATCCATCGGTTCGCATCTAAACAAACAAGCTGAAGACCAGGTAAAGGCGGCGCGCCACTGTCCGATCGCTCCAGCAATCGCTATGTGCGTCTTCGATGACTGTTGATTTCCAGCTCGCCCGGCCGCAGCACAAAACCCGGATCGTCGTCGCCATGTCAGGCGGCGTCGACAGCTCGGTTGTGGCCGCGCTCGCGGCGCGCTCGGGCGCCGAGGTAATCGGAGTGACGCTGCAGCTCTATGACCACGGCGCCGCTGTTCAACGCACTGGAAGCTGCTGCGCCGGGCAAGACATCTATGATGCGCGCACTGTCGCCGATCGGCTGGGCATTGCGCATTATGTTTTCGACTATGAAAGCCGCTTCAAAGGCAGCGTCATCGACCGCTTCGCCGACGAATATGCGCGCGGCCGCACCCCGATCCCCTGCATCGCTTGCAATCAGGGTGTGAAGTTTACCGACCTTCTCGGCCTCGCGCGCGAGCTCGGCGCTGATTGCCTGGCGACCGGGCACTATGTTCGCCGGGTCGTGCGCGCGAACGGGCCGGAACTTCACCGGGCCGCCGACCCCGCACGCGACCAGAGTTATTTCCTGTTCGCAACAACGCGCGAGCAGCTCGAATTCCTGCGTTTCCCACTTGGGAGCATGCCCAAGACAGCAGTGCGCGAGGTTGCCAAAGAGCTGAAACTCGCCGTCGCCGAAAAGCCCGACAGTCAGGATATCTGCTTCGTACCCAATGGCGATTATGCCGCAGTGGTGAAGAAGGTCCGGCCCGAGGCTGGCCAGCCGGGCGAGATCGTCGATGCCGGGGGCCGAGTGCTGGGCCAACACAAGGGTCTCATCCATTTCACCGTGGGGCAGCGGCGCGGGCTCGAGATTGGCGGCCATTCAGAGCCCCTATATGTCGTGCGCCTGGAACCGGAGAGCAGGCGGGTGGTCGTCGGCCCGAAAGAGGCTCTGGCCGTTCGCACGGCGCATCTTGCCGGCGTGAACTGGCTTGCCGAAGAGCAGCGCGATGGGCTCACCGCAAAGGTACGGTCGATGGCGCGTCCGGCGCCGGTGCGCTTCGATGGCACCAGCATCCATTTCGAAGCAC